>MNUR01000103.1 GCA_001871115.1 Elusimicrobia bacterium CG1_02_56_21 | reverse complement strand
AGAACTTCTGAACCTGGTCGAAAGCTGTTTCCTTCGGTTTTGATGTTTTTTTCATCTTGTTTGCCTCGGTTAATATTCCGGCCCCCGCTTTGGACGCGGGGGCCGGATCTATCTTATTTCCTTTCAGACTGAACGGGCTGCTGCAAAAGCACGCGGCGCGAGAGGCGGAATTTTCCGTTGTTCTCCTCGAGCACCTTCACTTCTATCTCCTCTCCCATCTTCAGGACGTCGTCTACGCGGTTGATCCGTCTGACGTCGACTTCCGAGATGTGCAGGAGGCCTTCTTTGCCGGGCAGTATTTCCACAAAGGCGCCGAAGTCCACTATTGATACTACTTTGCCCTTGTAGACTTTGCCTACTTCCACTTCCGCGGTGAACATTTCCACCATGGATTTGGCGGCTTCAAGGCTGGCCTTGTCGCAGCTTGAGATGAACACTGAGCCGTCGTCTTCAACGTCGATATTGGCTCCTGTGCGCTCCTGGATGCCGCGGATATTCTTGCCGCCGGGCCCTATGAAGGCGCCGATCTTGTCTTTGGGGATCTGCAGCTTCACTATGCGGGGCGCGAACTCGGAGATGTCGGCGCGCTGCGCCGGCAGGGCTTTGTCCATCAGGTCCAGGATGTGGAGGCGGCCGCGGGTGGCCTGCTCGATGGCTTCCTTCATGATGTTCATGGGGATGCCGGTGGCGAGCTTCACGTCCATCTGCAGCGCGGTCACGCCCTGGCGCGTACCGGTTATCTTGAAGTCCATATCGCCGTAGTGGTCTTCCAGGCCGGCGATGTCGGAGAGCACGGCGAACTTTGAGCCGTCGGTCACCAGGCCCATCGCTATGCCGGAGCAGGCGGCCTTCAGGGGCACGCCGGCGTCGAACATCGCGAGGGACCCGCCGCAAACCGTGGCCATCGACGAGGAACCGTTTGATTCCAGGATGTCGGACACGAGGCGGATGGTATAAGGGAAGACTTCTTCGCTGGGCAGGAGCGGCAGCAGCGCGCGCTTGGCGAGGTGGCCATGGCCTATTTCGCGGCGGCCGGGGCCCCTGTCGGGCTTCACTTCGCCTACCGAGTAGCTGGGGAAGTTGTAGTGCAGCATGAACCTGTCGAAGGTCTTGCCTTCCAGAGCGTCAAGCATCTGCTTGTCGTCCGAGGTCCCGAGCGTGGCCACCACAAGGGCCTGGGTCTGGCCGCGGGTGAACACGGCGGAGCCGTGGGTGCGGGGCAGGAAGCCGGGGTCTATGTTGATCTCGCGGATCTCTTCGGTCTTGCGGCCGTCGGTGCGGACCTGGGTGTCAAGCGTGATGCGGCGCCAGACGGAGGAGAGGATATCCTCGAACACGGTCTTGGCCTGGTAGGAGGCGGTCAGATCGGCCGGGTATTTCTCGGTCATCGCCTTGTAGGCTTTGACGCGGATCTCTTCGAGGGCCTTTTCCATCGCTTTCTTCTCGGGCTTGGAGGAGAGGATTCTCTCCACTTCGGCGCGGCACATCGTTTCCACTTCGGCCTTCAGCTCGGCCTTTATTTCGGGGGTGGCGACGGCGGCCTTGGGCTTGCCGACCTGTTCCTTCATCTTGATCTGCAGTTTGCAGAGTTTTTCGAGTTCGGGCTTGGCTGCTTCCATGGCGGCGATGAGGTCGGAGTTGGGGAGCTCATGCGCCCCGCCTTCCACCATCAGGATGCCGTTCTGGTTTCCGCAGATGACCATTTCCATCTCGGAGGTCAGGCGCTGCTCGTTGGTGGGGTTCATTACGAACTTCCCGTCTATCTTTCCCACGCGCACGGCGGACACGGGGCCGTTCCACGGGATGTCTGAGATCATCAGGGCCGCGGAGGCCGAGTTGATGGACACCACGTCGGCATCGTTGGCGCCGTCGTAGGACATGACCATGTTGACCACCTGCGTCTCGGTATTGAAGTAATCCGGGAACAGGGGGCGCACGGCGCGGTCGGTCAGGCGGGAGGCGAGCACTTCTTTCTCGCGGGCTTTGCCCTCGCGCTTGAAGAAGCCGCCGGGGATCTTGCCGGCCGCGTAGGTGCGCTCTTTGTAGTCGCAGCTGAGCGGTACGAACTGGGGCGGGGTGTCTTTCGGCTTGTTGGCCTGCACCGCGGTGGAGAGCACTACGGTGTCTCCGATGCGGATGATCACGGCACCGCCTGACTGCTTGGCGATGGCTCCTGTTTCGAATGAAATGGACTTATCCCCCACCTGTTCTTCCAGGCGGAGTGGTTTCGGGTAATTTGTCATTTGTTATTTCCTTAAGCCCAGGGCTTTGATGACCTTCTTGTATTCTTCCCTGTTATTGGCTTCAAGGTAGCTAAGAAGGCGCTTGCGCTGCGAGACCAGCTTTGTAAGGCCGAGCTGTGAGGCATGGTCTTTGGGGTTGGTGGTATGGTGTTTGGCAAGATACTGAATGCGCTCGGTGACCAGTGCGACCTGCACTGAGGTTGAGCCGGTATCGTTGGGTTTTGCGGAGAATTTTTCCGCTACTTCTCTGATTTTGTTCTTGGTTAGTGACATTTTTTTCTCTCTTTGTTGTAGGTTTTACCTATTGTCCATTATATTAATTACATCCATATTAGTCAATGAAACGCCGCCCCGCGGGGCGCAGGAGGGCGTTTCCGTGCGAGAACCCCTTATTCAGGGCTGTTTTACGTACCAGCAGCTGCCCGAGAGGGTGCGGGTTATTTTCAGCTTTCCCCTCTTTCTTCAATTCGTCACAGACCGGGGCTTTTTCCTCATGCTTCAGGTTCCTTTTGAATACCCGGCTGGTTATGGCCGTGTCATAGCAAGCCTTTGCTCCCGCGGAGTAGCTGTAGCTCCAGGCGCCTTTAGTCCCGCTGCCGTAAAGGTTCAGGACCCCGAGGCAGTTCAGTCCTTCTGCCAGGGAGGAGGCGCTTTTCCCGGCGCCGCACATATCGTTGTGGCTGAAAGAAAACTTGCTGGACGCGTGGAATTCAGACTCAGCAGCTTTTATTGAGGCCGGTAGGACAAAAGCCGTCAGAAGAAGCGCCATTATGATTTTCATTAACTGGTTCCCATCCCACTGTTAATAATATTCAGCATGGGCCAGATTATCAAAAAACAGGCCGGCTATCAAACGTTTTTCGCGACGGTATAATTTGTTATTATTATATCGGCAGGCAGGATATTCGCCTTAACCCTCAGGACCCGGGATCCCTGCGCTATTCTAGACAGGACCGGGATCTCCCCCCGGGTTTGTCCGCCGTTATTTATCTATTTTAAAGCAAGCACAGGAGAGTCATGGATTTCATCACTGAAAGAAAAAAATGGTTAAGATTTGCCGGCGGCGCCGCGGCGGTCCTGATTATCTCCGGTATTGTGTTTTTTTCCTCATGCGGCCGGGGAGCGGATCGCGAAGAAGACTTGCTGCGGATCTCGAGCGGAACTTTTAACAGCACGCTTGACGATGTCTTAAAGGCCGAGGGGTTTGACGACAGGGGACGGTACAAGATTTCCTCGGCGCTTTCAAAAAGGCTGAATCTCAGGAGACTGAGGATTGAGGATTCCTACCTGATTGCTTATTCAACCTGGGGGCCGGTAAAGTACCTGTCGGTTGCCAAGGACCTGGAGAATTATTTGCTCCTGCCTTCCACAGCTGCCGGCACTGACGCGGATTACCTGCTTTCCGTAACGCCCGTTGAACTGACGCCCGGTTCTTCGAAACTTTCAGGGCAGATAGCTTCTTCCCTCTGGGAGTCGATGAGCGCGAAAGGCGTGCCTCCCGCCATTATCCTGGATTACGCCGATATCTTCTCCTGGTCAGTGGACTTTCTGACAGAAGTGCGCGACGGCGACAAGTGGGCGCTGGCCTGGGAGTACAAGGCTGATCCGTCCGGCCGGGTCGTCTCGCAGAAGATCTCCGCGGCTGTTTATGACGGGGCCGAAAGCGGGCGCAAAGCGGCAGCCGCAGTTGAGGGTTCTTATTACGATGAAAAGGGAGACTCCCTGCGCAGCATGTTCCTGAGGGCGCCGCTTCATTATCGCCGCATTTCTTCTTTTTTCACCAATCGCCGCTACCACCCGGTGCTTAAGTATTTCAGGCCGCACCTCGGGATAGACTACGCCGCGCCCAGCGGCACGCCGGTTTCCGCGGTGGCGGACGGCAGGGTTACTTTTGCCGCCCGTAAAGGCGCCAACGGCAAGCTGATAGTTCTGCGGCACGGCTCGGGCTATGAATCCACCTACGGGCACCTTTCGCGCTACGCAAAAGGTATCCGGAGCGGCAAGCGCGTCAGCCAGGGCGACGTTATCGGGTATGTGGGTTCTACGGGGCTCTCAAGCGGCCCTCACCTGGATTTCCGCGTTAAGCTCAACGGCAAGCCTTTGAACTTCCTTAAAATAAAATACCGCTCCAGCGGCAGCGTGAGCGGCAAGGCCAGGGACGCGGCGGCTGCGGCGATCAAGGCTCTGGAAGCGGAGTAAATTCAGGTTCTTCGCGGCCGGCGCTGTGCCGGAACTCAGCGCAGGAACTTCCACAGGTCCAGAAGCATCGGGACCATTTCTACCGCTATCAGCAGGATTATTATTATCTCCAGCCAGTGGCTGCGGCGGGTGTTAACTTCCCCGTGCAGTATCTGGGTTATCTGCGCGAGCGTTTCCATTTTCCGGGAGATGGTCTTTCGCCAGTCGTCAAAGTGGAATTCCAGGGCCGACGCCCTGAACACGACGGCTAAATAGGGGTCGCCTACCGTTTTGAGCGAGTTCTCCACCCGTCCGAGGAACTCGGAGAATTCCATGTATTTCCGGCTGGAGTCCTCCGCGATGTCCGCGTAAAAATTTTTGAAAATATTGGCCACGCTTTCGCGCTTTGTTTCCATAGCGTCGTAGAGTTCTTCCAGTTTGCGGCCCAGCATTTCGTCGTAGTAGCGGAACTCGAGCAGGTGGGTCAGGGAAAATTCTATTACGTCGGCCACGTCGCGCTGGCCGTCCGGCTCTATAAGCAATGCGGAGTTCCAGTCTATTATCGCGAGGTCCGAGCTGGAATACTGTGTCGCGCTTTCCGCCAGGATATTGCGGTGTTCGTCCACCAGGTGTTCCTTATCTTCGGCCAGGATCAGGGCCGCTATGTCCACCTTCTTTATAAATTCACGCGGGTCTCCCGAACCGTCGGCTTTTTCGATTATGTAGGTTATATAGTCTTCGCGGATCTCCCAGTCGGCAGGGTTGGTGACGGCCGGCATGATACGCGCCTTCAGGGCGTCTTTCCGGGATACTGCCAGGAGTTCTATTTCCTCGGAAGCTTCCAGTTCCGCCGCCGTCTTTATAAGGCCCGTCCACTGCATGCCCCGGGGGATAGCGAGCTCCAGGGTTACGGAGATTACGCCGTAATTCCAGATGCGGGCGAAGATCCTGACCGGGAAATTGCCGGAGGGCAGGTTCAGGGTTTCAGCTCCCAGGTCCGTCTTTAGCGGGGAGTCCTTAATTATGATGGCTTTGCGGGTGTCGGTGGGGAACTTGAGGCGCGGGTCTTTGGCGTCCGCGCTAAGCAGATGCTCGGCGCGGCCGAGCGAGATTTCTCCGGCCACGTCGAAGACCCTGTGCACCAGGATGCTGCCTTTTTCAATAACTGTCGTCATACTCCCCCCTCCCGGTCCTGAATCCGGAAATCCGGTACGGAATCAAAATAGGCGCAAACAGTGCGGATTCAGGGGCCGCGATAATTTTATTGCGGCTCAGGCTTTATTTTTTCGCAAGGACGGTTTCCACTGCTTTCTTGATGGACTCGTCGTATTGCGGGTCGTAGCCTTCCCAGACATCGTAGATCTCGTGCTGTTTGTTGAGCAGGTAAATGTAGGGAACTCCCTGAGTGCGGTATTTACGGGAGAGTTCTTTTCCCTTGTAAGCGATGGGAAATTTGATCCCAAGGTCGGCGGCAAAGTTGAGCGCCGGCTGCGCGGTATCCTGGACGAGGATGCCTATAACTCCGAGCCCTTTCGGGGAATATGTGGAGTAGATCTTCTGTATGAAAGGAGCGGCCTTGCGGCAGTAGGGACAGGTTTCCGTGAAGAACATCACTATCGCCGGCTTGCCCGCGTAAGAGGCCAGGTCAATTTCGCCGCCCGCGGAGGCGGGCAGCTTGAAATAAGTGTCCTTTTGCACGTAACCGGCGTTTTCAGCGTTCTTTACCGGGGCTGCCTGAGCCTGTGAGGCTTCTGCGGCCTGGGGCTGGGGTTCCGCGGCAGGCTGTTCTTTTTTGCCGCATGCCGCCAGGACGAATAAAGCTGCAGCGATGGATAATATAGCGCGTTTCATGTTGTTCTCCTTGGATGCCGGATCAAAAAAATCAGACAATTCGGCCGGCTCCGTGCCTTAGTTCTATTTTATTACTTTTCTGAGCTCGTCTAAAATAAAATTAGCCGCGCAGGCTCTTACAAAAGGCCGCTGGCCGTGAAATTTACGACGGAAAACTTTAATTCCGCGGGGCCCGGCCAGACCGAAGTAAACAAGGCCCACCGGTTTTGTCCTGGTGCCGCCGTCAGGGCCCGCTATGCCGGTAACAGATAATGCGTAGTCGCTGCCGAAAGTTTTTTTGGCCCCGGCCGCCATCTCCCGGGCGACCTCTGCGGAGACGGCTCCGCAGTTTTCAAGGGTTTTCGCGCTGACCCCCAGCAGCTCCATTTTGGACCGGTTGGAGTAGGTTACCGCTCCGCCGGTGAAATACGCGGAGCTGCCGGGGACTTCAGTTATTATCTGCGAGATCAGGCCTCCGGTGCAGGATTCCGCCGCGGCCAGCGTTTTCATTTTGGCTTTAAGTTTAGCGCCGACTGCTGTGGCGAGGGTATCCCCGCCTTCCCCGTAAAGATTTTGTCCCAGCGCCTTTCTGCAGGCGGCTCCGGCTTTAGCGACCAGCCCGCGGCTGTCATCTCCGGACAGGAGGAATTCCGCGGTGCCCGGGCCCGCCAGAATAGTGAACGCGACCGGGGAAAAACGGCGCAGGACCGGCTTCAGCAGGCTTTCTACCTTAGTCTCCCAGAGGCCCGCTATCTTGAGCCTGACCTGACTGATGGCCGGCAATCCTTTGAAAAAGGAGTTTATTTCCGAATTCAGGAAGTTGGGAAACATAGGTTCCCATTCGCTTCGCGGTCCAGGGAGCAGAACCAGCATTTTACGCCCTTTATAAATAACCTGCCCGAAAGCGGTTCCGTTATTGTTTTCCAGGGGCTTGGCTCCTTCCACCAGCAGGCATTGGTTTTTAAAGTCAGGGGGCAGTTTTTTCAGCGAGTAGTTGTAGCTGAGTATCTGCCCGCAGCTTTTTGAATGCACGAGAGCCAGGCCCAGGGCTCTCGCCGCGGCCTGGCGCGTGAGGTCGTCGAAGGTGGGTCCGAGGCCGCCGCAGACTATAACCAGGTTTGCGCGCCGGAGGGCCCCGGAGATACAGTCCCGTATTGAGGCAAGGCTGTCCCCGCAGGACTGCTCCCTGGTCAGGGCAAAACCCAGCGGCGCCAGCAGTCCGCTAAAATACGGAACGTAAAGGTTAAGTTTCCCTCCCAGCAGTTCCGAGCCGGTGCATATTATTTCAGCCTTTCCGGTTTTCATCAGTAAAAGATAGCATAAACCCGCTCGCCCCAGAAAGTCCGGGCGGCAGCCCGGGCCGGTACTATAAGGGACGCGGCTGGCGCAGTAAAATGCTGCGGCCCGGGAGCTCCGCTCCGGGTGCTTCAATTGACACACGGGGGCGGATTTGGTAGTTTTGAACTTCGACGCTGTTACGGAGGACATATGAATAAAGAAACACTTTCGAAAATAGAATCAGCGATTTTAAAGATTGAGTCCGGGAAGGCCGCGGAGAAGACGGAGCTTGTCTCCCTGCTTAAAAAGCTGAAAGAAGAAATCGCTTTGCTGCCCGAATCCAACATTGACGAAGTCCGCAGCGTGGGATATTTCACCGAGGCCGCGGCCCACGAGGTTACCAGGGAAAAATCCGACGCCCAGCTTAAGAGCCTGTCTATCTCAGGCATCTCCTATGCTGTTAAAGGTTTCGAGGTTTCCCACCCCGCCCTGGTTTCAGTGGTCAATGAGCTTTGCATGATCCTTTCCCGGATGGGGATATAAAAGGAAGTTGAACAAGCCGGCCGGGATCGAGGACAGAAAAAATGACAAGTCATGAACTCTCACCGGTTCTCGTCTTTGCCTTTGTAGCGCTGGGGCTTTCTGGCCTTTCCAGGGCCGCCGAGCCGCCCAGAGCGAAAAAAATACCCCATAAACTTGAAAAGCACGGCCAAGTCAGGGTTGACGACTATTACTGGCTTAAAGACCGGGAGAACCCGGAGGTTTTAGCCTACCTGAATGCGGAGAACGATTACGCGTCCGCAGAGATGAAGCATACTGAAAAACTGCAGGATAAACTTTTCATTGAAATGAAGGGCCGTATAAAAGAGGACGACTCCACCGTGCCTTTCAGGTACGGTGACTATTACTACTACAAAACCTACAGAAAAGGCGGGGAGTATCCTGTCTACGCCAGGAAGAAGGCTTCCCCGGGGGCGGAAGAAGAAGTCATACTCGACGTTAACGAGGTGGCTGAAGGCAAAGCTTTCTGCCAGGTCGGTTTCCCCTCTATCCGCCCGGACCACAGGATGATCGCTTATTCCGTGGATACCGGAGGCCGGAGGTTTTTTGACGTGTATTTCAAGGACCTGGACACCGGCAGGCTATACTCCGATAAAATAGAGAAAACTTCAGGGAACATGGAGTGGGCTAACGATAATAAAACGCTCTTTTACGTCAAGCAGGATACTGAGACGCTGCGCTGGGAGCGCGTACTGGCGCATCAGCTCGGGCGCGCCGAGGACTCCGAAATTTATTTCGAACCGGACGAAACTTTTGAGGTAAGCGTTTCCAGGTCCAATACCGATAAATATATTTTTATCCGTTCCGGGGCCACCCTTTCTACGGAGTACCGACTCCTCGACGCCGACAAGCCTTCCCTGCCTCCGGTCGTTTTTCAGGCGCGGCAGCCGAACCTGGAGTACGATGTGGAGGACGGCGGCGGCTCCTTCTATATCCTTAATAACGCGGACGCCCGCAATTTCAAGGTTTCGGTCTGTTCGTCCTCCGATACCTCCAAGTCCTCCTGGACAGACCTGGTTGCGCACCGTGAAGATACTCTTATCGAATACCTGGATGTTTTTGAGAACTGGCTGGTGCTGAAAGAGCGCAGCGGGGCCCAGGGGAGCTTTCATGTATTCAGCCGTAACTCCGGTGCCGAAAGCCGGATAGTTTTTGACGAACCCGCCTACCTTACGGACCTGGGGGATAATTACGAATATAAGACCGGGAAACTGCGGGTAACCTATGAATCCCTGACCACCCCCGATTCCGTTTATGACATTGACCTCAGAACGGGCGAGAAAAACCTGAAGAAGAGGCGGGAGGTTCTCGGAAGCTTTAAGCCCGGGGACTATAAGGCCGAGCGGCTCTGGCTCCGCGCGCGGGACGGGGAGATGGTTCCCGTCTCTGTCGTTTATAAAAAAAGTATAGATCTTGCCGCCGGCAATAACCCGGTCTATATCTATTCTTACGGTTCCTATGGCTACAATTCCGACCCGTATTTCAGTTCTAGCAGGCTTTCACTTCTCGACCGGGGCTTTATCTGCGCCATCCCGCATATCCGGGGCGGCTCTGAAATGGGCCGCCGCTGGTATGAGGAGGGCAGGCAGCTGAAGAAAAAGAACACTTTTTACGACTTTATAGACGCCACCCGCCACCTTATCGGTCTCGGCTATACTTCGCCGGCCCATATCTACGCGGAGGGCGGTTCGGCAGGGGGCCTGCTGATGGGCGCGGTTTCCAATATGGCCCCGGAACTTTACCGCGGGATACTCGCAGGGGTCCCGTTCGTTGACGTCGTAACCACCATGCTCGATCCGGACATCCCGCTTACAACCGGGGAATACGACGAATGGGGAAACCCGGACGTTAAAGAATATTATGACTACATGCTCTCCTATTCTCCGTATGATAATGTAGCGCGCAGGGCTTACCCCAACCTGCTGATCACCACCGGATTGAATGATTCCCAGGTGCAGTACTGGGAGCCGGCCAAATGGGCGGCCAGGCTGCGGGAGATGAAAACGGATAAAAACCTGCTTCTGCTTAAAACGGACATGGATACCGGGCACGGCGGGAAGTCCGGCCGCTTTGAAGCTATGAAGCTTACCGCCTTCGAATACGCCTTTATGCTGGACCTCGAGGGGATCAAAGAGTGAAGCTTTCTGAGGTAAAGCGGCGCAACCGGGTGACCGGGGTAATTGCCGCGGCCATTTTGTTCCAGGCCACCGGCCTCGACCCCTTCCTGCGCGGCATAGGCGGGGTTCTTTTTTCCTTCGTGATCCTTGTTTTGCTCTTCTTTATGTTCCCTATGGCCGTAGAATACCTTGAGCGCGCGCTGAAAAGAAGATTTAACAGGCCGTAAAAGGCGCCTCCCCGCCTTATTGCCCCCCCTGCCACTCATTTAGTACTATAAAGCTAGCTCCATCTAGGGGCTTTTTACCCCCTGCACCCGCGGGACGATATTAAAATAGTCATAGGAGCCCGAAAAATATGCTTAAAACGGCCGTGAAATCAAAAGCTAAAGTATCCAGTGCTGTTAAAATTTCCAAAAAAACAATTTATTTCTTCGGCGGCGGCAAAGCCGACGGCAAAGCGTCCATGAAGAACCTGCTGGGCGGCAAGGGCGCCAACCTCGCGGAGATGGCAGGCCATCCCGACCTGCGCCTTCCCGTCCCCCCGGGTTTCACTCTTACCACCGAGATCTGTACCTATTACTGGGGCAATAAGCGCTCCTATCCCAAGGGCCTTACCCAGGATGTAGAGAAGAACCTGCGCAAGGTGGAGGAACTGACCGGCAAGAAATTCGGCGACGCTGCGAACCCCCTGCTTGTTTCCGTCCGCTCCGGCGCCCGCAGTTCAATGCCCGGCATGATGGAGACCATCCTTAACGTCGGTCTCACGGAGGGGACCATCCCCGGCCTGATAGATCTCACCAGCAACCCCCGCTTTGTTTACGATTCTTACCGCCGCCTGATCATGATGTACTCTGATGTGGTCATGGAAAAGGCCGCCGGCATAGAGCCCGCCGACGACAAGGGGATCCGCAAGCAGCTTGAGCGCATTATGCACGACATGAAGACCAAGAAAGGCGCCAAGTCCGACACCGACCTCACCGCCGAAGACCTGAAAGAACTTTCCGTCCTGTTCAAAGCCAAGGTCAAGGAAGTCCTGAAGAAAGAATTCCCCGACAATCCCATGGACCAGCTGTGGGGCTCCATCGGCGCCGTATTCGCATCCTGGATGGGCAAGCGCGCCGTTTCCTACCGCCGCATTGAGGGTATCCCCGGAGAGTGGGGCACCGCCGTCAGCGTGCAGACCATGGTGTTCGGCAATATGGGCGACGAATCGTCCACCGGCGTCGGTTTTACCCGCAATCCCGGCACGGGCGAGAACGCTTTCTTCGGCGAGTTCCTTGAGAACGCGCAGGGCGAGGACGTGGTGGCCGGTATCCGCACCCCCCGCCCTATCAACGAAGCCAGCCGCAACGACCAGTCCAAGGGACTCAAGTCTCTTGAGCAGTTGATGCCCAAGGCGTATAAAGAGCTGGCCGCTATCCGCGCCAAGCTTGAAAAACACTACCACGACATGCTGGATATAGAATTTACCATAGAGAAAGGCAAACTCTATATGCTGCAGTGCCGCGTGGGTAAACGCAACGGCCTCGCGGCGGTGCGCATGGCCCTCGACATGCATAAAGAGAAACTCGCTACCAAGGAAGAAGTTGTCATGCGCGTCACTCCGGACCAGCTCGACGAGCTGCTGCACCCGATTCTGGATCCTAAGATAGAACTCGCGACCAAGCCTATAGGCAAAGGTCTTCCCGCGGGCCCCGGCGGCGCCGTGGGCATGATAGTTTTTACGGCCGAAGAAGCCGTTAAGTGGCGCAAGGCCGACAAGCACGTTATCCTGGTCCGCGAAGAGACCAATCCCGAGGACGTGGAAGGCATGAGGGCTGCGGAAGCTATCCTCACCGCCCGCGGCGGAATGACCTCGCACGCCGCCCTGGTGGCGCGCGGCTGGGGCAAATGCTGCGTAGTGGGCTGCGCCGACGTAAAGATAGACCTGAAAGCCAAAACCCTTTCCCTGGGCGGCGAAGTCCTCAAGGAGGGCGACTGGATCTCGCTGAACGGTTCCCGCGGCCTTATCTACACCGGAAAGATGGCGCTGGTAGAGCCGGGCGGCGCCACAATGGCGATGCTCAATGATTTCCTGAAGTACTGCAATTCGATCCGCGCCCTGAAGGTCTGGACCAACGCCGAGACTCCCGCGGACTCCGCCCAGGCCCGCAGCTACGGCGCCGAGGGCATAGGCCTGTTCCGCATAGAACATATGTTCTACGGTAAAGGTTCCGACCAGCCTCTCTTTAAACTGCGCAAAATGATCATGTCCAGGACCCTCGAGGAGCGCAAAGCCGCCCTCAATGAACTCTTCCCCCACATGAAAGCCGACATTAAGGCCACTTTCAAGGTAATGGAAGGGCTGCATGTGACCGTGCGGCTTATGGACCCCCCCCTGCACGAGTTTGTGCCGCATCAGAAGGAGAAACTCCAGGAGCTGGCGGCCAGCCTGCATATCTCATATGACGAACTAGAGACCCGCGCCACCGCGCTGCGCGAGTCCAACCCCATGATGGGGCACCGCGGGGTGCGCCTGGGCGTTACCTATCCCGAAATAACCGAAATGCAGGCCCGCGCGATATTCGAAGCCGCGGCCGAACTTCATAAGGAAGGCATCAAGGTGTTCCCGGATATCATGATCCCCGTAGTCTCCCTGGAGAACGAGGTCAAGCACCAGGCCGAGATCATTCACCGCGTTTACGCCGAGGTTATGAAGCAGAAAGGCGTAAAGGTCAAGTACATGGTCGGAACCATGATAGAGATTCCCCGCGCCTGCCTCCTGGCCGGGAAGCTCTCCGAGACCATGGAGTTCTTCTCCTTCGGGACCAACGACCTGACCCAGATGACTTTCGGTTATTCCCGTGACGATTCCGGTTTCTTCCTCGCCGAGTACCAGAAGGATAAGGACAAGGACAATAACCCCAGGCTTAAGATCATCCCGAACGATCCTTTCGTGACGATAGACCAGGACGGGGTTGGCGAACTTATCAAGATCGCGGTAGAGCGCGGCCGCAAGACCCGCAAAGACCTGAAGATAGGTATCTGCGGCGAACACGGCGGAGAACCGGCTTCTGTTTATTTCTGCCACAAGGCCGGTCTGAACTACGTGTCCTGTTCCCCGTTCCGGGTTCCGATAGCCATCTTGTCTGCGGCCCAGTCCCAGATACGCTCGCCGAGAAAGAACAAGGGCGTCTGAGGCTAGTAAGTGCGACAAAAGAACTATAAATACTTCCCTATGGTCATTTCCTCCCCTTCCGGGGGAGGAAAGACCGTAGTGCGTTCAGGACTCCTGAAACAGGATAAGCGTTTTTCTTTCAGCATTACCTGCACCACCAGGGCCAGGCGCCCGGGAGAAGTTGAAGGAAAGGATTATTATTTTGTCAGCGCGGACCAGTTTTCCCGCCTCAGGGCCGGCGGCAAGCTGCTGGAGTGGGCGAAGGTACACGGCAACTATTACGGGACGCCGGTGAAGTCGGTAGTGGAGGTTCTTGAAAAGGGGCGTATCCCTTTAATGACCATAGACGTCAAGGGCGCGCGTTCGGTTAAGAGGATTTTCCCGGAGACGGTTACCGTTTTCCTGCTGCCGCCGGACCTCAAGACGCTGGTGCAGCGCCTGCGCGGCCGCGGAGAGGCCCCTGAGAACGTTGCGGTAAGGCTGGAAACCGCCCGCGCCGAGCTTAAGGTCGCTTCCGGTTACGACTACCTGGTGATAAACGATAAGCTCCCGGAAGCCATACGCGAAGTAGCCGCGATAGCGGAGCTTGAAACCCGCAAGACCGGCCGCAACCTGGACAAGGTAACGGCTTTCAGGAAGCAGCTCGATAGAAAAATTTAAAAGCAAGCGGCAGGCTATACAGCATTTGATTGTGATTCAATGGAGGATACTATGACGACGCATGTTAAAGTTGAAAAAGAAGCCGACCTGGAAAAACTTATCTCGGATTACGGCCCGTCCAAATACCTGGACATCGTGCGCGCCATGCAGTGGGCCCGCCACCTGCGCCGCCAGGAAGAGTACCGCAATGTTCCGATGGCCGAACTGATAGACCGCGCGCTTTTTGACGTGGTAAGCGGCAAGATCAAGATAGCCGAGATCGAAGCGGCTGTAACCGCCGACCAGGCGCTCGAAGAGAAACTTTTCTCCAAGCGCTCCGACGAGCCCCGTAAACCCCGGGTTGTTAAAGAACTCTAAACAATGAGGCAGGAGCTGGCCGAAGCTGCCAAGGACCTGGCAGCCTATATTAATTCTCTGGATGAAAATCTGGCTGAGCCTCCTCACAGCCGCAAAATCAGTAAACCCGGTCCGGTCCCCCCCGCTCTCGTTTTGGCCGCCCCCCCTGCCGCGACTACGGCCCCCGCCGCCTCCGCCCTGCAGGTCGCCGATATGGAGTCGCTCGCCGAGACCGTAAGGAAATGCCGTAAGTGCGGGCTTGGCCACGCCAGGCTTAATTCCGTTTTCGGGGCGGGTAATCCAAGGGCCAAAGTGGTTTTTGTCGGAGAGGGGCCCGGCTTTCAGGAGGACCACCAGGGTGAGCCTTTTGCTGGGCGCTCCGGAGAGCTGCTCGATAAAATCCTTGCAACTGTACTGGGCCTTAAGCGTTCCGACGTCTACCTCGCCAATATTGTGAAATGTCACCCGATGAAGAACCCGGAAAGCCCCGAGTCTCACGGGAACGACCGCACCCCGACCACAGAGGAAATGTCCTCCTGCCGCCCCTACCTCGACGAGCAGCTGCGGTTCATAAAACCGGTCTGCATAGTTACCCTGGGTTCCGCGCCGACAAAGCTCCTTCTGAACATAGATAAAGGCATCTCTGCCGTACGCGGGCACTGGTATGATTACCCCGTGGAGCTGTTCGGCCCCGGCCACCCCATAAAAGTCCTCCCTACCTACCACCCCGAGGCGCTGCTGCGCAATTCCAACCTGAAACGCGACGCCTGGGAAGACATGAAGATGCTGAAGTCCTTTCTTGGCCGTTAGATGAGCATAGCTCTAATTACGGCATGGCCATAGGCCTAAAACTGGTAAAATAGTCTAACCTCCCGGTGTCCGGCGCCGCCGCCCGGACTCCGGACAAAACTGGTTCATATGCTGGCTGAAATTTCATTCCCCATCCCGCTGCGGCGGACATTTTACTATCTTCTGCCCGAGGAGATGGAACTGCTGGCCGCCCCGGGCCTGCGCGTGCAGGCCCCGCTGGGAAAGCGTGAAGCTGTAGGAATGATAGTGCGCGTACTGCCTGAAAAAGACGCGGACCTTACCGGTTTTAAAGAGCTTAAAACGATAACACGCCTGCTTGAAGAAGAGCCGCTTTTCCCGGAGGACGCCCTGCCCCTGGCCAGGTGGATGGCCGGCCGCTGGGGTTCACCTCCCGGGCTCTGCCTCGGCGCTTTTTACGCTCATGCTCCTAAAGACCTCGCTGCTCAGGGCCCCGTCCCTCAGGCAGGGTTGCCCGCAGTTCCGGCCGAACAGCCAGGACTGGAAAAATTAAGCGGTATGCTCTCTTCCGGGCGCCCGGGAACTTACCTGCTGCGGCTCGCGCCCGGCGAGCGGCGCGAACTTCTCTACCCGGCTGTGCTTGCGGCGGGGCTTACCGGAAACGCACAGGGCCTTCTGCTGGTTCCGGACCTGGGTTTTATCCCCTCGCTTGCGGCCGCCCTGGAACCCGTTTTCCCGGGAAGGGTCGGCGTGTGGCACGCAAGGCTTACTCCTAAAAAACGCGCAGAGGCCTGGGCAGGGGCTTTTGACGGTAAACACAAGATTGTGATTTCCACCCGCGCCGGGGTTTTTCTGGCTTTTAAAAATTTGCGGCTGGGCCTTATGGACGGGGAACATGAGGAAATTTACAGACAGGAAGAGGCCGAGCCTTTTTATCACGCGAGGGAAGTACTCCTGAAACGCATGAAAGCCCTTGGCGGGCAGGCGGTACTGGCGAGCCCGTGCCCTTCTATAGAAACCTGGGGCGCAACGGCCTCGGGAGAAATTACCAGGTTTGACGCTCTTTCCACCGCCGCCCGGGGATCTGCGGGGCGGGGCCCTCAAACCCGGACGGCAGGAGTTCCTTCTGCGGAGACCGTAAGCCCTTTTCCGGACGTCAGGGTGCTGGACATGACGGAGTATCCCGGGGACGTACTGGCCCGGCCTTTGGCCGACAGTCTGCGGCGGGTATTTGCCTCCGGCAGGCAGGCTCTAGTGATAGCGGGCCGCAAAGGCTATGCTTCCCGCCTGTTCTGCGCAAACTGCGGTTGGATGAAGCGCTGCCAGGGCTGCGGCCCCGGAATGACTCTCCAGAAAGCGGGGGACGGAACGCAATATCTGCTCTGCAGGCGCTGCGGAAAGAAGGAGCCCAAACCCCAGACCTGCCCGAAATGCGCGGGCAAGGTTTTCCGGGACTACGGGACCGGGACTCAAAAGGCCCAGGAAGCGCTTTCTAAATTGCTGCCCGCCGCCAAAATAGCCCGGTTTGACGGGGATGTTCTGCGCGGTTCTCTGAAGAAAATGCGCGGTGAATTGGAAAGTTTCTCCAAGGGCGAAGCCGATGTTCTGGTAGGAACGCGGATAGCGCTGCGGGAGCTCGGCGCCCCCCGCCTGGCGCTGACCGCTTTTATCGACGCGGACTCGGACCTTTCCAGCGCGGATTTCCGGGCTTCTGAAAAATCGTTCCAGGCTTATTACGGGGCCTGGAGGCTGCTCGGCCCCGAGGGAGAGCTTTTTATCCAGACCAGGGAAGCGGGGCATTTTGTGTTCTCCCGGCTCGCCGAGATGGACTATCCTTCCTTCGCGGACGGGGAGCTTGCGGCCCGCAAAGATTTCTTCTACCCGCCTTATTCGTATATCGTCAAGGCAAGGTTCGCTTCCTTCAACCGCCCGGCGCTCGACGCCGCCGCGTCCGATTTCCTGAAGTCCATGTCCTTCCTGTCAGGGGACGCCGGAGAAATACTCGGGCCGGTTACGTCTCCGGGAGAGGAGAAGCGGAAGTTTTACAGCGAGTACTACCTGGTGAAGGCGGCCTCCGAAACCGACGCGATGCTGTGCCTGGAGAAAGCGCGCGCCCTGGCTAAAAGGCCGGGAGTAAAGTATTTCATAGAAGCGGATCCGCACGGTTTTGCCTGAGCCGGGCGGCCCGGGCGGGGAGACTGAGGATTGGTCCTCGCGCGGCGGCGCGCAAAAATAATACAATACCCTTGTGCCCGCGGCTTCAGCGCTTTTACACCGGGACGCAGGTTCTCGACCGGAAGATTATGTGACCGCGGTAAATACAAAGATATGAACACAGAAGAAAATTTGAAAACAATAATGCGCGGCGCGGTAAATGTGATCAGCCGCGAGGAACTGGCCAAAAAACTGGCCTCCGGTAAAAAGCTCCGCGTAAAATTCGGCGCCGATCCTACCAGCCGGGACCTGCATCTGGGCCACAGCGTGGTTCTTACCAAGCTGCGTCAGTTCCAGGACCTCGGGCATACCGTGGTCCTTATCATAGGGGATTTTACCGCGCAGGTAGGCGATCCTTCCGGCCGGGACTCCACCCGGCCGGTTCTGGACCACGCTACCGTAGCCGATAATTCTAAAACCTACACCGAGCAGGCTTTCAAGGTGCTGGACCCGGAAAAAACGGAAATACGGTATAACAGCGAATGGCTCAAGCCTTTCTTCGCCAGCCCCGCGGCCGGCGTCTCCGCTTTTATAAACTCGGCTAAAGGGGTCACTATTTCCCGGCTGCTGGAGCGCGAGGATTTTAAGAACCGGATGAAGGCCGAAACCCCGGTGAGCCTGCTCGAGATACTTTATCCTGTATTCCAGGGCTATGATTCCGTGGCCGTTAAGGCGGATATCGAGCTGGGCGGACAGGACCAGATCTTCAACCTGCTGATGGGGCGCGACCTCCAGAAACTTAACGGGCAGGAGCCGCAGGCCGTGATGACGATGCCGCTGCTGATAGGTACGGACGGAGAAAAGAAAATGTCCAAGTCCTACGGCAATTCCGTGGCGCTTAACGACCAGCCTGGCGAGATGTTCGGCAAGATGATGTCGGTGTCGGACGCGCTGATGTATTCCTATTACGAGCTTCTGACCCTGGAGGACCTGGCCGCCGTTAAGGCCGGGCATCCTATGGAAGCCAAGAAAAAACTGGCGGGGCTTGTAACCGCCCGCTATCACGGGGAAGAGCAGGCCCAGGCGGCAAGGTCCAATTTCGAACAGGTGTTCAGCCGCAAGGAACTCCCCGGGGATATGGAGACTTTCCGGGCAGAGAAAGCCGGGAAACTTTCCTACCTTATAGTGTCCGCGGGCATGGCCAAAGGCATGAACGAAGCCAGGCGGCTGATAGACCAGGGCGCGGTACGGCTGGACGGCGAGAAGGTGGCTGGCGATATAGTTTTCGAGCCCAGGGACTGCGTACTTCAGGTCGGGCGGCGCCAGTTCCGTAAAATTAAAAAATGAGGTGACTTATGCCTGTAAAAAGCGTTTTCAGAGCAGTATTTTTCAGCGCCCTGCTGGCTTCATGCCCGTCCGTCTATTCACAGGCCGGTGATGTGAGCGAGCAGGATTACCGCAAGATGCTGGACCAGGCTATGAAGTCGGGTAACTACGGCCAGAACCAGCCGCAGTCGCAGTCCTGGGACGCCAGGCTGAAAGTGCTCTCCGGTACCGTAATGGTTAAAACCGTGTCCGGGGACGAATGGTCCAGGGTTACCGGTGAGATGCCGCTGGACCCGAACGATATCGTTAAAACCTCTTCGGACGGGATAGCCGAAATATACCTGGACGATAAAGGCGCAATTTCCGTCGGCCGGAACACGGAGCTGGAAGTTTCATCTCTGGAGCAGGAAGACGCGGTTTTTTCGCTTAACTTCGGCTCGCTGGTGGCGAAAGTAAAGCATTTTTTGAACGAGAAGCATAAGATGCAGGTGCGGACCCCTTCAGCCGTCTGCGCCGTAAGAGGCACTGAATTCGCGGTGGAGTATTCCCAGCTTGGCAAAGACGCCTCTTTTGCCGTTTTCGACGAAGGCCGGGTAGCGGTTATCCCTACCGACGCCCCGGGTAAAGAATCCCAGGAATACCTGCTGGAAAAGAACACCGAAATAAACATCAAGCCTGACCAGAAACGTTTCCGGCGGACGGCCCTTTCCCGAATGAGCAGGCACCGCGCGTCCCTTTCTAAGATGCGTACCAGGCTGACCGGTCTGAAGGGCTGGAAGCCGCGGTCGCTTTCCAAGCGCGCCGAGCTGCGCAGACAGGCCCTGAAGGGCAGGCTGATACGAAAGCAGCTTAAGCGCAAGAGTTCTAAGGCCAGAACAAAATCCGGCCGCGGAGTTAAAAAACGCCCTGCCGCCAAGCGCTCTAAGGCCAGCAGCCGGGCGAGCGCGGCAGAAACGCAATAGCTGTGCGGCTTTTTGTGGCGTCCTTCTTCGAGCCCGGCTTCGAAGACCGCCTGAAAGATATCGCCGGATACGCGCGGGCAAACGCCGGGATCGGCACGGTTAAGTGGGTGGAGCCGCGTAATTTCCACTTAACCTACGCTTTCCTGGGAGAAGTTCCGCAGACCAAAGCCGCAGTAAAGGGCATGGAGGCCGGGCTGGAGGGCCTTAAGTCTTTCAGGATCTCCACAGGCAGCTTCGGCGTCTTTCCTTCTTCCCGGCATCCGTCGGTACTGTGGGCGGGGATAGCTGAGGGCGCCGGAGACCTGAGGCAGCTCGCGGGAAAGCTGGCCGAAGGTCTGACGGGAGCGGGGCTGGTTTTTGAGAACCGTTTTGAGCCCCATGTTACTATAGGCCGGGTAAAAAGGCGGCTGCCGGATAACTTTATCAGGCGCGCGTCGGATTTCTCCCTGGCTAAGAAGGCGGTAAGTTCCCTGTGTTCGGTCGAGCTTGTAGAGAGCGTACTTACCCCCGAAGGCCCGGCGTACAGGCAGATTTATTCAAAGAAGCTTTTACCTTATGAAAAGAGTTAAGACCGTTGCCGCTATCGTCACCGTAACCCTGCTTGTGCTGTCCCTTTACTTTTTCTGGCCGGGCCGCCCTTTAAAGATCTCTATCCCCGAGGGGGCCGGGGCCGGCAGCGCAGCCTCGGAACTGAAGCGCAAAGGCGTGATACTCAGCGCCACCTGGTTCAAGATCCTTGTTAAGGTTACCGGGACCGGCAAGCGCATAATGCCGGGAGACTACGACCTGCGGAAATACATGTCTTCCGAAGAAGCCCTCTGGCGGCTTACGCACAATACTTACGTCAGCGACGTCTGGGTGGTCATACCTGAAGGGTGGCGCATGGAGCAGATAGCGGAGAGACTTGAGGCGAACGGAATAACCGACGGAGCGGAGTTCCTGCAGCTGGCCCGCACCCGGAAGATGGAAGGTTATCTTTTCCCCTCCACCTATCACCTGAAGAAAAATATGCCGCCACAGGAAGTTGTTAATTTGCTAAAATTTGAATTCGACAGGCAGATATTGCCTCTGTTCTCTAAAGGTTTTCCGGAGGGGCTGGACGCGCGAAAAGTACTGATCGTAGCTTCCATAGTAGAGCGTGAAGCGATGGCCGACAGCGAGCGTCCTCTTATAGCGGCGGTTTACCTGAACCGACTGCGCAGGAAGATGCCGCTTGAAGCCGACCCGACCACCCAGTACGCCCTTGGCTACTGGAAAAAGGTGCTGACTTATAAGGACCTGAAATTCAAGTCCCCCTACAACACTTACGTGGTGGGCGGTCTGCCGCCGGGCCCTATCTGCAACCCGGGGTACAGTTCAATTGCGGCAGTTATGGCCCCGGCCAATCTCGACGCGCTTTATTTTGTGGCCGATAGAAAGGGAAAACACATATTTAACTCTAATTTCGAGGATCATAAGAAAGCCAAGCGCAGAGTGGAATTAGCCGCCAAAGCGGAAGAGCAGTAATTTCGGGCGTGTAGCTCAGTTGGGAGAGCGCCTCGTTCGCAACGAGGAGGTCGCAGGTTCGATCCCTGTCACGTCCACCAAATTTAAGAATCCTCGAACGAGGCGCGGCGCCAGCAGCCTGCCGAGCCCGAGTGAGCAACGAGGAGGTCGCAGGTTCGATCCCTGTCACGTCCACCAGATTTTTAAAAAACCGAAATGCCCGGAATATGAAGGGCGGCCGTCCGTGAGACCGCCGCTGACCCCAGGGAGATAAAAAATGGCCGCAGAATATTTTCCACTTAAAGACAGAACCCGTTTTGAATATAAGTTCACAAGCACCGAATTCGAAGGCGAGGCTAAAATCTATATAGATATCCTTGAGGTCAAGAAGAAAGCGGCCAAGACCGTGGCGCAGGCCCGGATGATCTTCGAACTGCGCGACTCCCACACCACCCAATATACTATCACGCGCGACGCGAAGTGGCTTACCACGGCGGACGGCGTTATTATAGGCGGCCGCCGCGAATTCCCCCTCCCCGTCAAGGAAGGCGCCAAATGGGATGAATATCCCGACTCGAGCGAAGTAGTTTCCCTCTCCGATAAAGTTTCCATCAAAGCCGGCAAGTTCGCCAAGTGCATGAAGATAGTTACCAAACTGGCCGGCGGGGACGCGGGCAAGTCGGTCCGGTACTACGCCCCGGGGATAGGCTATATTCTTGAAGAATACAGCGGCGAAGACAAGAATTGCGAGCTCGAGCTCCTGGCCATTTACAAGGTTCCGGAGGAAAAGAAAAAAGGCAAGAAGTAATACCGGATTTCTTCAAGACGGCTCCATGGCTCTTCCAACTATAAGAGAACTACTTAAAAGCAGCGGCCCGAAAACAGGGGCCGTCGCGCGCGGCTGGGTAAAGACCCGCCGGGACTCGAAAATGCTGTCTTTTGCTGAGCTTAACGACGGATCGTGCCGCGAAAGCCTCCAGGTAGTCTTCTCGCAGGAGAACGGGAATTTCCTGGAAGTGCTTCCTTCCCTGGTTACCGGCGCCGCGGTCGAGATACAGGGCGACCTGATCGCTTCCCCCGCCGCCGGGCAGAAGTACGAGCTGCAGGCCCGCCTGGTCAGGGTTTACGGCGGCTGCGACCCGGAAAAATACCCCATCCAGAAAAAGAGAGCTTCCGACGAATTCCTCCGCACTGTGGCCCACCTTCGCCCCCGCACCAACAAGTACGCGGCAATGCTGCGCATACGCGCGGAGCTGGCCTACTCGGTGCATAAGTATTTCCATGATAAGGGCTTTTTCTATGTTCATACGCCCATCATCACCGCTTCTGACGGCGAAGGGGCCGGAGAGATGTTCACTGCGACAACCATGGATCTGTCCGATCTCGCCTCTCTGCCCAGGACCGACAAAGGCGAGATAGATTTTTCCAAAGAGCTGTTGGGCAAAAAGACGTATTTGACGGTTACCGGCCAGTTGGAAGGTGAAAGCCTGGCGACGGCGCTGGGAAAGATATATACCTTCGGCCCTACTTTCCGGGCGGAAAACTCCAACACCTACCGCCACGCATCCGAGTTCTGGATGATAGAGCCGGAGATGGCTTTTTACGAGCTTGAAGACGACATGGAGCTGGCCGAGGATTTTATAAAGTCGATAACAAGAAGCGTCCTGGAGAAATGCCCCTCGGATATCGAGCTTTTCGCGAAGTTCGTGGAACCGGCGCTGATGGATAACCTGCGCAATATCACCGAGAACACTTTTGAACGCCTGACCTACACCGACGCAGTTAAGCTGCTTGAGCCGGTTAACGAACGCTTCGACGTGAAAGTGAGCTGGGGAGTTGATCTGGCCTCCGAGCATGAGCGCTTCCTGGTGGAAAACTATTTCAAAAAGCCGGTTATCCTTTATAACAAGCCTAAGGAAGCAGCCGCTTTCTACATGAAACTTAACGACGACGGCAGGACCGTGCGCGGGATGGACGTGCTGGTTCCGCGGATAGGCGAAGTTATCGGCGGCAGCGAGCGCGAAAACCGCCTGGATGTGCTTGAAAAGAAAATGGCCGAGGCCAAGATAGATCCGCAGACTTATTGGTGGTACCTGGACCTGCGCCGTTACGGCAGCGTGCCGCATTCCGGGTTCGGCCTGGGCTTCGAGCGGATGATGATGCTGATAACGGGCATCTCAAACATCCGTGACGTGACCGCTTTCCCCCGCGTGCCCGGTTACGCCGAGTTCTAAATAATACAAAGCAGCGCTATAAATTAGCCGGCAGGAAAGTTTAACGCCTTCCTGCCGTTTTTATAGTTTTTTACGCCGCGCAGTCCGTTAGTGAGCTAGGCTGAAGATATTTGGGCGCAGTTATGAGCTGCACAGGATTCGGATTAACAATTGAGATATTCTATAATTTTGTATCGGCAGGACTGACGCGCCGGGGCCGCAGAGAGGCCGCCAGCTTTACTGATTCCGCCAACAGGAGACCTTATGGACCGTGAAAAAGCTCTGGAACTGCTCAGGACGCATATAAAGAATGACAACCTCGTAAAGCACTGCCTTGCCTCGGAGGCCGTTATGCGCGCCCTGGCTTTGCGCCTGGGCGCCGACCAGGAGCTTTGGGGCCTGGCCGGGCTGCTGCACGATATAGACGTGGAGCTTACGGCAGGGGATTTGTCGAAACATACCCATGAAGCCGGGCGGATACTCAGGGAGCAGGGCCTTCCGGAAAGCCTTATAGAGGCCGTTGAGATGCATAACGAGGCGGCCCATCCCGGCAAGAAAAGATCCGAAGCTTTCCATACGGCGCTGGCCGCGGGTGAAACCGTAACGGGGCTGATAACCGCCACCGCGCTGGTTTACCCGGACAGGAAGCTGTCCGGCGTTAAGGCCTCCTCCGTCACCAAAAGGATGAAGGATAAACGCTTTGCCGCTTCCGTGGACCGCGGGATAATCATGGAATGCGAGGCTTTAGGACTCAAGCTGGAGGAATTTGTGGAGCTTTCGCTCGGGGCGATGAGGGCGATAGCCCCGGACCTGGGGCTCTAGGAGCCTGTCCGACATAAGGCTTTCATGGCGAAATTTACGGTTTTGTGCCGAGCCGAAGCTACGCCAAACGAGCACCCTCGAGGGAGGTGTAAATTGAGCGGCGCGAAGGCGCAGGCCAAAAGCGGCAATTGCAGCCGAAATCGTTTGTGCGGACAGGCTCCTAGTCCTGCATCTTCACTACGCGCTTTATTTCTCTGATCAATTCCCCCGGTTCATAGGGCTTCTGCACAAGGCCCGATATCTCCCTGTCCAGCCGCTTCCGCTGCAATTCGTACGCATCAAGTGCCGTAAAGAGTATTATAGGGGTTCTCTCCGTATAGGCGGCGGACCGCAGGGAAGCGATTAATTCCTCCGGGGCCATGTCGGGCAGAACCAGGTCCAGCAGTATGACATCAGGGGCGGTTTTTCCCGCCTCTGCAACTCCCTCAACCCCCGTGCTCGCTGACTCTACTTCAAAGCCTTCCGCTTTAAGCCTGATTTTTGCCAGCATCGTGTGCTGCGGCTCGTCCTCGATCAGGAGTATTTTAGTCATTTAACAATCCCCTCGCCTCGTGCATCTTTTTAGTAAAGGCGTCCTCGGTATTGAAGTCCTCAGGATAGGATAGAGCGAAGATATAGCTGAAGGCCTTGCCCGGCGGGAGATCCGCAAGCTCGGCCACCCCCTTTTCCAGAACGGCGCCGGCTCTTGCGCACTCTTTCAGCCCCGCGTCAGAAAGCAAAATGGTGAACTCTCCCTCGCCCCGCTTTACCAGGGCGTACGCGTTGCGCATATTGCCTTTGATGAAAGCCTCGGTCCGGGCTGCCATGCCGCCTTCTCCATTGCCGTCTTTGGTCATGCCTTGCGGCAGCGCGAGGGTGATAGTGCAGAACTGGCGCTTGCCTCCGGATGAGAGTTCTATTTCCCTGCGCACCAGATTCCTGATAAAGTCCTCAAAGGAAAGAAGCGGAAGCAATACGTAGAATCTAGAGCCTTTTCCGGGTTCGCTTTCGGCCCAGATCCTGCCCTGGTGCATTTCTACTATGCCGCGGCTTATGGCCAGACCAAGCCCGGTCCCTTTTACTCCGGGAGGCGCTGATTTTCCTACCTGGGTGAACTTATTGAAGAGCAGCGGGATATTGGCCGCCTCTATGCCGGGGCCGGAGTCCTGAATGCAGATGAGGGCCTGGCCTTCCCACTCTTTCAGCGAGAGCGTAATATTGCCTCCGCCCGCGGTGAACTTGAGGGCGTTGGAGAGCAGGTTGGTGAAAACCTCCCTCAGTTTCTCAATATCGCAGTAAACAGAAACCGGAGAAGCCGGCAGTTCGCTGCGCAGGGTCATCTTCTGTGCCGCGGCCACATAGGAATATTCCGCGGTTATTTCGGAAAGCAGCGCTGTAAGGTCGGACAGGGCCAGGTCCATCGGCATGACGCCGGCCTCTATTTTTGTAATATCCAGCATTGCATCTATCAGTTTGTTGACCCTGGCCGTATTGTCCAGCCCCATTTTCAGTATCTCTTTCTGCCGGGGGGACACCTTTCCCGCCGTTTCGTCGTAAATAAGCGCCAGGGCTTCCTTTACTACCGTCAGCGGTGAACGCAGTTCATGAGAGACCCTGGAGATAAACTCATCACGGCTCCGTTCCAGCGTGCGGACCGCGGTCAGGTCCCGCAGCGTCACCAGGCGGCAGGTCGCAAAATCATAGGAGATTTCGGCGGCGCGTATTTCTACGGGTATCCTTTTCCCGTCCGGGCGCTTCAGGTCGGTCTCTATCGTGGTTTTGATGTCGGCTTCGAGGGTGAAAGGGTGCGACAGCAGGTCGGTTTTGCTTCTTCCGAAGATAAGTTCGGCTCCGAGATTGGCGAATACCACCATGCGGTCCTGATCTATTATCAGGACCCCGTCTGGGAGTTTTTCAAGGATGTCGTGCAGCCGGTCGCTGTGCTGCTTAAGGCGGGCTTCTATTTTTGCGCGCTCTATGGAGTACTTTACGGAGTAGGCCAGCCAGTCGCCGGTCATCTTGCCCTTTACCAGGTAGTCCTGGGCCCCGTTCTTTATAAGTTCCACCCCAAGGCGATCCTCATAATACCCTGTCATCACTATGATCGGCTGGCCTTTGAAGATCTCTATGGCCCGGTCCAGCGTCTGCGGGCCGAAAGAGTCGGGCAGGTTAAGGTCCAGCAGGATTATATCGGGCTTTTCCGCGGCAGAGCTTTCCCTGGCTTTTTCCAGGGTATCCGCGCACCTCAGGGAAAACTCCCCGCCCTCTATGCCGCGGAAAAGGCCGGCAACAATGTCGGAGTCATAGACATTGTCCTCTATTATCAGTACTTTTATCTCTTTTTTGCGCTCAGTTTTTAACATTTACTTCTCCCCGGCGATAAAAGGGCCTCAGGCCGGCTGTCTGGGGCACAGCCGCGAGATATAGAAAAGGCGGCTCCAATTTGCAGATCCGCGATAGAGATACTAGTTGTTGTTAATTAACCCCTGGTGTATAAGAGCAGGATAATAAAAAGGCGCCTGTAAGTCAACTGTTAGTCCTGTGTTAGTTCTATGACTTTAGTCATAAAAAACCCGCCCGCCTGGGAGGCGGACGGGCTCTTTAAGTGAACAGCCGGCTTCTTACTGGAAGAAGTAGATGTTTACGTAGTAATTGAACTTGATGTCCGTGAATTCTATCGGCTTCTCCAGTTTGTAGGTCTTGGAGGCGATGAATTCTTTGTTGTTCTCAACAAGGAATTTCTTGTAGTCGGCAAGCTTTACGGCTATTGCGGCTTCGTCAGTTCCGAGTTTTCCTTTCTGTCCAAGGAGTTTGCCGATATAGACCATTGAGAAGGACCTGTCTTTCTTTACGATGTTCACAAAGCCGGCGAGCAGGTCGAACTCTATGTCGTCCCCGTTCTTAAGCTGGCGCAGCTGGATCTCGTGGTCCATATTCTCTTCCGGCTTGGTGAGGTAATAAACATTGAAGGTAGGCCTGAAGATTTCGTGGTTGATGGTGAAGGAAGCTACAGGGGTCATCCCGGCCTTGTCGAGCGGCTCAAGCACCTCGCGCTGCAGAGCGGCGATAGAGGTGGAGCTGAGGGCGTCGTAGTTCATCTTTTCCGCCGTGAAATCGCGCACTACGCGGCCGTCAGCGGATTCGTAAGTGAGCTTGCCGAACTCGTTGTTGTACTCGGTACCGGTCACTTTGATGCCGAACTTGCCGAGTATGGGGGTCCACATGTCCACGAATTCTTTAAATTCGGCTTCGGTCTTGGCATGGGTGAAAAGCAGGTTTTTGGAGGTCCGGGCCAGGAGGTGGAGCTTGGTTATCTCACCGGTAACGTGGCCGGATTTCCCGGCGTCGTTGCGCTGGAGTACCGGGGCGGGGAGCTCTATCTTGTAGGCTTTTATATCGCCGGTGGAAATATCGTTCAGTTCTGCGGCGCTAAGGGCTGAAACGCTCAGCATGGCCGCGGCTATCATGGCTAATTTTTTCATTAAAATCCTCCTGTACCTTTCATTGCAATTTAATTTTACCTTATACACTCCGTTTCTTAAAGGGCTCAAGGGCCCCGGGCCCGCTGGGCCGTTAGGCCTATGATATCGGTCAAACCGGGATTGACTCCTCAGCAACCGGCGCGGGCTGAGAATTGAGGAGCAGGAAGTTATAGGCGCGCGCCATTGAGAGCGAGAGCCAGGGAATGAAAACCAGGTTTTTAAGCGCGGCCGCGGCTATGGTCCAGGGTTTAAGGTCCAGACTGGCAGAGGGCTTGGCCAGCGGGCCGGTGACCAGGTAGATGTCGGGAACCATTATATTGACCAGCAGAAGAAGCGAGAGAATGGCGAAAAGGCGGCCTTTCCAGCCTTGGGTTATCTTTGCGCTCAGAAGAAAGGATTCTTTTATCCCGGTGCGGCGGTCGACCACGGCGTATTCGCTGAAGCAGAAAGCAAGGTAGAGGATGATGCCCGGGATCAGGAACATGACCGCTCCTCCGAGGGTCATAATCCCGAGCAGCAGGCTGACGGCCAGCGCCCGGTGGTAAACCGGGAAAGCGCCGAAGAGGTCGAGGAAGCGCGGGCCGCTTTTCCTTGCGATCTTTATGTAGACCAGGTTGAGCCCTATTGAGAAGGGCGTTACGACAAAAAGCATGTAAGGCGCGGCCGCGAGCAGGGACTGAAAGCGCCCGGTAAGATAGAAGGACCCGGCTGTCAGCGCGGACTGTATAAGGAGGACAGGCAGAAGCAGGGGAAGGTTGTCGGAATAGTCGTCCCAGGCGCGCGTAAGCCAGGACAGGGTTTCTTTGTCTTTTTCAGGGTTATTCATCGGTTAGCGGTAGAGCCTCTGCGTACAGGCTGCCGGCCTTGAAGGAACTCCGTACCAGGGGTCCCGAGAGCACGGCTTTAAAGCCGGCGGCGCGGGCCTTTTTTTCCCAGTAGGCAAATTCTTCTTCGGTGTAATATTTCTCCACGGGCCGGTGTTCTGTGGACGGGGAAAGGTATTGTCCCAGCGTAAGGAGGTCGCAGCCGTGGGCGGCCAGGTCTCCCAGAGCTTTGTCGAGCTCTTCCGGCTTTTCCCCCAGACCGAGCATAATTCCGGATTTGGTAAGTATGTCAGGCCTGAGTTTCTTTGAATTGGCTATGACCCGGAGGGATCTTTGGTAATCAGCTCCGGCCCGGGCGCCCGCATAAAGTCTGGAAACCATTTCCAGGTTGTGCCCCAGTACGTCCGGGTCCGAACCGAGTACTGTTTCCAGGGCTTTTATGTCTCCCTGGAAATCAGGGATAAGCGGCTCGGTCTTTATGCCGGGAGAAAGCTCTTTCAGCAGCCGGTTGGTTTCTGCAAAATGGGCCGCGCCTCCGTCTGGCAGGTCGTCGCGGGTAGGCGAGGTGAAAACAACGTATTTAAGACCCCATTTCCCGGCCAGGCCGGCTATGCGGCGCGGTTCGCCTCCGTCCGGGGGCAGGGGAGCGGCCTTCTTAACTGCGCAGAAGCCGCAGCGCCGGGTGCAGATATCGCCGAGTATCAGGAAGGTGGCTTCTCCCCGGGCGAAGCAGCGGCCTTTGTTAGGGCAGCGGGCTTCGTCGCAGACGGTATGCAGAGAAAGAGCCGCCAGTTCCGCGGCTGTTCCGGCCGCGGCTGAACCGCGCAGGCCGGCTTTGCTGCGGCGCACTTCGTCCACTATCCATTTCGGGAATTGGCTCATAGGCTCAGCAGCCGCAAAGACGCGCAGAAGAGGCAGGAAGTAGAGTCATTGCAGTGGATATCGGGCTGTCACTCCGTTATTTTCAGGTGCAGCTCTTTGAGCTGTTTTTCGTCTATGATAGACGGAGCGTCGCTCATCAGGCAGGCGCCGCTGGTGGTCTTTGGGAAAGCTATGACGTCCCTTATGGACTCGGTCCCGCAGATGAGGCCGATAAGCCTGTCGTAGCCTATGCCTATGCCGCCGTGCGGGGGAGCTCCGAAATCCAGGGAGTTCACTATCATGCCGAAGCGCCGCTGAACCTGGTCTTTGTCATAGCCCATAAGGCCGAAGATCTTTTCCTGCATTGCGCGGCTGTGGTTGCGCACCGAGCCCGAGCCCAGTTCTACGCCGTTTAAGACCAGGTCGTACTGGCAGGAGAGCACATTGCCGGGATCGGTGTCGAGTTTTCCCTCCTCGCCGGGCAGCGGGGCTGTGAAAGGATTGTGGGTGAAGGTCCAGTTGCCGCTTTCTGCGTCTTTCTCCAGGAGCGGGAAATGCCGCACCCACAGGAAGGCCAGTTTCTTCGTCTGCGCAGGCTTCAGGCGGGCAATAAGTTCGCTGCGCAGGGCCCCGAGGCAGGGCGCCGCTACTTCGGGCTTGTCGGCGGCTATGAAAACGGCGTCGTCCTCGGCTACCGCCAGCAGGTCTTTAAGGGCGGCAAGCTCCGGCCCGGCCATGAATTTGAGGGTAGGCGATTCAAATTTGCCGTCTTTAAAGCGCAGCCAAACCAGCCCTTTAGCGCCGCGTGATTTTACCAGGTCGGTCAGTTTGTCCATGTCTCCGCGGCTGAAGGCGGCGGCTTTTTCGGCTTTTAGTGCGCGCACGACTCCGCCGCCGGCCAGGGCTTCCGAGAAAACCTTGAAGCCGGAGTTCCTGAAAATATCCGAGCAGTCCTTGATTTCAAGCGTATAGCGCAGGTCCGGTTTGTCGGAGCCGTATTTCAGCATTACGTCCGAGTACTCCATCTCGGGGAAAGGGGCGGGTATCTTGTCGCCTACGCGGGCAAAGACGGCCTGCATCAGGCCTTCGACCACGCGCGCGACATCCTGCTCGTCCACGAAAGACATTTCGAGGTCTATCTGGGTATGCTCGGGCTGGCGGTCGGCGCGCAGCTCCTCGTCCCGCATATTGCGGGCCAGCTGGAAGTAGCGGTCCATGCCGGCCATCATCAGGACCTGCTTGAACTGCTGCGGCGACTGCGGCAGGGCGTAGAATTCCCCGGCTTTATTGCGGGACGGGACTATGAAGTCCCGGGCGCCTTCGGGGGTGGACCTGGTGAGCAGCGGGGTTTCTATTTCATTGAAATCGAGGCTGTAGAGATAGTTGCGCACTACCTGTGAAATGCGGCTGCGCAGGACCATATTCCTGGCCATCCGGGGCATGCGCAGGTCGAGGTAGCGGTATTTAAGGCGCGTCTCCTCGGAAACTCCGGCGTGCTCGCTGAGTTCGAAAGGGAGGGGCTGGGAAGGGTTGATGACCGTTATTTCGGAGGCCTCTATTTCAATTTCGCCGGTGGGCATGTCTTTATTGGCGTTGGCGCCGGGCCGCAGTGTGACTTTGCCTGTGACGCGCAGGACATATTCGCTTTTGGCTTCTTCGGCGGTTTTGAAGACGGGGCTATCGGGCCCGGCTACTACCTGGGTGACGCCGTAGAGGTCGCGCAGGTTTATGAAGAGGACGCCGCCGTGATTGCGTTTTATATGGTTCCAGCCGCAGAGGGTTACTGTCTGGCCGGCGTGGCTGGCGTTGAGCTCGCCGCAGGTGTGGGTGCGGAGCGCGGTTTTTTTTGAAGGGTTGTTTGGGGTCATTGGTTTGCTTCCTGTATGAATGGCAGTTACTTGATACCGCTAAATTTGCAGGCTGATTGGTGAGGCTTTAATTCATCTGCGGCTGCCGGTGAGACCGGAACGCAAAAACAGGGTCTCGCACACCGTGCTCGCCCTTCCCCGTCCCGGCCTCGTCGCTTACGCAAGCCTCGGCCTCCGACAGGGTTTTGCTAACCCGGTCTCGCCGTCATCCGCTGCGTCCCCGCTATCGTCAACATAATTAGTGAAGGTCTGGAACTTATAATTTCTCAAACCTTCAGAAGCCGCTTTATTGCCGAAGGGGCTCCGGAAAGCGGGATCATTTTCTGGTCGCCGGGGACTTTCAGGGATTTTACGGCGCAGGCGCCGGCTTTGAGCTCGTCTTCGCCTATTATCAGGGCGAAGCAGGCGCCGCTTTTATCGGCGGAGCGCATTTGCGAGCGCAGGCTGAGCTCGAAGTTGGAGAAGTCTGAACTTATGCCCTCGGCGCGCAGGGCCGTCATCAGGGCGAAAGCTTTTTCCCCGGCTTCTTTTGAGGCGGCGACTATGAAAGTTTTCGGGGCATTGTCGGGGGCCGGTTTGTCTTTCAGGAGCATCGCTACGCGGTCCACTCCCATGGCCCAGCCTGTAGCGGGGGCGGCCGGCCCTCCCATGGATTTTACCAGGTCGTCGTAGCGGCCGCCTGCGGCCACCGCGTCCTGGCTGCCGAGAGCGGTTGTGCGGACCTCGAAAACTGTACGGGTGTAATAATCCAGGCCCCGAACCAGGCTGGTGTTAACTTTATAGGCCACTCCGGCAGTGCCCAGGAGTTTCTGGGTGCTGCCGAAGTGTTCGGCGCAGGCGGGGCAGAGTGAAAGTTTGGGGGCTTTTTCGGCCAGTGCCGGGCCGTCCGTTTTGCAGTCCAGCGCCCGCAGCGGGTTGCGCTCTATACGGCTGCGGCAGGGTTCGCAGAGGGTTTCCTGGCAGCCGCGGAGGTGGCCCAGGAGTATTTCCCGGTAGGCCTTCCTGCACTCGCCGCAGCCCAGGGAATTGATCTCTACCGAGCAGCCTTCTACTCCTGCTTTTTCAAGCAGGCGCACAAGCATTGAAATGCTTTCGGCGTCCGCGGCGGGCGACGGATTTCCTATGTATTCCGCGCCGATCTGCGTGAACTCGCGGTAGCGGCCGGCCTGCGGGCGTTCGGCCCTGTACATGCCGCCTATGTAAAAGTATTTGGCGTTGCGCCCGGTCTGCCCCAGGTTATGTTCTATGTAGGCGCGCACTACTCCGGGGGTTCCTTCGGGGCGCATTGCTACTTCCCGGCCGCCGCCGTCGGTGAAGGCGTACATTTCTTTCTCCACTATGTCGGTGGTGCCGCCGGTGGATTTAACGAAGAGTTCCTTTTTTTCCAGGGCGGGGATGCGCAGTTCCTGGTAGCCGTACAGGCCGAAGACTTCCCTGGCTGCGGCTTCTATGCGCGCGAACAGGTCGGACTCGGGAGGCAGCAGGTCGCGGAAGCCGCGCAGGGAGTTTATCATGCCGCTTTTCCGGCTATCGAGCGCAGCCGGGCGGAGTTCATTATGATCAGTTCTCCGCGGTGGTAGTCAATGACGCCGCTGCGCTTGAGGGTGTTTATCGCGCGGCATACCGGGACGCGGGTCGTCCCAAGGTATTGGGCCAGTTCGTTCTGGTCTATGGCCATTTTAACCGGCTTGGAATGTTTGTCCTTGGAGAGTTCAAGAATGGCGTCCGCGAGGCGTCCCAATATGTTATGGAACAGCATGCACTCTACATCTTTATTGCATTTGTCGAGCCTCTCCACCAGCGTGTGCAGAAGTTTGATAGTGAAGTCCGGGTTCTTGTGGATAAGAAGCTTGAATTTCTTCTTCGGGATAACGAACAGTTCGCTCTCATCAGCGGCCTGAGCGGAGGCGGAACGGGTTTTTCCTCCCAGCAGGGACATCTCGCCGAAGAAATCCCCTTTTTTGAGGAAAGCGAAGGTCTTTGTTTTGTTGGAGCCTACGGTGGTAAAGATCTTGATACGGCCCGATTTTACGATGAAAAAGTTATTGCCCAGGTCTTCCTTCGCGAAAACCATATGGCCTTTGGAATATTTCTTCACTACTGCTATGGCGAGGACCTTGTTCAGTTCAAGATTGTTTAAGCCGGAAAAAAAAGAGACTTCTTTTAGAATAGTTTCGACCATTATTTTTTCTCCTTCATGTTCATCCCGCACTTGGGGCATTTGCCGGGCTTGTCTGATTCCGCGCATTTCATGGGGCAGGCGTATTTTTTTGAGGACTTGGCCTCTTTGGCGTGCTCGTCCGGGCAGGCGTGTTTGCTGCCGGCTTTGGCTTCATTGGCCTGCTCTTCAGGGCAGCCGGCTTTCATCCGCTCCTTGGCGGAGGCCAGCTGTATCTTTTTGATGACAGCCGGGGTCTTGCCGGTGAGCAGCACTTTCACGCCGTTGGGGGTGTTAACGAGCTTATGTTCGGCCCCTTCCACGCGGGCGGGGCATTCTTTGTCCATGGTGTCTTTGCTGCCGTAATGGACCAGGGTGAGCTCCTGCAGTTTGGCTATAGCGTCGGGGTCACCGGCGGTCATGGTGATCTCTACGCCTTTGTCTATGTTCTTCGCGGAGGTCTTTATTCCCTCCATCGCCTCGGGGCACATCTTGTCGGCGCATTTTTTTGCGCCTGCGGCTTTGTGCATAGGGCAGTCGGCGCAATCGGCTTTAGCGGTCTCTGTTTTTTCGGGGCCTTTAAGGGCGTCGGTGGCATAGGACGCGCCGGCGCCTATGGCGAGGGCCGCGATGCAAATCATTATGGTCTTTTTCATTTTATCTCCAGATACTATTTATGAGAGTAATCCCCGTCAATATGATTATATAAATTTTAAACTTTATTGTTTCTGTCGTGCGGTTGCAGGCGCGGTTCCCGCACGGCTAAACATTCTTTGGCTTGACAGCGGGCCGGTTATTGTGGGATAATGATAATCGTTATCATATGCCAAAGAAACCATTTAAGAAGCGGGAAGCCTGTGACTGTCAGCGCGCGCGAATGAGCGTCCGCCGCGAAGCAATACTGGAGGTGCTGACCTCCGGCCCCGGCCATTTGAGCGCCCAGGAAATACACAGAGCGGCGCAGGAACGGCTGCCGCGCATAGGTATTGCCACCGTCTACCGGGCCCTCAAATTTCTATGCGCCTGCGGGAAAGCTGCCGAGTTCATCCCCGCTGACGGAGTAGCCCGCTACGAGCCGGCCGGTTCGCGCGCCCATCACGACCACCTTATCTGCAACTCCTGCGGCAGTTTTATAGAGGCAGTAGAACCGGAAATAGAGAAGCTGCAGATACGCCTTGCGGCCAGGCACGGATTTAAGCCTTCCAGCCATAAACTTGAGATCTACGGCATATGTTCCCGCTGTTCCGGTAAGTAGGGATATTTTTTTTGCCTGTAAACTGATAATGATTATCAGAATCATAAAAGATTCGGGAAAGTAAATAGTTAAGGAGAAAACAACATGAATAAGAACATTAAAGGCGGGGCTTTCGCCCTGGCCGCGGTTATAGCGGTAGTAATGACTGCTCTGCCCTCTAAGGCTAAAGCAGATTCCCATGGTTACGCGTGGACTTACGAGTATTCTACTGTCTGGGAAGGGCATCCGGAACTGGAATATTATTCCACTGCCGTGCTCCCCGATTCAAGCGATAAACAAACCAGCAGCTGGTCTCATCAACTGGAGCTCGAATACGGCCTTAGCGCTAATACCGATATAGCGATGTACCAGATGTTCAAGCAGGAGAATACCCCCGCCTCAAAAACTTTCACGTATGACGGGATGAAACTGCGCCTCAGGCATAAACTGTCGGAAAAAGGGAAACTTCCAGCGGATACTCTGCTCTATGCCGAATACGTTCGCGGCTCCGATCTTTCTGAACACGGAGCGCTTGAGGGAAAATTGGTCCTGGCCAGGGATTTCGGCCGCCTAAATCTGGCCTATAACCAGGTGGTTGAGTTCCCTCTGGAAAAGCTTTCGGCGGCGCAGCATTCATTTACGGCCGGTGCGGCATGGGAATTCTCTGACGTTTTCAAGGGCGGACTGGAAGCCAGGGGCGGGTACAGGGATGATGAATATTATATCGGGCCAACCGTAAGTTTCGGCGCGAAGAATCAGAAAGTCTGGTTTGTAGCAGGCTATCTGGCCGGCCTGAACCCGGACAGCAAGGACGCGCAGACGCGCCTTAAGGTCGGGATGCCGTTCTAAGTTTAAAATTCTGTGAGGGCCCGCGGGGGGTGCGGGCGCCTTTACAGGAGGGGCAGCACCGAATTGATGAAAAAGCCGGAAAAACGGCCGCGGTATTTTAGGATATTCGATACTATATCGCCGCCCCGGGCGTGCGCCGGGGTGTCTGTGACGAATTTGAACAGGTAGCATTTTTTTCCGAAAGTCCGGCAGGCCTGGATGAAAGCCGCTCCTTCCATATCCGCCAGCTGGGTCTTTTTGGACAGGATGCGCCTTTCGGCGGCGGCCAGGGTGGGACGGTCAAGTGTCCCCATAGCGGCCAGAGGAAAACCTCTTAAGATATCCGGCGTATGCTCATGCGGCGCTTTGGTCCTTAATCCCGGTCTGTCATATTCCACGGCGAGGCAGACATGCAGGTTAGCGCCCAGCGGAAGGGAGGCGTCCGTGGCGCCGGCGGCCCCCAGGTTAACGAGCTTCGAAGGGTTAAACTCAAGGCAGGCGTAAGCGACCGCCATGGCAGAATTCGCTTTACCTATCCCGGAGATTACCGCGATTAAATTCCCGGCCCTGTATACCGGGAAAGGTTTTGCGGATTTCCGCTGAAGGCCGAGCCCTTTTATAAAAGGCTTCGCCTCCGGGAGGGTGGCTATTATAAGGCAGGTCACAGATTTTTTTTGCATCTCTCCTCCAGAACCCTGAAAGCTTTTTTCCCGGCCTCCCCCATGGAGACTGAATAATCGTTGACGTACAGTTTTATATGGGCGTCGATGATCTCGTCGCTGGAACCCGGCGCGTTTCCGCGGATAAAAGAGCGTGACGCTTCAGGATTAGCCTGGGCGTACAGCACGGATTCTCTTATCAGGCGTTCTATGGCCGCTTTGCGGGCCAGGGTTCCAGGGTCTTTTCTTACGGCTATGCAGCCGAGCGGCAGCGGGCAGCCGGTTTCTTCCTCCCACCAGGCACCGAGGTCTGCGACTTTCACGCAATCGTAGTTCTGGTAGATAAACCTGCCCTCGTGGATAATAAGCCCGGCGTCATATTTGCCTGATTTCACTCCGGGGAGTATTGCGTCAAAGCGTTCTTCCGTCAGATCCCTAAAGCCGGGGTTCCAGCTTTTCATCAGGAGCGCGGCCGTAGTATTCGCTCCCGGGATCGCTATCCGGGAGGAGGCCGAAAGGGAGTGTCCTTTTGCGGCCACTACCAGCGGGCCGCAGCCGAAACCCATAGCCGCGCCTGAATCCAGGAGTTCATAATGTTCATGGAGCCGCAGGTAGGCGCCGGAAGAAAGTTTTGTGACCTGGAACTTCATGCCGAAGGCCGCGATATTCAGCGCTTCGACATCGTCGATATGCGGGGAAAATGAGCAACCCCCGGTATCGATGAGTTTATGCAGCATGGCATGAAAAATAAACGTGTCGTTGGGACAGGGCGAGAAAGCCAGGCTCAGCGCCGTCATCTTATTTCTTCCCCGGGCTGCGGCTTAAGATTTTGTAGCTGGAATCCCTGAGTACCGGTATTTTGCCGGCGTTCCGTATGAGGTCTATGAATTCGCTCAGCCCTGCCCGGGTCCCGGAGCCCGTGGCTTTAACCACTTTCTCCTCCGTAAGGACCCCGCCCATATCATTGGCCCCCATTGCGAGGGCGATCTGGGCCAGCTTAAGGCCCTCGGTCAGCCAGCCGGCCTGTATATACCGGATATTATCCAGGAAAATACGGGAGATAGCGACTATCTTGAGGTAATCGGTTCCGGTCGCGGGCTTAATCCCGGCCAGCTTTGTGCGGTTGGGAGAAAAAGACCAGGGGATAAAAGCCCTGAAGATCCCTTCCCCGCTTTTTCCGCGGCCTGCGGTCCCGGCGGTCCTGTCCTGAACTTCCCTCACTACCCGCAAGTGTTCTATCTTTTCGGTTTCCGTCTCGCCCATCCCGTAGGTCATGGTTGCCGACGACCTCATCCCGTGGCGGCCAAGCGCGTACATCACTTCGCACCATTTATCCTTCCCTATTTTCCTGGGGCTGACTTTGGCGCGTATCCGGTCAACCAGCAGGTCAGCTGCGCCCGGGACGGAATCAAGGCCGGCTTTCTTCAGTTCGGCAATTACACTGTCGAGCGGGAGCGAGCTTTTTGCGGCGATATGCGCGATTTCGCTTGGCGAGAAAGAATGCAGATAGATGTGAGGAAAGCGTTTTTTAATTTCCCGGACCAGGCCGGTATAGGTTGCGAGGGTGTGGCCCGGGTGCAGTCCGCCCTGAAGCATTACCTGGGTTCCCCCCCGCCCGGAGAGCTCCCGTACTTTGGAAAGTATCTCATCCCGGGGGAGTTCGTAGGGCTTAAGCGAGTCCGCGCCGGCGTGGAAAGCGCAGAAGTCGCAGGCCGCTTCGCAGATATTAGTGAAATTTATGATCCGGTCGGAGATGAAGCCCACCGTGTTCTGCGGGTGGATAAGCCTGCGCCTCAGGTCGGCGGCCTCGCCGAGCTCCAGGATGTCCCAGGAAAAAAGGCGCGCGGCTTCCGCGGGCGAAACGCGCGCGCCCGCGAAGATCTTTTGCCGAAGCTTGTCTTTTCCGTTCATAGTTCCAGAAATCCTATCTGTTTGACTTCTTTCAGCAGGCCCAGTTCTCCAGCGGTCTTGAAATAGTATCTCAGGGAGTCTTTGCGCTCTTCGGTAAAGTCGTAGCGCAGGGTGTCCAGGTACGAGTTAATGTCGCAGTTTACCTGCGGGTAATCCAGGGCGGCTGCGGCCGCGAGTTCCTGCCTTTCGCCGCTCAGGCAGCGCAGGGAGGCCCGGTAGGAGTCTGTTACGGCCCTGATCCCTTCCGGGTCCGCCGCCGCCGCTGTTTTGGATACGGCGAAAACAGCGAAGACCACCGGGCGCCCGGTATGCTGCAGCCACATTTCACCGAGGTCGTAGCGGTACGGGGCGGCGTCCGCTTCTCCGGTCATTGCGTCATCGCCTATCAGGAGAGCGGCTTCATAATCCCCCAGCCCCGGGCGGACGCCGGCCGTCCGGTAAACCGGTTCGCAATTGTAAAACTTTTTGAGAATTATTTTAAGCAAAACTACCGAGGTCCGGGAGGCCGAGGTAAGCCCCAGGCTTTTTCCTCCCAGCTCTTCTATCGGGAACCTGCTGAGCAAAACCACCGATTTAACGAGCCCCGTAGAACTTATGCAGAAATCCGGGAGCAGGAGCGCTTCGTCCTGGAGGTCGGCGTAAGCGGCGGCCGAGACAGGGCTCAGGTCCAGCCTTTTCTCCCCCATCATTATATTGAGCGCCGAAGGCAGGCCGGCGCAGAGCGTCACTCCTTTGAGCTGCTGCTTATTCAGCATGTGGTAGTAAAAAGGATAGCAGTTCAAATAATCTATGCGGCCCAGTTTCATAGCCCGGCCTTTTGCCTGCCGCGGGCTACCCGGGCGCCGTAGGCCGCCGTGGTCCGCACCGGCCTGAAGCCGGCATTTGTGATCAGGTCTTTAAGGAAAGCTTCGGTTCCGTGGTCGGCGGTTCCCGCCCCGGCGGCATGTACTACCTTTTCGCCGCCGTAGGTTCCGGAGAAATCGTCTACGCCGAAGCGCAGCAGCACCTGGGCCATTCTTTCGCCCAGGTACATCCAGAGAGCTTTTATGTGCGGGATATTGTGCAGGAAGATCCTGCTGGCCGAGTAGATACGGATATCGTCATAGCCGGTAGAACCCGCGCGCCTGGCTTTTATACCGGTGTTCTCGCCGTGAAAGGGCAGCGGGACGAATGTTTTAAATCCCTGCGTTTCTTCCTGCAGGTCCCTCAGCCTGGACAGGTGGTCTATGATGTCAGACTTGGTCTCGAGGTGGTTATAGAGCATCGTGGCATTGGTTTTAAGGCCTGTCTTATGCGCCAGCCTCATTATTTCAAGCCAGCGTGAGCCCGGGATCTTTAAAGGGGCGATGGCCTGCCTGACGCGCGGGGAGAATATTTCGGCTCCGCCGCCCGGCATCGCGCCAAGGCCGGCTGCGATCAGCCTCCCGAGGGTTTTCTCTACGGAGATACCTTCGTTCTTTGCGAAATAATCTATTTCTACGGCCGTGAAGGCGGTTATAAAGATATCAGGGCTGATCTTCTTTATCCGGCGCAGCATCTCTTCAAAATAATCGAGCTTGAGCGCCGGGTTAAGCCCTCCTACGATATGAACCTCGTCCACTCCGGCGGCAGCCGCTTTTTTTACCTTGCGCTCTATATCTGCCAGCTGGAGCAGGTACGCGCCCTCCTGCCCTTCGTCCCGCGAGAATGCGCAGAGCGGGCAGCGCAGGGTGCAGATATTGGTGAAATTCAGGTTTATGCTGACGCCGTAGTAGGCGGCGTAGCCGTGCAGCCTGGTCCGCACGTAGGAACTGATCCTGCCGAGGTCCAGGATGCTGTTGGTGGTGAGCAGCAGCCCGGCGTCAGCTTTGTTTACGGGGGTTCCCTCGTAAACCTTTGCGGCTATCCGGCGCAGGGCTTTGTCGGTTATTGTGTCGGGAAGCTTTATCATTTTTTTGCTGCCGGTCAGGCTGTTCTTTTCCGTGTTCCCGCGCCGCGGGAAACCTGCTTCCCCCAGCTCTCGAAAAGGGAGTGTTTTATGCCGAGCAGGCTCAGGGCTTTGCCGGTTACGAAGTCTATGAGGTCGTCTATTTTCTCCGGCCGCGAATAAAAGCCCATTACCGGCGGGAGAATGACGGCTCCGGCGCGGGAAAGCTTCAGCATGTTCTCCAGGTGTATCGAGCTGAGAGGAGTTTCCCGGGGCATCAAAATAAGCTTTCTTTTTTCTTTGAGGGCTACGTCGCAGGCCCTGGTAATAAGGGAATCGGAATAGCCGTTAGCCGCCGCTGACAGGGTTTTCATGGAGCAGGGCGCGATTATCATGGCTTTGAACGGGGTAGACCCGCTGGCGAGCGGCGAGAAAAAATCTCCGGGTGCGAACTCTTTGAGCAGTTTCAGCTTCTTCGTTTTTTTTCTTTTAGTAAGGAGGGCGGCCAGGGGCGCGGGTCCGGTTCTTTTATAGCCGAGCTCGTGAGCTATTACGCTCCAGGCCGCTTCCGAGACTACGGCGTATACGGCTTCTCCGGAGTTAAGCAGCTCTTCGATGAGCCTGACCCCCAATACGGGGCCGCTGGCGCCGGTTATGGCAACTGCGATCATAGTTTATCCTTAGGTCCGCGTTCGGGCGTCTTAAAAGCTACGGGTGCTTACTATCCTGGCTCTTCCGGGTTTAGTTTGGGCGCTTTGCTGCTTGCGGAGCGGCAACCGGGGCGAGGGCCCTGCGCTCCTGGGTAGAAGGGAACAGTTGCGCGGTTCCCCCCGCCCGCGGAAATTATGGGCGGGTCCCCCTTCCCCAAAGTCGCGCATGACCCTCACCCCGTGTGCCCCGCAAAAAATACCCATGGATTCCCGGAAGAACCACTATCTTAAAAGACTGTCGGCGAGCGCCCCGGCCAGCAGCGCCGGGGACACGTACATATTAACTTTGAAGATCTTCAGCGTCGCTTTTCCGATATCCGCCTCGCGCGCGGTTTTCTGTTGGTAGCCGAAAAATAAAGCCGCGCAGACCAGGGCCGCCCAGTAGGGCATGGTCATGTTCGTTTTCAGGCCCGCCGCGGCCATTGCGCACAGGGACATGGCGTAGCAGAGCCCGGAGACAGCCAGGGCTTTCTTTTTCCCGTAAGCTGCCGGTATAGAGTGGAGCCCCTCCGCCCGGTCAAAGTCTTTGTCCTGCAGGGCGTAAATAATATCCAGGCCGGCTATCCACAGCAAAATTGCTCCGCCCAAGGTAAGGGCAAGAGCGTCCAGCCTGCCGGTAACCGCCAGGTAGCCGCCTATAGGGGCGGCGGCTTCGGTAAGGCCAAGGCAGAAATGCGAAGCGGCAGAGAAACGCTTGAAATAAGAATAAACGGTGAGCAGCAGCACCGCGACGAAGGACAGGTAGAAGCACAGAGTGTTGAGCAGAAAAGATGACGCCACCAGTATCATGCAGGAGAGCACGCCCAGGGCAACGGCTTGCGGGACCTTTATCTCCCCCTTCGGGATAGCGCGGTCTTTTGTGCGCGGGTTGGCGGCGTCTATTCTGGCGTCTATCGCTCTGTTAAAAGCCATCCCCGCCGTGCGCGCGGCGGCCAGCGCTGTCGTAACCAGCAGCCATGTCCTCAGGCCCTGGCCGCGTGCGAAGATCACCCCGAGATAGGCGAAAGGCAGAGCGAACAGAGTCTGCTCCGGCATCAGCAGCCTGGAGAGTTTTTTAAAATCCATATTCTTTCCAGCGGCGGCTGACCTTTTCTTTGACCGCGTCCGACATCACTATTTCCTCGGGCCAGTTACGGCCCATGCCTTCCTCGCGCGTCTTGCGCGTGGCGTCTATGCCCATTTTGCCGCCGAAGTTGGCGTGCGGGGCGCTATGGTCCAGCGCGTCCAGGGGCCCTTCCGACATCAGCAGGTCCCGCTTCGGGTCGGTATTATTGAGCAGTTTCCAGAGGACGGTTCCGGAGTCGCGCAGGTCTATGTCTTTGTCGAAAACGGCTATGAATTTAGTAGAAGCCAGCTGGCCCAGGCCCCACATCGCGTTTATTACTTTCTTTGCCTGGCCGGGGTATTTTTTATCTATCGAAACCAGGGCGCAATTGTGGAAAACTCCCTCCATGGGCAGCTCCATGTCCACCAGCTCGGGGATAACCATCTTCAGCAGCGGCAGGAAAAGCCTTTCCGTGGCTTTGGCCATGTAGCAGTCCTCCATCGGAGGCTTCCCAACCACCGTGGCCATATAGACGGCGTCATTCCTGGAGGTCAGGGCGGTGACATGGAACACTGGGTACTTGTCAGCTGCGGAATAAAAGCCGGTATGGTCTCCGAACGGGCCTTCTACGCGCTCCTCGGCCGGGTCTACATAACCTTCGATTATAAAATCAGCTTCGGCGGGAACGAAAAGGTCCACAGTTTTCGCTTTTACAATCTCCACGGGTTTTTTGTCTATAAAGCCGGCGAACATCAGTTCGTCAATGTCGGGCGGCAGCGGCGCGGTAGCGGCGTAGGTAATGGACGGCGGCCCGCCAAGGGCGACAGCTACTTCCATACGCCGGCCCCTCGCTTTGTATTTGTCGAAGTGCCGGGCCCCGTCTTTATTGTACTGCCAATGCATACCGGTGGAAACATTGTCGTACTTCTGCATCCGGTACATCCCAATGTTCTGTACGCCGGTATCCGGATCTTTTGTGATGACACCGGGCAGGGTGATGAAAGGGCCCCCGTCCCCCGGCCAGCATTTAAGTATGGGCAGCCTGTCCAGCAACGGCCCTTCGGTATAGACTTTTTCCTGGCAGGGCGCCGAACTGACTTTTTTCGGCATGAAGCCGGCCAGTTCCCTGAGAGTAAACAGCATCCTGATCTTCCCCGCCAGGCCTTCGGGCGGGCGCATTTTAACGTTCGCTTCTATCCTGGCCGCAAGCTCCTCAAGGGAATCGCAGGAAAGTGCCAGGCGCATGCGCTTATAGCTGCCGAAGGCGTTTATAAGCAGCGGGTATTGCGTTCCTTTCACGTTTTCAAGCAGCAGGGCGGGGCCGCCGGCTTTTGAGACCCTGTCGGCTATTTCCGTTATTTCAAGGTCAGGGTCGGTTTCGGCCTTTATGCGGAGCAGCTCGCCTGAACTTTCAAGGGTTTCTATAAATTTCCGCAGATTTTTATAAGGCATAGGCAAAGATTAAGGTTTCAGCCGTCCGCGCGCGGTTTGCCGGGTTTCGGCGGGGTGTCCCCGCCGTATATTACATTGTATCAAAGTTGTTTTATGGTTGG
>MNUR01000136.1:45085-63611 GCA_001871115.1 Elusimicrobia bacterium CG1_02_56_21 | reverse complement strand
GAAATAGCCAAGTATATGTCCCCGGCTTTGGTTTATGAGGCCGCGCATAAAATGCAGTCCGACTGGGCTATAAAGCAGGGCGTCTATAAGCCGCATGTTCAGGAAGACGAAGTTGAGGCGATGTCTTTGGAAGGTCTTTATACTTCCGAGAAGCTTAAAAAAGATTCCGCATTTAGAGATATATTCGATAGTAGTCGTGCTTTCTCTTCGTATGCTTCCAAACGTGTTGCCTTGGCCACTAAATATGAGAAAAGTGGTTCTAAGGCTTTCGCCACTACAGTTAGACAGCTATATTTCTCCGGCCTTCCTTCTCTGGACGCGGCAGCTTCCCAGGTTCTTGGCGCTGTAACCGAAGAGCTGGGCCGCCGTTCCACCCTTCCGGCTTCTGAGAAAGCCTCTATAGATTCTACCGGCCTTAACCTGGAGGAGGCAATGGAGATGTCCCCGGAAGAGCTGGCCGGGTCGGTAGGGGAAATACAGTCCGGAGTTCTTGCTAAAATACAGGTAGACCTTTCCGGGCTGGGGGCTTATAGAAGCCGGTACAGCGCTGCGGACAGAAAAAGCCGCAAAGCACTTAAATCTCTGGAGGCCGGCGCAAAAACTAAACCCGGGGCGCCACCGGCATTATGAAAAATATAATTTTATCTCTATCTGTACTTTCTATTATGGCCGCCGCGGCCTGTGCCGGCGCCCAGGCTAAAAACCGGGGCGCGCAATATAATAATTATGTGATGGATAATAATTATTTTTCCTGCAGCGTTCCCGCCGCCTGGACGCTGGAACGGGATAGAGACAAAGACGAAGAATATAAAATTTACGAGATACAATTATTGGCCCCTAAGGCCGATAAAGCTCCGGTCTCTATTTTTGTTTCATACTATGCAAAGGATAATGAGGATTTTAATGGGCATAAGGATTATATAGACAGTAATTCTAAGAATGCTTTGGGCGAAACTAAAAGTGCGCGTGAAAATTATGACCCAATAAAAAAAACAACACTCCACGGCATAAAATCTTTCCTTCTGTCTCGAGAAAGAATGGTTTATCTTCACCCTGAAAGCAAATCAGATGAGAGTGTATTACTAAAAGAGAAATTTTACATTATGCCGGCTAAAGATGGGTTCTATGTCCTTAAATTCTCGGCGCCCAAAACCGCTTTTGCCGCTAATCTGCCGGTTTTTGAGAAAATAGCGAGAAGTTTTAAAGGCAAGTTTTAGACTTAATAGAGGATAAAATAAAACCGCGTCTATCGGGCGCGGTTTTTTATTGATAAATCCTGCGCTGCTGAAGCGGGGGTAAACCTGCAGTTCTACTGTATAACCCTGCCGACCGATTGTTTATATAATATTAACCAGAAGTAAATTTCAACTCTCCGGCAAAGCCCGGGCTAATTCCACTCCAGGACAAAAAACATGAAGATAGAACTTAGCGACAAGCTCAAATCCTTCAAGCCTTTCCTATTCGAGGAGCTTTACCGGAAAGCCAGCGCCGAGCGCGCTAAAGGGAAAGATATCATCAGCCTGGCCGTGGGCGATCCGGATGTGCCTACAGCCCCCGGAATAGTAAAATGCGCAGTCAGCGAGGTTCGCAAAGGGCTAAATCACCGGTACCCGAATACCAAGGGCAATGAGAACCTCAGGTGCGAGATCTCTGCCTGGCATAAGCGCCGGCACGGCCTGAATTTTCATTATAATGACGAGGTTTCAATTTTGATAGGGTCCAAGGAAGGTATAGCTCACCTGCCTTTTGTAGTGATGAACGAGGGGGATTATTGCCTTATCCCAGATCCTACCTACCCTACTTACCGGACCGGGGCGGTTCTTGCCGGCGGGAGAATTTACGACGTGCCCCTGCTGGAGAAAAACGGCTTCCTGCCGGATTTGGGCGCGATACCGCAGAAAATAGCGGATAAAACAAAGTTATTCTTCCTGAACTACCCCAATAATCCCACCGGCGCCGGCGCTACCCGGGCTTTTTATAAGGACCTTGTGAAATGGGCCAGGAAGAACGAGGTTATAATTGCGCAGGACGCGGCTTATTGCGACATTTATTTCGGGAAGCCGGCGCCCAGCGTGCTGGAAATTCCGGGGGCAAGGGAGATCGCCGTGGAGTTCTACTCGGCTTCAAAGACCTATTGCATGGCGGGCTGGCGCATAGGCTGGGTGGTGGGGAATTCAAAAATAGTCTGCGGGCTGAATCAGCTTAAGGAAAATATAGATTCCGGACCTTTCAACGCTATACAGAACGCGGTAGCTTTCGCTCTCAAGAACCATGAAAAAATTGTCCCGGCCGTAAGGGAAAAGTTCAGGAAGAGGGCGGATTATTTCTGCGACGGCCTGGAGGCTGCCGGCTGGAGATTTTCCAGGCCCGGCGGCGGCTGCTTTGTGTGGGCCAGGCCGCCTGTTAACCGGAAATCAATAGACACTGTTTATTATATGCTGGATAAGGTTTCAGTGCTGACTGCTCCCGGCTCCGGCTTCGGGAAATACGGCGAGGGCTTTGTAAGGTTCTCTCTTACCGAGCCCGATACTGTGCTCAGGAAAGCCCTGAAAAGAATAAGCTCGCTAGACTGGAGCGGCCTGAAATAAACCGCAGGATTTGCGCCTTGTCCGCGCCAAACCAGGGCTGCCGAAACCGGCCGCAAAAGAAAGAAAGCCGATTCAGGTACTGATGAAATATTTCGACGCGCATAACCATCTCCAGGATTACCAGTCGAAGACAGCGGTCTCCGAGGCGCTGCGCCTGGCGGAGGAGGCCGGTGTAGGCCTGCTGCTTTGCAATGGGACAAGCCCCGGGGACTGGGCAAAAGTCCTGGAGCTGGCGGCTGAACATAAAAGCGTTATCCCCTGCTTCGGCCTGCATCCCTGGTTTATTAAGGAGGGTCCTCCCGGCTGGCTTGGGGTGCTGGAGAAATCTTTAATATCAGTTCCTTCCTGCGTGGGGGAGATCGGGCTGGACGGCGGAAAGAACGCCACCACGCAGCCGCGCCAGGAAGGGGTTTTTATTTCCCAGCTGAAGCTGGCGAAGAAACTTGGCCGGCCCGCGTGCCTGCATTGCGTTAAAGCCTGGGGCAGGATGCTGGAGATAATTAAGGAAGAGAAACCCGGGCCCTTTATGTTTCATTCTTACGGCGGGCCGGCTGAAATGGTGGAAGAGCTGGCTTCGCTGGGTGCTTATTTTTCATTCAGCGGGGCGATAGTTGACCCTAAAAGGGAGAAGCTCAGGCGGGCCCTGCTCGCTGTTCCGCAGGGCAGGCTGCTTTTCGAGACCGAAGCCCCGGCCGCCGACGCGCCCGGTTGGCGCGCAGGCCCGGCCGGCATAGCAGAGGTAGTTTCTGCCGCCGCCTCCGTCCTTGGCAGGCCGGCAGAAGAGCTCGCGGCTTTATCTGTTGCAAACGGAGAGAAGTTCCTGGGCGGGCTGGCGGTTTTCCCGGAGGGGAACTGAGTTAAAAAAACGGCAGTGGACCAATAGCCCGGTTAGGGCTTTGGAAGCCAGGACATTATGGCCGGGATTACCGATGGGGTTTTAAACATATTTACGCCGTGTCCGCCGCGGCCTTCCAGCGTGTACGCCGGGAGGCCTTTGCCCATAGCCGCCCGGTTCAGGGCGGCCGCGCTTTCCCAGGCATAAGCGTCTTCGCGAGCGGCCACGATCAGGGCTTTAAAAGTGCGGGGCGCAATAAAATATTTCTCCGTTTTAACCCCTGCATAGCTGAGCCCGGGGGAAAGCAGAACCAGCGCTCCCGGTTTTATCTTCCCTTCAACAGCAGCTTTAAGAGCGAGGTTCGCCCCGACGCTAGCGCCGCAGAACACCAGCCTGCCCGGGGCTATTCCCCTTTTTTTAACATAAGCCGCGGCGGCTTCTATATCCCGCGAAGCGTTGTTCCAGTCTTGTTCCGTAAAATACATATAACCTGTTTTCTTTCCGCCGCAGGTGGTGCTGGCTCCGTGCCCGCGCAGGTCCAGGGATAAATAACCGTAGCCTGCGCTCTTTATGGCTTTTTGAAAAAGCGCCCATTCGTTCTTGTCTGAACCCAGGCCGTGCGCGTTTATGAAAACATAAGACCCTGAAGACGGGGCCAGGTAAAAGGCCTCTATGCGGCAATTGTCGGAAGTGCGGAAATGCACGGTCTTCTGCCCGGCCGCCGCCGGGACGCAGCAGGCCAGGACTGCCGCGGCAGAGAAAATAATAAGCGCCAGCGGCCGAAGTGTTTTAAATTTCATTTTTTATCCAGGTGTTCCGCCCTGTCCTGCTTTTCTTCCGCTTTATCCTCTCTTCCAAAAGAAAGGACCAGGTTCATCACAACGGCCAATACCGTGCCGAACGCTATGCCGGCGATATTTATGCCGCCGGCGGTGAAGCCTTTTACCCCCAGGCCGGTGGAAATAATAATAGAGGAGCCGGCGATTATCAGGTTCTTATGCGAGGAGAAATCCACACCGGCGTCTAGCCAGATCTTTATCCCCATGATAGCGATAAGGCCGTAAAGTATAACCGTGACGCCGCCGAGCACCGGGTTCGGTATGGACTGTATCACGGCGCCGAATTTGGGGCAGAGGCCGAGCAGTACCGCAATACAGGCCGCAGCGATAAAATTGTAAACGCTGAAAACCCTGGTTATGGCCATAACGCCCATATTCTCGGCATAGGTTGTTTGCGGGGTTCCGCCGCCCATGGCCGACAGAAAGCTGGCTGCCGCGTCCCCGAGGTAAGCCCGGCCCAGGTGGGGGTTAAGATCCCGCTTCATATAGCCTGAGATGGCTTCTATATGGCCTTTATTTTCGGCTACGAGGACCACAAAGACAGGGGCTATTACAAGAATAGCTTTAAGGCTGAACAGCGGGGCCATAAAAGGAGGCAGCCCCAGCCAGGCCGCGTTCCGGATAGCCGACAGGCTGGCCAGGTCAATTATGCCGAGCGCCAGGGATAAAGCATAGCCTGCGACCACGCCGCTGAGTATGGGCAGGAGGCGCATGAAACCTTTCAGGTAAATAGAGACCGAGGCGGCCACGGCGAAGGTGGTTACGGCTACCAGCAGCCTGAGGGCGTCGTCGCGGGTTACCAGGCTGAAGTCGGAATTGAAGAAATTAGAAACAGCGGAGGAGGAGAGATTAAGGCCTATCAGGGCCACGACGGCGCCGGTAACCACCGGGGGCATAAAACGGTCTATCCATTTCGGCCCGTACTTTATTGTAGCCGCGCCAGCTATAGCGTAGAGTACAGCGGCGCCGGCTATGCCGGATAGGGCATAGGGGATATTTTCGGCCAGGCCCCCGGTAACGGCTATCACGGGCCCAATGAAAGCGAAAGAAGAACCCAGGTAGCTTGGAACCTTGGCGCGGGTGATAGCTATAAAGACCAGGGTTCCTATGCCCGAGAAAAAGATCGCGGTCTGCGGGTTGAAGCCCATCAGTACCGGGGCAAGCACGGTCGCGCCGAACATGGCCACTACGTGCTGCATGCCCATCGGGATCAGGCGGGAGAGCGGAAGTTTATCCTCGGGGAAATATATTTTATGCATCCTGAAATAATATTATTAATGGGGGGGAAGGTAAAGGGAAACTGTCACTTTTTTAAATAATGCTTAAGAGTGTACAGCGGGTGGCGCAGAAGCATACGCGGGCCGGAATAACGCATCACTTCCGCTATGCGGGCGCGGTTTTCAGGATTATAGCAGTGGGTAGCGCAGTTCCTGCACGAAGGCTTTGGGTGATGCGGACATTTAGCGAGGCGGGCGGAGGCGTAGGAGAGAAGCTCCGAGCAGGCGGGACAAAGTTTTCTCGCGCCATGCTTATCCCGGCAGTAAATGCCCAGCATCAGCTTTACGGTTTCCAGTTCCGCCTGAATGTCTTTATCCATTGATATTATTATATAAAAAGGCGCGCGGGCCTTTGACTGTAAGGGCGGCATATCCTAGAATCTAGGGTATGAACGGAAAAGATAAACGCCGCGCTCCGCGCGCCAGGCATGATTCTGTAATAGAAATTTTTAACGTGGAAGGAAAAGTCGCCGCTACCGGGCGCCTTGTCGATTTCTCCAAGGTCGGCGCTTCTTTCTCCGTGGGGAACCCGGTGGTGATGCCGGATAAATTCCGCGCCAGGCTGCGCTTCCTGGACAAAGGCGTGATAGAGGTGGAAGCCCATGTTGTGAGAACCACCCGGGAAAAGAATTCCACGTATTACGGTATTAAATTCGACTCTTATAAAAACGTATACCCCACCGGCGAAAAAAAAGACACCTGGCAGTAAAATAAGAAACATGTCTGAGGAGTCTGTCGGCAGCGTGCGCCCGGAACCTTGTCCAGCCGCCTCTCGATAGGGCTGCATTGCGAGCATAGCTTAAGATGAAATATAAGTCCGGGAATCCCTTTTATGGATAAAGCGATAGCGGCGAGGGAGATTCTGCTGCTCGGGGCTTTTGAGGAAGCCCGCGCCGCCGCGCTTGCGGCCGGTATCGAGATAATCCCGCTTAAAGGCGCGGCGCTGCTGGAACTGGGTATATACCAGATAGGGGAACGCGGGATGAGCGACTCAGACCTGCTCCTGCGGCCTGAAGACCTTTCCGCTTTCGAGAAGATAATTTCCGGCCTGGGTTACCAGCCTATGCCGAACAGCGCCGACGCCTGGTTCCGGCCGGGAGCCGGGAGCGCTCCGCCTGTTATATTGGACCTCCATACCGGCCTGCGGCATATAAAAAAAACAGGGGAAGTGTTTGACTGGGGACTGGAGCCCGGCAGGAACGGACTTTCTCTCAATCTTTCGGACCTGTTCCTGCACTGCGCTTCTCACCCTCTCCTTCATCACGGTGAACTGCCGCCGCGCGCTTTGGAAGACTGCGCCAGGATAGCGCTCAGCGCTCCCGGCGACGGGGAGAAATTCTGGGCCCTGACCGCCCGCAAAGCGGCGCTTTCCGGCTTGAGGCCTGTGATCTGGCCGGTAATAGAACGCCTGAGCGCCGGACCGCTGGCTATCCCGGCATCGGCCCTGTCTTCACTCGCCCCGCGCGGCCTGGAAAAAATAAAAGCGGCATTCTTCGGGAAAGCCGCCAGAAAACATTCTGCGCTGCTGGAATATCTGCTGCCCGCGCTGCACCGCCCCGGCCTGGTATTGAAATACGCGGCTCCGGATAAGGAATTTATGAGGCGCCGCTACGGCGCGGCTTCTGCCTCCGCCTACCTGCTGCGCCCTTTGAGGCTGCTGCGCTCCGTACTGAAAAAGAGATAGCCGGGTTCACCAGGACCGCTCTGCCCGGCTATGGGCGCAGGGCGGTTACGAGTTTAAGCAAACTAGAAAGGCGCTCCAGCCCGGGAGGCTTTATAATAAAATCAAAAGCTCCCTCTTTAACCGCCTTGGCCGCCATATCCACATTGTCCAGCCCGGCGAGCAGGATGACGCAGGCCTCCTTGTTTTTTTCCCTGGCTTTAAAAGAAAATTCCAGGCCGCTTGCGCCCTTCAGGTAAATGCCGGTGATCACTACGTCAAAGGATTTCTCGTCGAGCAGCGCCCGTATCTTTTCGGCGTCGTCGAGACGGGTTACTTCGAACTGGGGGAAAGCTTCCAGGATTTCGTTGACCCGGGCGATCACATACCCTTCTTCCTCGGCGAATAAAAGTTGTTTTTTCTCCATATCGGCAAAACCGGCGGAAGCCGCCGGGGGCGGCTTTAAACGGTGCTCCCCGCGGCCAATCCTCCAGTCTTCCAGTCCTCTTATCCTTTAATTTACCACTCCACCCACCAGCGGGACATCTCCAGCCTGGCCGCGCATTTGGGGTTGCGGCGTTCTAGCTCGCTGAAATTTACCGTGCGGTCTATGGAGGTAAGCGGGTGTTCAAAAAGGTCTAAGAGCTGTGGATTAATCTGGTTGAAGGCGGGATCCAGGAGTATTTCCACCAATGGCTTTGAGAGGAAACCTCTGCTCACCCTTATCACGCGGGCTATTTCCTTTGAGGAAAGCTGTACAAGCGACCCCGGGGGGTAAATAGAAACCGCCGAGATGAGCGCTTTGACCGCTTTCGCGTTGAAGCCGCGGCCTTCCTTCTCTACAAGCTCTTTAATAGCGTCAGGAGCGTTAACGGCGTTCCGCCAGGCCCTCGGGTGAGTCATCGCCTCGTAGGCGTCTGCGATGCTTATTATCTGGGCCAGGGGGTCCAGCTCTTCGTCAGAAAGCCGGTCCGGATAGCCAGAGCCGTCCGCCCGTTCGTGGGTTTGAAGTACTATATGGCTGGCCCGGTCCTTTATCTTGTAATCCAGGTCTACTATTCTGCCGAGCTTGGCTACGCCGGCCTCGGCGTGCAGGGACATTTCCGCGAATTCATTTTTACCCAGGCGGTCCGGGCGGTTATAGAGCGAGGCGTATTCCGTCATGCCTATATCGTGCGCCATGGCGCAAAAGCCGAGCAGGCGGAGTTCTGAATCTCCGAAACCGGCCTCAAGGCCCATAGCCAGAGACATTATGGTGGTATTCGCCGTGTGGCCCCGTAAGTAGTCCTCCGCGGTGGAATAAACGGTGTAATTTAAAAGTACCCCGTTGGTCCTAAGGGTTTCAATGACAAGGCCGCAGGCTGCCATGATCGCTTCGTACTTTTCCGTATAAGGCTGGTCGATGGCTTTAAGAAAAGAGCCGGACAGGTCCAGTATGCGGGAGTATACTTCCCTGGCTTTTAAATCCTGCTCCCTGAAAGGCGCTTCGGTAGGGCGGGAGAGAGCCCTGGCTTCGCGCCGGCTTTTCGGAGTGCTGCCTGTGGACTGCTTTGCGGATTCCTGAATTTCAGGACGGACCGGGGCCGGAGCCGGCGGCTCGGGGGGCGGAGTCTGCTTTTCCGGGAGTGAGGGCTCCACGGCCTTTTCTTTTTCCCGCACGGGCGCGGGAGCGCTCCTGGCAGGATTTACAGGTTCGGGCCGCGGAGCTTCTTGTTTAATTTTCCTGAGTTCGGAGAACCGCATATTGAAATTATAGCAGAGGCAGGGTTAAATAAAGATTACAGAATAGTTAATAAAGGGGAGGGGAGGCCTGCGCCAGATTCCAGGGTCGCCGCGGACTACAGTTTTTTCTCGTAGATCCTGTATTTTTTGTAAACCTTGCCCCCTACGGATTCTATGGTGTTGTTTATAAGGGTATTGTCCTCAAGAGTCCAGGACATTTCACCGTACTCCCAGCCCATCTTTTTGCCGGATTCTATGGCTTTCTTTATCAGGAACATTTCGAGGCCCCGGCCGCGGAATTCTTTCTTTACTCCGAGGGTCAGCATGCGCCCGGCGTGCATTTTGAACATCATTTTGTAGAGAAAAGGAAGTATTGTGAGCGGGGTCAGGCTGCCCATAGCTTTCTTGAGCGGCACGTTGAAGTCCGGCAGCATAAGGCAGAAAGCCGCGGGTTTTCCGTCTACCCTGGCAAAAAACAGGTAGTCCGGCTTGAGCATCGGCTTAAGAGCGAGACCGAGGTCGTCGAGTTCCGCTTCCGTCATCGGCACGAAGCCCCAGTTTTTTTCCCAGGCGGAGTTGTAGACGTCTTTAAGGTCCGCTATAGCCTGGTCGAGCTTATTGATGTCCACCAGTTCTACCTTTATGTTCCCGCCGCGGTTTATGCGGTTGATGATCTTTTCAAAGCGGTCCGGGAATCCCGCGGCTACTTCCATCTGGAAGGCCAGGAGGTCTTTCGCTTTGGAAAAACCGGCGGATTCTATAAGCCCGGCATAATAAGGAGGATTATACGGCATCATTATCATGGGAGTGGAGTCGAAGCCTTCCAGAAGCAGCCCGCAGGTTTCATTGGTGGAAGGGTTTACCGGGCCGCGGACCTTGTCCATCCCTTTTGCGCGGAGATACTTGTCCGCCGCCGCGAACAGCGCGGTTGCGGCTTCCTGGTCCTCTTCACAGTCAAAAAAACCGAAGAATCCGCAGTTCTCGCTGTGGAAGGAATTATGGGCGCTGTTAATTATAGCCGCTATGCGGCCTACCTGCTTGCCGGCGCGGTAAGCCATAAAGAGCTTTCTTTCGCCGTGGCGCCAGAAAGGATGTCCCAGCTCAAGCAGGTGCCGGGTGTCTTTTTTAAGTTCGCCTACCCAGTAGGGATGATCCCGGAACAGGGCAAAAGGATAATCGATGAACCCGCTCAGCTCCGATTCAGGCAGCGCTTTGATTTCAATATGCATAAATTAGATTATAGGAACAGAGTACCCGCGGCCGCGGGAGGCGATAATAAGCGGGCGGCCTGAGCCCGTGGTTTTTAGCTGAAGCTATTTAACCAGGGCCGAAGGCTTTTTTTTCAGGATCTTTTTGACGCAGGCCTCGAAAATATTGAGGGCCCGGTCCAGCTGTTCGCGGGTATGGGTAGCGGTAGCTACCACCCGGATAAGCGAGCGCTTCGGAGGCACGGCCGGGCTTACTACGGGATTGGTGAAAAGGCCGTTATCATAAAGCATGCGCCACAGCATGAAGGTCTTCTCGTTATCGCCGATCACTACGGGGATTATGGGCGTCTGTGTCTCGCCGGTATTAAGCCCCATGTCGCGGAAGCGCTCCATCAGGTATCTGGAATTATCCCAGAGTTTCTCTATGCGTTCGGGCTCGGTGTCTATGATGTCCAGCGCCTGGGCGATAGCGGCCGCGGACGAAGGCGGCAGGGCCGCTGAGAAGATCATTGAGCGTGAAACGTGCTGGACATAATGGATTATATCCGCGTCGCCCACAGCGAAGCCGCCTACGGAGGCCAAAGACTTGGAGCAGGTTCCGACAACCAGGTCTACGTCTTTGCTTGTAAGGCCGAAATGTTCCGCCGTGCCGTGTCCGCGTTTGCCCAGGACCCCGGTAGCGTGGGCGTCGTCCACCATAAGGCGGGCGCCGTATTTCCTGCATAATCCGGATATTTCGGGAACGGGGGCGATGTCGCCTTCCATGGAGAAGACTCCGTCCACTATTACCAGCTTCCCGTGCCGGGGGCCGATATCTTTCAGGACCTTTTCCAGGTCTGACATATTGTTGTGCTTGTAGCGGCGGATCTCCCCGTGGGAGAGCCGGCAGCCGTCCAGAATGCTGGCGTGGTCCAGTTTGTCTACTATGGCGAAATCGCCTTTACCCACAAGGGCCGAAATCACCCCCAGGTTCATCTGGTAGCCGGTGGCGTATACCAGGGCGGCTTCGCGGCCTTTGAACGCCGCCAGCTTGCGCTCAAGGTTCATATGCAGGACCGTATTGCCGTTGAGGAAGCGGGAACCGGCGACGCCCGTCCCGAAATTTTTTACGGCGTCTATGGCCGCGGCTTTCATGCGCGGGTCGTTTGCCAGCCCCAGGTAGTTATTGGAGCCGAACATGATGAATTTTTTACCCTTAATAGTAATTTCAGGGGCCTGCTCTGATTCAAGTTCTTTGAAATAGGGATAGATTCCTGATTCCATCAGTTGTCTGGCAATAGTGAAGTTTCTGCATTTTGCAAAGATATCTGTCATAATATAACCAATATTTTATTAAATTAACGGGCCTAAATGTACAAATAATAGCAATGTGATGAGGCGCGGGAATCTTTTTGGGTTTTATTGCGTCCTGAATTAGCGGCCTTTAAGGTTTCTTTTCGCGGTTTTAGACAATTTCCCGGCTAAAATGGTGGTGGACCGGCCTTTTAAGAGCGGGATCAGGGCTACCCGGCCGGAAAATTCCCTGCCTACCACGGTGGAATTCCTGTAATCGGCGCCCTTTACAAGGATGTCGGGCTTTAAGGCCTTTATAAGGTTGAGAGGGGTGTCCTGCGGAAAAACCACAACGGCGTCAACGGCCGCAAGGGCCGCAAGTACTATGGCCCTGTCTGCAGCCTTATTGTGCGGGCGGGAGGGGCCTTTAAGCCGCTTTACCGAGCTGTCCGAGTTTAGTCCGAGGAAAAGGAAATCCCCCAGGGAACGGGCTTTCTCCAGGGAGTAGACATGCCCCGCATGCAGGATGTCAAAGCAGCCATTGGTGAAAACCGCTTTTTTGCCCCGGAGTTTGAGGCCTTTGCGAAGCAAAATGGCCTTCTTAAGGGAGATTATTTTTCCGCTTGTTTTCATTTAGTTAATCTGCGGGTACTTTGAGCAGCCGGGTAAGCGCCGAAGAAATACCTAAAGAGCCATATAGCGGCTTATTTCGCGCCTACAGGCTGGGCCGGGGCAAGGAGCCTTTCCATGAACCCGGTGTCCGTTTTCCCGGCCTGGAAATCCGGGCTGTCTATTATCAGCTTATGCGCGTCTACGGTAGTTTTGACTCCGGTTACTTTGAAGTCCTCTAACGCGCGCCTGGAGCGGTCTACGGCTTCGGCCCGGTTCGGGGCCCAGACGATAAGTTTGGCGAGCATACTGTCGTAGTAAACCGGCAGGTTGTAGCCGGAATAGACATGCGTGTCCACGCGGACTCCCGGCCCCCCGGGAACTATCCATTCCTCGATCCGCCCCACGGAGGGAGCGAAGTTCTTGCTGAAATCCTCGGCGTTGATCCGGTGCTCTATAGAGTGACCGCGGTAAGGGACGGTGTGGCCGCCCGTATAGGAAAGTTTTTCGCCTGAGGCGGAGAGCAGCTGCTCGCGCACCAGGTCGAAGCCTGTGATGAATTCGGTCACGGGATGCTCAACCTGCAGCCGGGTGTTCACTTCCATGAAATAAAATTCGCCTGTCTGGGTCAGCAGGAATTCTACCGTGCCTACGCCTATGTAATTGGCCGCTTCGGCCAGCTTTACGGCGGCTTCTTCCAGGCCCTCGCGCAGTTTCTTGTTAACGGCCGGGGAGGGGGATTCTTCCACAAGTTTCTGGTGGCGGCGTTGTATGGAACAGTCGCGCTCCGGGAAGGCGACTACATTGCCGTGGGAATCGCGGGCGAACTGCACTTCTATGTGGCGGGGCAGCTCTATGTATTTCTCAAAATAAACTTCGTCGTTGCCGAAAGCGGCTTTGGATTCCGATTGCGCCATATTCATTTCATTTACCAGCTGGGAGGCCTCGCGCACTATGCGGATGCCTTTGCCGCCGCCGCCCGCGGCCGCTTTTATCATCAGCGGGAAACCCACTTTCTCCGCGTCTTTCCTGAAATCTTTGCCGACGCATTCTTTGGTCCCGGGGGTGACGGCTATGCCGGCCTTAACGGCCATTTTCCGGGCTTCCGATTTGTGGCCCAGCTGCTGTATGGACTTCGGCGAGGGCCCTATAAAGGTGATATTGTTGTCCCGGCAGGCGGCGGAGAAATCGGCGTTCTCGGACAGGAAGCCGTAGCCGGGGTGGATAGCGTCGGCGCCGGTCGCTTTGGCGGCTGCGATTATAGCCGGGATGCTTAGATAGCTCTCCCTGGCCATGGCCGGGCCTATGCAGACCGCTTCGTCGGCCAGGCGTACGTGCAGCGAGGAGCGGTCGGCTTCGGAATATACCGCTACGGATTTGACTCCCAGCTCGCGCAGGGTGCGGATCACGCGTACGGCTATTTCGCCGCGGTTTGAAATTAATACTTTCTTGAACATAAGTCCTCCTGAGACTGGCAAATTTAAAAAAACGCGCCGTTTTGCAGCCGCCCTGCCGCGCCCGGCCCGCCCGGGCTTATCGGCGGCCGGAGGCCGCCCGCGCTATTTCCCCTTGTGCGGGGCTTTCTCCACTTTTGCTTTGCTGCTCCACAGGTTTATAAGAAAAACATAAATATTCTGGGTTTCGGTCTTCCGGGTCAGGGCATTGAATTTTTCCTGGCGGAGGAAGACCCGGTATTCGGGGCCTCCGACGTGTACCGCGAGCCACTGGTCTTTAGGCAGCATCCTTGAATTCCTGGGCCCGAGGCGGGCTTTGAGTTCAGCCAGCTGCCGGGCGCGCAGTTCGCCGATCGGCGGCATATCGGCCTGGAAACGGGATTTTTTAGCGAAGGTTATAGCCTGGTCCCCGGCGGCCCCGCTTATATAGGCCAGGCGTTTTTTAACGTCTTCTTTCGAGGGGCCCTGGGTGCAGAGAGAGTCGGCCTTCATTACGTCCTGGAGGGCTCTGTCGTAATCTTTCATGTAAACATAGGAATCGGCGCGGTTCAGGTAGAGCGGGCAGAGTTCCGCGGTTGTGAGACCGGGCCATTTAAGAAGTTTCTCGTATTCGGCTATGGCCAGCCGGTCGCGCTGCATATAGCGCAGGCTGTCGGCATAATGGGAATTATACTGGAACAGTTCGTCGCTGCTGAAGCCTACCGGGTAGGATTGCGCCGCGCTGAGCGTGCGTTTGCAGGATTCGGCCGCTTTCTCGAAGAGGCCCATGAAATACTCGGAAAAACACAGGTATCCCGAGGAGCGCGGGTCCAGCGGGTCGGTCAGGTAGAGTTTTTGGGAAAGGAAAAGGGCGTGGGGGAAGTCCTGGCGCTTAAGGGCTTCTTCGATAGGCTGAAAAAGGATCCAGATATAAGGCCTGGCCCAGCGGTTATTCTCCCGGACAAAGGAGATATAGTCGCTCTTCCATTCGGAGGAGCCTTCCTTAAGCTGGTATTTTATCATCGCCGCGTTTTTATCTATCGAGAAGACCTGTACGTCCCTGAATTGCCAGGCCGGGGCTTTGGCGTAATAATCTTTGCTGTTCTTTACGTAACTCTCCAGGGTGCAGGCGGATTTGGAGTTGCTGGAAAGCAGTTCGTAAGCTTTGTCGAATTTGCCCTCAGAGATATTGGTCAGGTAAGACTTGGCTGTCATGATCAGCCGCAGGCGCGGCAGGGAGGGGGCGGCTATCATGTAAAGGATGCCTAGCAGCACGGATACGAGAATAATTGTGACTACCGGGCCCAGCAGCCGATGGAACAGATTGGCTCTTAAAGGCCTGGGGAGCGGCGCCTGGCGCGGCAGCCGGGCGGAGTCGGGGCTGAGTACGGTGGTGGTGGCGGCCGGCGGCTGCTTGCCCGGAGGCGGCGGCTGAACCGGCGGGGCGGCCGGGGGCTTGGGCGCCGCCCCGGCGGGTTTCCGCCTGAAAGAAGTGGCTCTTTCTGATACGGTGTCCTGTATGGATTCCATCTCCACTTTGAAAGGCTGGTCTTTAGGCGGCCCGGGCGGAAGGTTTTCTTCTTCTGTCCTGGAAGGCGGCTGCAGGGTCAGGACGGAGCCGCACTGGTCGCAATAATTTTTTTCTACCTGGTTGGCAAAGCCGCATTCCCCGCAGATCTTTTCAAGGCGGGTATTGCACTTAAGGCAGGAGTCGCCAAGCATGTTCGGCAGGTAGCCGCACCTGGGACATTTTATTACGGATTGCTTTGCCGTCATCGGTGGGTTATTTAGGCTCTATGAAAAACAGGGGCTGGCCGTATTCTACGGGTTTCCCGTCCTGGATGGAGATTATCTTAAGCAGGCCGTTGGAGGGGGCGGCTACGGTCTTGAAATCTTTGCCCACTTCTATTACGCCTAATTCGGCCCCTGTCTTTACGGACGCCCCTTCCCTGAGGTGATTGGTCTTGCCGGGCCGGGCGAAGCGGAATATCCCTATTGAGGGCGCGAGTACGGGTTCCAGCGTAGAGGTTATGGAGGAATTGTGCTCCGGATTACTGTTCAGTTTGAGGCTTATTTTATCATCACCGCTCCTCCAGGTTATTTCCTCAAGGTCGGTAGTTTCCATCCACTTGGTCATTTTGGTCAGTGTTTTGACGTCCATTTGTTTTACCTCCGTAAAATGTCTAAAGCTGTAACTGCTAAAAGCCGCCTAAAATTATTCCGCGGGTTCCGCCGTATATTACAAGCCCGCTTCAGAAGGGTCGAAGGCGTGCGGCAGAAGTTTGCCGGCCTTGGTAATTGTGACTTTTTCTTTCTTCTCCAGCGGCTGCCAGTCCAGGTAGATCATCTCGGCGTCTTTATGCGCAAATTCTATTATGACCTGCCGGCAGGCCCCGCAGGGCTTGGCTGACTTCGCGGCCACACAGAGGGCCTGTACCTTCTTTTCACCGTGGCTTACGGCCTTGAAAATAGCGACGCGTTCGGCGCAGATCGCCAGGCCGAAAGAAGCGTTCTCCACATTACAGCCGGTATAAATGCGGCCCGATTCCATCAGTACCGCGGCGCCTACGGGGTAGCGGGAATAGGGGCAATAGGCTTTTTTCTGGGCGGTTTTTGCCGCCTCTATCAGTTTCTTGCGCATCGCAAGTTTACCGGCCCCTGCCGCAGGTTTTTTTTTCGCGGTTTTTTTGGCCATTATTACCCCAGTATCAGCTTCAGCTTTTTATAAGTCTTTGGCGGAAAGTTGTCTTTGTGCGTAAGAAGCGAATTTTTAATAAAGGATGGGCAGCCGTTGCGGCAGCCGGCCCCGGCTACCAGCGGGATGGCTTTTACCAGCAGCCGCCGGATGTTTTCCACGTTTGCATGGACGGTTTCCGAGACTTTATGCTGGTTGACTTCCTCCCCTTCTTTCCAGCAATCGTAGTCGGTTACCAGGGAGACGGGGGCGTAATGAAAGCCGGCTTCGCGGGCGAGCTTGGCTTCCGTGGCCATGGTCATGCCGATTATTGAATAGCCCATTTTGCGGTGGAATTCGGATTCCGCCTTGGTCGAGAAACCCGGGCCTTCCATGCAGCAGTAGGTTCCGCCCTTATGGCAGGTTATCCCGAGCTTTTTAGCTTCTTTATACATCATGTCCGAGATATTCATACAGAAGGGATCCGCGAGGGGCACATGTCCTACTATGCCGTCTCCGAGGAAAGTCGAAGGGCGGCCCTTGGTCTGGTCCACGAACTGGTCCGGGAATACGAAATGAGTGGGGGCGAATTTCTGCCGGAGAGAGCCTACGGCGCTGGCCGAGATTATGGTTTTAACCCCTATTGATTTGAGCGCCCACATATTGGCGCGCTGGTTTATTTCTCCAGGGAGCATAGCGTGCTTGCGGCCGTGCCTGGGAAGGAAGGCCACTTTAATGCCGGAAAGGGTACCGAGTATTATTTTGTCGGAAGGACTGCCGAAAGGGGTTTTAATGCTGATTTCCCTGATTATCCTGAGTTCTTTCATCGCGTAAAGACCGGTTCCGCCTATTACGCCTGTTTCCGCAAGTACCTTGTTCGCCATTTTCTATCCTTGGGCCTGAATTAAGTGAAGCTGCCTGGGGGCCGTAAAAAGGGCCTGTCTCCATTAATATTTATTTTATAATAAATAGGGGCAATAAAACACGGCCTTGCCTTGAAAAAAGCCCTGAGCTTTTTTGAAAAGAAAAAAGCCGCGCCAGCGGCACGGCTCTTTCTTTACAGGCCGCCGGTCAGTTCTCGAAACCGGGGTACATCGGGAACTTGGCGCAAAGACCTTTTACCTGCCCGGCTATGCCCTTCAGGGCTTTGTCGCTGTCCTTGTTTTTTATTGCTTCGTCAATGAAGGTGGCGACGGCGGCCATCTCCCGCTCCTTAAAGCCGCGCGTGGTGATAGCCGGCGTGCCTATGCGGATGCCGCTGGTTACCATGGGGGACTGTGGATCGAAGGGGATGGTGTTCTTGTTCACCGTGATGCCGGCCTTATCGAGGGCAATTTCGGCGTCCTTGCCGGTAACGCCCTTGGCGCGCAGGTCCACGCTCAGCAGGTGGCAGTCGGTTCCGCCCGCGACAATACGGTAGCCGAGGGTCTGCAGTTCGCCGGCCAGTTTGCGCGCGTTCTTAACCACCTGCTTCTGATATTCTTTAAAAGAAGGCGAGAGCGCTTCTTTAAAACAGACCGCTTTTGCCGCTACCGCGTGCATCAGCGGGCCGCCCTGGTTGCCCGGGAAATTAGTGCGGTCGATGGCCCTGGCATAGGGCGCCTTTGAAAGTATCAGGCCGCCGCGCGGGCCGCGCAGGGTCTTGTGAGTGGTGGTGGTCATTATGTCCGCGTATTCCACCGGGGAGGGATATACTCCGGCCGCTATGAGGCCGGCGTAATGGGCTATATCCGTAACGAGGAACGCTTTCCAGGCGTCCGCCATTTTCTTAAGGCGTTTCCAGTCCCAGATGCGGGAATAGTTGGAGGCGCCGGCCATTATAAGTTTGGGGCGCTCTTTTTCCATGAGCTTTTCGGCTTCTTCGTAGTCAAGCAGCTCGGTCTCCTTGTTGACGTTCATGGTGACTATCTTGAAATAGCGGCCGGAAAAGTTGAGGGGGTGGCCGTGAGAGAGGTGGCCGCCGTGCGAAAGGTTCAGGCCCATTACTTTATCGCCGGGATTGATGAGCGAGAGGTAAGCCGCGATATTTGCCTGGGTTCCCGAGTGCGGCTGGACATTGGCGTGCTCCGCGCCGAAAAGTTCCTTGGCGCGGTCGATAGCGAGCTTTTCAGCTATATCTACGTGTTCGCAGCCGCCGTAGTAGCGTTTTCCGGGGTAGCCTTCGGCGTATTTATTTGTGAGGACGGAACCGAGGGCTTCCATGACGGCCCTGGAGGTGTAGTTCTCGGAGGCGATAAGCTCCAAATTGTTCTGCTGGCGCAGGACTTCGCCTTTAATGGCTTTGTAAAGCTGGGGATCGTATTTGCGAATCTCGTCGTACATGGTGTTCTCCTTTGTCGGCGCTGAATAAAAAACTAAATCAAAAGACCGCAAGGTGCAGAGTCAGGGGCGGAGAGCGGGCCGGAACGC
>MNUR01000136.1:43996-45075 GCA_001871115.1 Elusimicrobia bacterium CG1_02_56_21 | reverse complement strand
GTTGCCTCGCTCGGTATTCGCCCGCCGCGCTTATGCAAGCGGCGGGCTCAACGACGGTTTTGCTAACCCGGTCCGCTCTCTGCCCATCCCGGTGGGTTCGGCCGTCATTGCTTGCTGCTAATATCCGCGCCGCTGCAGTCGTTGTTGTTATTCTACTTCTTTTTCAGCTTTTCCAGCGCGGCGTTCACGGCGGACTTTATCAGTTTGAAGACTTCAAAGTAAAAAAAATCGTCCCGGCCGTAGGGATCGGCTATGTCGCCGTTGCCGAAGCCGGCGTATTCTGCCAGGACACGGGTTTTTTTTGCGGCGCGGGGATAGCGGGCGATGAGGGCGTCTTTCTGGCGGGAGGTCATTGCCAGGATAAGGTCCGAGCTTTTGACCAGCTTGCCGGTCATGGGTACGGGGACGTGGTTGAAATTTTTTACGCCTTCTTTGGCGAGCAGCGCGGCTACTATTTCGGGCTGGGATATGTCTTTGCGGGCTTCGAGGCCGGCGGAGGCGAATTTAAGGGGGAGCTTCCCGTCGGCGGCGAGTCCGGAGGCGTAGTAATGGGCTAAAACGCTGCGGCAGGTGTTCCCGGTGCAAAGAAAAAGTATTTTTTTCATTTTAAGGTCCGCAAAGAGCAGCGGGGGGGAAGAGAAAGAAAAAAGACGGGGAGCCGCGGGGAAAAATAAATATTCTTAACTAAGCCCTTGTTCCCCGGCCTCCTCCTCTTCTTCGTCCGTGGTTCTGCGGTGAGAACCGGTTCCCGTTTCTTCCTCTTCTTCTTCCGTGTCCGCTTTTTCGGGAGGGCGGAGCAGAACGACTGCCTCGCCTTTTACGTCGCCGGCGGCCTCTATCCTGGAGATAGTATCGTCTATCGCGCCGCCTGTCCATTCTTCGTAGATCTTGCTTATTTCGCGCGCAATTACAGCGGTAATGGCCGGGCCGAATTCTTCCCGGACCATGGCTAGGAATTTCTTCAGCCTGTGCGGAGACTCGAAAACTATTACTGTTTTGTTCAGGGTGAAAGCCGCCTTGAGGGTTTTGAGTATCTTGCCGCGCGAGCGCGGGAGGAAGCCGAGGAAAATAAAAGAATC
>MNUR01000136.1:0-43984 GCA_001871115.1 Elusimicrobia bacterium CG1_02_56_21 | reverse complement strand
CCGCTATTACGGCGGACGGGCCGGGCAGGGCCGAGACCTTTATCCCGGTGCTGCGCGCCAGGGCCACCAGTTTTCTGCCGGGGTCGGAGATGCACGGTGAGCCGCCGTCGGTTACCAGCGCGGCTGTTTTGCCGGACCTTAGCCAGGCCATCGCGGCGGCTACGGAGCGCTCGTCGTGCTCGTTATAGCGGAAAAGTTTTTTTTGTATTTTAAAATGGTTCAGCAGGTTGACGGTGCGGCGGGTGTCCTCGCAGAACACCGCGTCCACCTCTTTGAGCGCTTCCAGCGCCCTCAGGGTGATATCCTTGAGGTTCCCGATAGGGGTGGGGACTATAAAAAGCATTACTTTATTACGGGCCAGTCTGAATTCTCAAGCGCCAGGAAAGCCTGTACCACCTGCGGATCGAACTGCCTGCCGGAGCCTTTTGTGAGTTCTCCCTCGGCTATATCGTGGCTGAGGGCTTTGCGGTAGGGGCGGTCGCTGCGCATTGCGTCCCAGGCGTCTATGGTGGCCACTATGCGCGCGCCCAGCGGTATCTCCTCGCCTTTGAGGCCTTCGGGGTAGCCCATGCCGTTGAACCACTCGTGATGGTAAAGCACCATCTGGGCTACGGGCCCGAGGAAATGTATGGGGGAAAGTATCTGGTAGCCTATTGCCGGGTGTTTTTTCATCTCTTCGTATTCTTCCTGGGTCAGCTTGCCCGGCTTGGAAAGAATTCCGCCGTCTATTCCGATTTTCCCTATATCGTGCAGAAGGGCCGCGTATTCCACGTAGCGCAGCGTCTGTTCGGGGATATGCAGCTCCTGGGCGAGGCGGCGGGCTTTATGCCTGGCGCGGCCGGCGTGGTCCCCGGTGTAGGAATCCTTGGCGTCTATAACCCGGGCGAGGGTCTGCACCATTTCCAGGTAGAAATTTTCCAGGCTTTCGTAGAGCTTTATGTTTTCAAGGGTTATGGCCGTTTCTCCGGCCAGAAGGGTCAGGAATTTAAGGTCGTAGTCGGTGAAGGACTCTTTGTCGCGCGAGAGGTGCAGGTTCAGGACGCCGAAGGGTTTATCCTTCAGTTTAAGGGGGATGGCTATAAAGGGGTCCCGCTGCTCTTCTTTACCTATGAAGTCTTTGTACTGGGTGTTCTGCTGGGGATCGGTGACAAAAATAGTTTCCCCGGTCTGGAAGGCGCGGCCGGCTATCCCCAGGCCCGGCTTAATGCGGGTATTCTCTATTACTTCCTTTGAAATGTTCTTGGACGCGGCTATCGTGAGTTCATCGGCCTGGGAGTCGTAGATCATCAGGGAACCGCGGGGTGAATTTATGAGTTCGCAGGCGTTTTCCAGCACGGTCCTGTAAAACTCTTCTTTTTTAATGGTTCCGGCGTTGACTATGCCGATTTCATGGATGGTCAGGAGGCTGGTAAGCAGTTCGTCGAACTTGCCCCAGGTGGTTTTAAGCGAGGCTTCGGCTCCTCCCGACCCCGGGGACGGCTTATCAAGGCGCAGGTCGTAAACTTTGCGCAGCAAAGCCCCAACTATAAATAGGAGTATGACTATGACCAGCGAGAGCAGGTATATCATCAGATAGAGAATAGCAAAAGAAGATATAAGAAATCCATATACTATGGATATCGTTGGACGCAGGCGGGAAAAAGGCGGGCGGATAAGGGCGCGGAAGGGCGGCTTAAAACCGCCCGCTGCCAGCCCGGCGGGCCTGGCGCGGGGGACCGTTCGGCCGGCGATTATTGTGTCGGCAACCTGTTAAAGTTTATAATTAGGTTATGAAAAGACGCGTTTTGCGAATTCTCGTCTGCGGGGCTTCAGGCCGGATGGGCCGGGCGGTCCGCTCGGAAATTGAAGGTTCCGTTTTTTTCTCCTATGCGGGCGGGGTGGATTCGGAGCCCGGGCCCGATACTGAGTCCCCGGGTTCTTTCGACAGGCTGCTCTCTGCTGCCGACGCGGCAGTGGATTTTTCCTCACCCAAAGCCGCCTGCGCCTACGCGGCCGCCTGCGCCCGCGCCCGCAAACCTTTTGTAACCGGTACTACGGGCTTTTCAGTTAAACAGCTGGCGGCACTGAAGGCAGCCGGCAGAAAAACTCCGGTTTTCTTCTCTCCTAATATGAGCCCGGCCGTAAACCTGACTTTTGCCCTGGCCGCCCTGGCCGCCAGGCGGCTGAAGGGTTTTGATATACACGTAAGCGAGGCTCATCACACCGCAAAGAAGGACGCTCCCAGCGGCACGGCGCTTCGCTATGCCGAATACATCGCTATCGCGCGCGGCGGCAAGCTTCCGCCCGTAACCAGCGTGCGGGCCGGGGATATAGTCGGGGACCATACCGTGCTTTACGCCGGGCCTCACGAGCGCGTGGAGATAACCCATAGAGCGCATTCCCGGGCCGTTTTCGCGGCCGGGGCGCTTAAGGCGGCTTCCTGGCTGGCCGGCCGGAAGCCGGGGTTTTACGATTATTTCGATCTGCTGGACCTGAAAAAGGCGCTGCGCGGGAAGTGAAATAAAATTTGCCGGCGTACAAAGGAAACTCATGAGCAAGGTTGAATTGTTGAACTGGCTGCTTTTTGCGCTGGGGTCCATAGCCGCGCTGGCGGTCTTCGCGGCTTTCAGGAAGAGTTCTGAAATAATACGGCCTTCCCGCACCAGAGTCCTTGCCAATACTCCGGACCAGTACAAACTCGCCCATGAAACGGTGGAATTCGCCACGGCGGACGGAGTGCGCCTGAAGGGCTGGTATATCCCGGCCGTAGGCGCGGAAAGCGGCCGCACTATAATTTTCTGCCACGGCTGGGGCTCGAACCGCGGAGAGCTGCTGCGAGATACCTGGTTTTTGGCCGAGCAGGGTTTTAACCTTTTTTATTTCGATTTCCGGGTCTCAGGGGAGAGCAAAGGCCGGGTTTCCAGCGTCGGCTACCTGGAGACTCGGGACTTTGACGCGGCCTATGAGTTTCTCCGGGTGAACCGGCCGCACGCCGTTGAGGCGGTAGGGGTGTTCGGAGCCTCGATGGGGGGCTCGGTGGCTATTTACTCCGCGGTAAAATATCCGGAGCTGGCCTGCCTGCTGGCTGAAAATACTTTCCTCTCCTATAATAAAGTGGTAGCCAACTGGGGCTGGCGGCGGATGAAGGCGCCGTATTTCCCGTTCGTCGCCCTTACTTTATTCTTTATAAGGCGCAAGCTTAAAGCGGATCCTGAACTCTACAGCCCCCTCTATAATGTGGGGAAAATAAAGATCCCGGCGCTGTTCATAAACGGCGACCACGACGACCTTGTCCCTCTGCCCGACGCCGAGGCGCTGTTCGGGGAGTGCCATTCCGATAAAAAGCAGATGTGGGTTATAGCCGGGGCTTCGCACGCTAAATGCGCCGAGGTCGGCGGCGAAGTGTACCGCAAGCGGGTGTCGGAGTTCTTCACGGAAAACCTGCGGGAACCCGCCCCGGAAAAAGAGCCCGCGGAAAGTAAAAAATAGTTATTGCAATTCCCCGTCGTCATAATGTAAGATTTACCTAACATCCCCGACGGGGATGAAATTCTGCCCCGGCGGTAAAGCGGGGGGAAGTATAATGGAGGACGTTAAAATGGCAGAAATGATACAGAAAGTCGGGCTCAAAAGGGAAAAGGGTTTCCTTTATTTCATAGACAAAGCCGGAGACATCTCCTGCGCAGTCATGGCCCGCGGCAAAAAGAAAGGCGGCAAGGCCAAGAAAGTTACCAAAATCGGCCTGACGAAAGAAAAGGGCTTCCTTTACTTCATTGACAAGAAGGGCAATATATCCCGCGCTATAATGAAGAATTCCGGCAAGAAAAAGAAAAAATAAATTCTTTTACTTGACGAACCGCCCGGCCAAAAGCCGGGCGGTTTTATTTTGGTAGAATATCGATGTGAAAATAATAATTATCCTCATGCTCGCAGCCGCCCCTGCCTCGGCAGGCTGGGGCCGCGCTGAAAATTCCGCAGCCGGGGCTCTTGTGTCCGGCCGCGCCGAAGTCTCCGTAACCGGTGGCGTGCCGCTGCTTGACCTTCTGGGCGCGCGGGATAAAGCGGCTCTCCCTGTGGTGATAGGGGGGCGGGCTTTTCTGGCATCCGTTGTTTTTGATTCCAACTGGGACGGCTGGTTTACTCTTAAGCCCGCGGCCCCCGGCTTCGGGGCAGGGGCCTGGAAAGAAACCGACCTGGCCCTGGGGGCAGTTTATAAATTTAAAGATCTTGAGCTGAGGCTCAAAGAAACTTCCGGGACCGTATCGATAGAGGCTCCGGACGGCAAGAGGGTCGAGATAGCGGTGACGGGCCTTTTTGACAGGCTTTACGGGAATTCTTTGAAAGTGACTTTCGGCGGCATCGTTACTTACGCGGTTTTCAGGAACCTGGAACCTCTTTCAGGATCAGAGGGCGTGGTAACGCTGCGGACAGGTTCGGACGGACTTTATTATTATTCGGTTACGCAGGATAAGCAGATAGAGGACGCCCCTCGCTGGCTGTTGGCCGTAAACGGCGTTCTTTACGGTCTGCGGGTAGAGGAGGGGTCTTTGCTCTTTCTTTCTAAACCTGTAGAGCAGGCCGGGCCGGCGCTGCCTGGCGGGCGTTCCCGCTGAACCGGCCGCAATAAACGAGGGCGCCCGCTCCGGCGGGCGCCCTTCTTTTTGCACGAAGATAGGCTAGACTTTATTTCCCTTCTTTTCGAGCTTCTCTTTTACCTTCTCCTGGCGGGCTTTGCAGCCGGCGGAGAGGTCTTTGATGTTTTTCTGCAGGCAGTCCCTTAACCGCCCTTCACCGGGCTTTACTCCGGCGCAGAATTTCTCCCGGTCTGAAACGCAGGCCTTTGAGGCCTTAGCGTTCTTCCTGCCGCCTTCTGCCTTGAGCCCGGTTCTCATATTAAGGCCGTATTTAAAACCGGAAGAAAAGCCCTTGTCATAGGCGCCAAGGCAGGTCCCGGCTTTATCCTTGCCGCGTTTCTCCTGCGATACGGTTTTGCGCTCGCTGCAGGCCTGGGATATTTCCTTTTGATGTTCTTTAAGGCAGGCCGCTATACGGCCTTCCCCGGGTTTAATATCTTTGCAGAACTTCGCGGTGTCCTCGGCGCAGGGGCCTTTCCCCTTTTCAGCCGAGGCCGGCTGAGTGAGCGCCAAGCCTAACCCCGCAGAGACCGCGAGAACAGCTAATATCGTTTTTTTCATAACCTTGCTCCTTTTTCCCGTGCACAGGTACAACGGGCAAGGTGCTGGTTTTATTGCATGCCGATGTAAACAAGGCCGCCTTCGGTCTTTACCGGCCAGGTTTTAAGGTCTTTGGTTCTGAGGGCGGGGTCTGCAGGGTTTTGGTGTATGCTTTCGGGAGGGGCAGGGGCCGGGCCGCTGAGGGCCGAGCCGGTGCGGATATCGAACTGGGCGTAATGAAGCGGGCAGGTAAGTATCCAGCCGGTAAGGGCGCCGCGCTCCAGCCGCGCTCCGGAATGTCCGCAGGCGCGCTCTACCGCGTAAAAATCGCCCTCGTAATTGCAGAGAACTATTTCATGGCCGTTCAGGACGACGGCCTTCATTCCTCCGGGCGCAATATCTTTTTCTTCAGCGGCTTTTATGAACATAAGTTCGGTATTTAAACCGTGTTCCGGCGGAAGCGGCCCTCACGCGTGGCTCTGTTTCCTGTTCACGGGTTCCTGATTTTAGATTCTCGATTCCGGGATCTGTCTGAGCTTGCCGGGGTCTGTTACGTCCTTGTGTACGAAAAGGCCGCACCAGCAGCGGCGCATAGCGTTGTAATGCTCCCTGTGGAACGGGATGCAGGGGCAGACCATCTTCATGTTCTCTCCCCTGTCGGTGGTGCGCGCCTGGCACGGGCAGTAAGGAATGCCGGTCTCGGCTTCTATCTGCGCCTCTTGTTCAAGCAGAAAGTCTGCGTCCTCTTCTACGGGCGTGAATTTATAGCCCAGCCTGTCCGCGACAGGAGCGAATAAAAAGCGGAGGGCTTCTTTCCGGGCTTTGATGTTCATTTTTTGTCGAGAAGTTTTTCGAACTCCTCCGGATCGTAGCCCTGTACGCAGGCGCTGCCGATCTTGATAAAAGGAAAAGAGCCGGTGCAGCCGGCGCCGCGCATCTCTTCCATCATCTCGCGCTGGCGGTCCGCGGCCTGCTTGTCGTAGTCCACCGACACAAAAGGAATTTTGTGTTCCTCAAAGTAGATTTTGCTTTTCTTGCACCACAGGCAGGTGCTTAATGCGTAGATGGTAACTTTTTTCATTACAGCCTCACGGATATTATTCCATTGGTTATTTCTACGGGATAGGTTTTTATGCCCAGCTCCGGCGCCCGGGTGAATTTTCCGTCCCGGATGTCGAAGGCCCAGTCGTGACAGGGGCATTTCAGGATATAGCCTTCCAGCTTTCCGGAGGACAGCGGGCAGCCCATGTGGGCGCATCTGTTCTCCACCGCAAAAATTTCCGCGCCGACCCGGATCAGAAGTACCGGCAGGCCAAGCGGAAAAAACGCCGAAGGTTTTTTTTCGGCCAGTTTTGAGAGCGCTAGAATTTCATGACTTGTCCCCATTTCGTAAATTATATGAAAACTTTGCGGTGGTAATTTCCGTTAAAAATAAAAAAAAGAAAAATTCTTGTTGCATTTTTCTATAACAATATATAAAATCAGAACACAGCGCATAGTTGGCGCAAGGAGAAAAAATGCCTAAAGCTAAAAAGAAAGTTGCAAAGAAAGCCGTAAAGAAAGTCGCCAAGAAAGCAGTGGCGAAGAAAACCGTAAAGAAAGCGAAAAAGAAATAATTCGTTAGACTTACGTCGGAAGGCGGCACTAGGGCGCGGTTCAACGGCTCTCAGTGCCGCCTCTGTTTTTGGGGGCAAAGCGGCGCGGATCAGTCCGGCCCGGCAGGCCGCAAGGCCGGAAAAATTAATTGAAAAATTTCACTCCTGAATTCGCGCGAATATGAAAGGGGATTTTTTTATATTAAATCCTGCGGCCGGTCACGGGCGCGCGGGCCGTGCGTGGAACTCTTTAAGCGAGGCCGCGCTCAGGCTGGCTCCGGGCTCCTGCTGCGCCGCTACCGAATATCCCGGACACGCATCGGTCCTGGCGCGCGAAGCGGTTCTTGCGGGGGCCGCGCGGCTGATAGCGGTTGGAGGTGACGGAACTTTTAGCGAGATGCTGGAGGGCGTGATGGCGGCTCCCGGGCATCTGCGGCGGGAAGTTGCGCTCGGAACTATTCCCGCCGGCTCAGGCTGCGACCTCGCGCGGCATCTTGGTTATCCCACCGGCCGGGAGGGGGTTCTCGACCTGCTTGCCCGCGGGAGGCCCCGGGCCCTGGATGTGGGCCTGGCGGAATTTTCCGATTTTAACGGCGGGCGGCGCAGGCGGCATTTTATAAACATTGCGGCTTTCGGTCTTGCGGGTGACGTCGCGCACCATGTAAAAGCCAGTGGTAAGTTTCTTGGCGGTACTGTTTCCTATGCGCTGTCTTCGGCATGGGCGCTGCTGGGCGCCAAAGCTAAAGCTGTGCGCCTTAAAGCCGACGGGCTAAACCTTTTCGGGCGCTATTATCTCGGCGTTCTGGCAAATACCTCTTCTATGGGCGGCGGCATGCTGATAGCTCCCGGCGCGGCCGATGACGACGGATTTATGGACCTGGTTCTCGTTCCCGACATGAGCCGGCTCTCTCTGCTGCGCGCTTTCCCCGGACTCTACGGGGGAACCCATCTTAATTTTCCGGGAGTAACCTTGACCAGGGTGCGAAGACTGGAGGCGGAGGCGGATGAAAAGGTCTATCTGAATCTGGACGGTGAAGCGGACGGCATGCTGCCGGCGGCGTTCGAAACTCTGCCGGGGGCCGTCAAGGTTCTGGCCCCTTCAGGCAGGGCGACCGCCGCTCATTAACATATACCTATATATAAGGCCGCTGTCCGGGCTTCGCGTTTGGCGGCGCGCAGCTCAATAAGGGCCGCAAATGTGGTAAAATTAATATTACAGTTGTTTCCGGGTGGTTAGCTCAGCGGTAGAGCGCTGTCCTCACACGACAGATGTCACAGGTTCAAATCCTGTACCACCCACCAGTTTTCAGGCTTATTAAAATGCCGCCCACGGGCGGCATTTTCTTTTACCCGGCCGCATAATCCGCGCGCGGCGGCAGCAATAGCGCGGCGGGATATTCCGGGTATGGTCCGCAGGCAGAAGTGTTGTAAAATAGCTATGTGGAAACTCTGACAACTCTTTTCGGCTATCTGGTGCACGCTTTTAATATTCTGCTGCACCTGGATAAATATCTCCAGCCCGTAATACAGGATTACGGGGCCTGGACTTACCTTATACTTTTTCTGATAATTTTCTGCGAGACCGGCCTGGTGATCACTCCTGTTTTGCCGGGAGATTCGCTGCTTTTCGCGATAGGGGCTTTCTGCGGCCTCGGCTACCTGGACCTTTACCTTACCCTGGGCCTGCTTTCAGCTGCGGCTGTACTCGGCGATACCGTGAACTACGCTATCGGAAATTATATCGGCCCTAAAGTATTCAACTATAAGGATTCGCGCATCTTTAAAAAGGAATACCTGCATAAAACCCACGCTTTTTACGAGAAATACGGCGGCAAAACCATTATTATCGCCCGGTTTGTGCCGATAGTGCGCACTTTCGCGCCGTTCGTAGCCGGCGTTGGGGACATGACATACTCTAAATTCCTGGCCTATAATCTGGCGGGGGGGGTGTTATGGGTTTTCTCCATCACCCTGGCCGGATATTTCTTCGGGAACCTGCCTATCGTCAGGAATAACTTTACCGCGGTAATACTTGCAGTTATCTTCACTTCCATCCTGCCCGGAATAATAGGGTATATTAACCACAAGCGCTCCGCCCGCCCGGCGCAGGGATAGCCTTCCCTACCATGTGCATTGAAAGATAAATTGTATATAGTTGTCCGCAAAAAAACCGGGAACCCGGTTTTTTTGCTTTATACTTATGTCACCTGCGAAGAGGGTAGATAATAACCGATTCCTTCCGCGTTGACAGGCCGGCGTGGTATGTATACAATTCCGTATGAGCCGGGCCTCGTTAAAATTCATAGTGGGCGGTGAGACGGGCAGGGTGGCTGTATTGGCCCTGCTGCTATGGACGCTGCTGCTGTCCGGGTCGCTGCTTGTGGGCCTCCGTCAGCAGAAGCAGTATATTTTTAAGCAGGCGGAGAGCGAGGCTCGTGCGATAGTAGGGATGGATATCTCCTTCCGCAACTGGGTGGTAAGCCAGGGCAGCGTGTATGTGAGCGTTAAAGATACTGTCCCTCCTGACTATGAGTTTAAGGTTCCCGATAAGTATATAAAAACACCCTCCGGGCGCAAACTTATGCGCGTCAGCCACGCTTACGCTATGCGCCAGCTTTCAGCGGAGAGGCGGGGGCTGGGGCAGCCATATACCCACCTGTTCTCCCTGAACCCAAAAAACCCGGCAGAGGCCGCGGACGCTTTAGAGCAGGCGGCTATTGCCGGGTTTATGAGGGACGGAAACGAAACACTGGTCCGGAATAACGGCGAACGCGTGCGCTTTATCAGGGCCTTCCGCATAGAAGCGGCCTGTATTTCCTGCCACACTTTTAATGATAGTCCCGGCGGCTTGCGGGGCGCGATAAGCGCCGATGTCCCCGTGGAGGCCTTCGCCAGGATCGGCGCCCACCTGCGCCTGCATTGGATTGCCTGGCATCTCCTGGCCTGGCTCTTTGGAATTATAGGCATATTGCTCTCTTATAAATATATTAAACAAGCGCAGCTAAGCCTGAGTGCCAGCGAGTACAGGTACCGTAACCTGTTCGAGACCTCCCGCGACGCGCTTATGACCCTCGCCCCGCCTGACTGGGCTTTTAATTCCGGTAACTACGCGGCCCTGGCCATGTTCAAGGCCGGGAGCGAGGCTGAGTTTTCAGCGTATAGTCCCCAGAGCCTGTCCCCCGAGCGCCAGCCTGACGGCAGGCTATCCGCAGAGAAGGCCAAAGAACTGCTAGAGGCGGCTATGAAGAGCGGAACGCAGTTCTTCGAGTGGACGCACAGGCGGATGAACGGTGAAGATTTCCCGGCGGATGTGCTGTTAACGCGGATGGAGGCGGAAGGGGAGTTTTTTCTGCAGGCTACGGTGAGGGATATCACCGGGCGAAAGAGGGAGCAGGCCCGGCGCGAGGCGCTTCTGGCCGAACTTCGGGAATCACTGGCGCAGGTTAAGTATCTGAGCGGGCTTATCCCTATCTGCTCCTCGTGTAAGAAGATACGCAATAATAAGGGCGTTTGGGAATCCGTAGAGCATTATGTGGCGGAACATAGCGACGCCAAGTTCTCGCACGGCATCTGCCCGGACTGCGGGTCCAGACTTTACGGGGAGTTATACGACGGCCCTCCTCCCCGGGATAAATAGTTTATCCGTTCAGCCGGCCGGTCCTGACCGCCGCCACCTTCCAGTCCTGCTGAAATACGTGGCTTCCCCGCGGCTGGGCCAGCTGTCTCCGGGTCTTGTTCATGCCCGGCGCGGAAATATAAAACCGGAAATTGCGGCAATTGGCGCAGGTTGATCCTGTTCCTATATTCCCGGCCGCGGAGATGAGTTCTCCGCGGCAACCAGCCGGCGCCAAAAAGGCGGGAGGGAGAGACCAGAAGCAACAGTAATAGTGAGGCAAGGGTTACAAGCAATGAGGGCCGTGAAAACCCTTTTTTTGATCAGTAGGGCGGTTTGTATTTATGATGTTTATATTATAGCTCGCCCGGGAAAGAAACCAGGTTCTGGAGGGCCCGGAAAGCCGGGGGCCTCTTGGGCTATGTTTTAAGTGCGCCTGGGACAGGGCTCCCGGAATAATTATTTTTTACGTGAGGGGAGAAGATCCAGGTGCCGGAGGGAGGAGTTCATATGGGAGCCTGCTGAGCCGATTATAACCGCCAGCACCAGTAAAATGCGGCTATGTTCCCAGAAAACGGGAACCATCGATAGTATCCCCAGTTTGAGAATAGTGAGCCCTCCTGCCAGCTTAAAAAACCATTCAAATCCGCGCCTGGCCTCGAAGGCCATCAGGGCGGTTCCTGAAAAAACGCTCCAATAAAGAGAAGGGAGCAGCTCCGTGCGCGGGATGCCGAACCAGTGCCCGCCTAAAAGCACAGAAAAACTAAAAATATGGACCGTGCGCAGCGCGACGCGCAGGGCGCGGCTTTTTTTTGTTTTTGAATTTTCTGGTCCAGAAGACATGTTTACCTGTTCGATTTATGATGCGGTTGATCCGGCCCGGCATACCTATTATAGCGGTAGGGGTTTCTTTTGGCAACTTTGACTGGCCCGGCCGGCTAAGTGCGCGCGAATCCTCAGCCTTGCCTTCCGATATTTTCTGTTCGGCGGACCAGTTTATTTCTCAGGCCCCAGGCCTCGTTTTATAAACAGAATATAAGAAAATATTGTAATTATATAATAAGAAGTAATTGGCGGGCTTAAGCGGGGAATTTAGGAATATCCCCACCAAGACGCCTAAGATGGGCGTGGGAATTGTGGAAGCCCCGCGCGGTACGCTGATACACCAGTACGAAACCGATGAGCGCGGGCTTATCCGCAAAGTGAACCTTGTGGTCGCTACTACAAATAACTCCGCCCGGATAGCGATGAGCGTGGATAAAGCCGCAAAAAACCTCATTAAGGAAGGCAAGGTAAACGACGGGCTCCTTAATATGGTCGAGATGGCTTTCAGGGCCTATGACCCGTGTTTCGGCTGCGCAACCCACACCCTGCCGGGCGAGATGCCGCTGGTCTAAGCCTGCGTAGCCCCTCTCAGCATTCGGCTGGGCTGCCGCATATACCGGAGCTGGCGGAGCGCCTGGGAATGGCTTTTCCAGAGGAGCTGCGGGTGGTGTGCATGGAAGTCGACGATCCCACGGTTTTCAGGGAAAGCCTGACCGCGCAAGCGCAGGAGGCCCTGCCTCCATGGTAGACGCCGCCCGGGAAATACTGTCCGGCTGGGGCTGTAGGAATTGATCTCCGGCTTATCACCCTAAAATATAAAAATTCATAGCTGCCCCGCTCTACTCGAGGTTGTGGCGGAGCTGCTTTTTTTGTAAATATAGTAAGGAGCGAACGGCTTCTTATATGAAAAAAACAAAAACAGGATTAACCGGGAAACATCTGATCGGCGGCAGGTTCCGCGGGACCGGCGGCGGTAAATTCTCCGGCGTGAACCCCGTTACGGGGAAAAAACTGGATACCGCCTTCTGTGAAGCCGGGGATTCGGAGGTCAGCCGGGCCCTGGAACTGGCGGACAAAGCCTTTGAAATTCTGCAGACCGTGCCTGTTAAAAAGATATCGGCGCTGCTGGGTCGTATTGCCGACAGGCTGGAGGGAGAGGGGGACGCTATCGTAGAGCGGGCCCACCTGGAAACCGCGCTGCCATTACCGCGACTGCGCTCGGAGCTGGGCCGTACCGCGTGGCAGGCGCGGTCTTTTGCCGCACTGGCTCGCGGCGGATCCTGGGCCCAGGCCCGTATAGATCACGCGATCCCCGGGCGCAAGCCGCTGCCCAAGCCGGACATCCGGACCCTTTTTATGGGAGTCGGCCCCGTGGTTGTTTTCGGGGCCAGTAATTTTCCCCTCGCTATTTCCGTAGCCGGAACCGACACCGTCGCCGCTTTTGCCGCGCGCTGCCCGGTAGTGGTAAAAGGCCACCCGGCTCATCCCGGAACCTGCGAGCTGGTCGCGCGCGTTATAGCCGAAGCTGTCGCCTGGGCCGGGCTGCCGCCGGGAATGTTCTCTATGCTTCAGTCTTCCGGCTACGGAGCGGGCCTTGCCATGGTTAAGCATCCTCTTGCGGCGGTCGTGGCTTTTACCGGCTCACTGCGCGGCGGCCGGGCTCTTGCTGACGCGGCGGCGGCGCGGCCGTCCCCTATACCGGTATACGCCGAGATGGGCAGCGTTAACCCGGTTTTTATTTTACCCGGCGCGGCCGCCGCCGGAGCGGAGAAAATTGCAGCCGGCTTTGTCAGTTCCCTCAATACCGGCGTAGGTCAGTATTGCACGAATCCCGGGATGGTTCTTGCCGTGGGCGGTCCGTCCTTCGATAAGTTTCTTGGTGAAGTCTGTAAAAACGCCGCCTGCGTTCCGCCGGCCGCTATGCTGCATTCGGGGATACAGAAGGCTTATGACTCGGGAACGGCGCGCCTGTCGGCTGTTCCCGGGGTTAAGCTGGCGGGGACCTCGGCCGGGCCTTGCGGATCCGGGCTTAAAACAGCGTCCTGTAAAATATTCACCGCTGAGGCCGGGCTGATAGCCCGTTATCCGGAGCTTTCTGAAGAGGTGTTCGGCCCGGCTACGATTATTTACCGCTGTAAAAACACGGAGCAGATGCTCGCCGTCGCGCGCGGCCTGGCAGGCAGTCTGACCGCCACCGTTCACGGTACCCGACGCGAACTGCTTAAGCATGCGGAGTTACTGAGGGTTCTTCAGCGAAAAGCGGGGCGGATAGTTTTTAACGGGTTCCCTACCGGACTCGAGCCCTGCGCCAGCCTGCATCACGGCGGGCCTTATCCGGCCGCTACCCACAGTTTCTTTACCAGCGTTGGCGCGGCCGCTATCTACAGGTACGTAAGGCCGGTGTGCTTCCAGGGTTTCCCTGAGTCCGCCCTCCCTATGGAACTGCGGGAAAAAAACCCGCGGCGCGTTGCCAGGCTGGTGGACGGCAAACTTTCCCCGGCTTAGGAAAGCCGGGAGAGAAATAAAAAAGCCCCGACCCCGGGGCTATTTTATTTTTAAGGAGGGAATTTATTTCCCGGCCAGCTGGCCGCAGGCGCCGGAGATATCTTCACCCATGCTTTTGCGGATGGTCACTTCTATCCCGGCGGCCTCGAGCAGTCCGGCGAACAATTTGATTCGCTCCCGGGTAGGCGCCCTGTAGGGCCCGCCCGTGCGGTTGTAGGGAATGATGTTCACTACGAAATACTTGGGAGCGGCTACCGTGCGCAGCCAGGCGTTGAGCCTGGCTACCTGGGTGCGGCTGTTGTTGATGCCCTCCATCAGCACGTATTCCACAAAAACGCGGCGTTTAGTGGAGAAAATATAATCTTTGAGTGCTTTGGCGAGCTGGCTCAGCGGGTAGGTGCGGTTAAGCGGGACCAGGTCCGTCCTGAGGGGCTCCTCGGCGGCATGCAGGGAGATGGCCAAATTGCACTGTGGGAAATCTTTGGCGAAACGGCGGATGCCCGGCACATGGCCGGAGGTAGAGACGGAGATATGCCGCTGCCCCAGGCCTATCAGGTCCGGGTCCGCTATCGTGCGTACGGCCTCCGCTACGGAGTCGTAGTTCAGGAAAGGTTCACCCATGCCCATGAAAATTACGCTGCCTATTTTCTGCTCGCCCAGCTTTTTGAGATAATTAGCGGCGGTCAGGTACTGGTCCGTTATTTCATCCGGCGACAAATTGCGTTTGAGGCCCTTTTTCCCGGTAGCGCAAAAGGGGCAGCGGACCGGGCAGCCGACCTGGGTGGAAATACAGAGGCTCCATTTTTCGGACAGAAGCTTCAGGAGCACTGATTCTATCTTTAAGCCGTCCTTGAGGGCGAAACAGAATTTTACAGCGTCCTTTTTTTTGGAGATCCGGGTCTCCAGGGTTTCTAAAGAGTTGATGTGGATCCCGTGCCTCAGCCGCTCACGCAGTGCCGCCGGAAGTACCGGGATCTCTTCCCAGGAAACGGCGAAATTCTTGTAAACGGCGTCCCGCACCTGTTTAAGACGGAAAGCGGGGATTTTGTTCTCTTTAAGGAAAATAGAAAGTTTTTTCAGGTCCATATATAGATTATGACAAATATTGAACCCGCCCAAAGGCTTAAACGTGGGGAGAGCGGCCGCAAAGAAGCGCAAAAAAGCGGGAACACTCTGAAGAGTCCCCGGGAGCCTGTCCGACATAAGGCTTTCATTCCGAAATCTACGATTCTGTTGACGAGCCGAAGCGAGGCGAAACGAGCGCCCTCGACGGAGGTTGTGGGTTGAGCGTAGCAAAGGCGCAGGCCAAAAGCGGCAATTGCAGGCGAAATTGCTTATGTCGGACAGGCTCCTAGTGGTCCGGCCTTGCGCATTTCTAACAGCTGCTGCTCTTGCAGTATGCCGTATTCATAAATAGTAATATATAAAATACATGGGATATGAAAAACCGGATCTCAGGCGCCTTTGGGCCTTTCTCGGGCTTAACTTCCTCCTGTCGCTGGCTATCTGCTCTGTCTTCCTGCTTTTTGCCGGAGGGCACCCGCTGGAGCTGGCTTATGTAAGTACTGCCCTGGTCTCAAATACTGTAATGCTGTATGCGGTCCTGGGGCTTATAGCTGTCCCGCTTTTTCTTTTCGCCCCGGGCCGGGGGCTGCTCGTGGTATTGGCCGGCGCTTTCCAGATGATCCTGGTCACGGATGTCGCGGTCTATAAGATCTTTAAATTCCACCTTAACTCCATGGTTCTGAATCTGGTCCTTACTCCGGGGGGGCTGGAGTCCCTGGACCAGGGCTGGGGAACCAAGGTTCTTTTTGTTTCTATCGCCGCGGCACTGGGGGCTTTGCAGTGGTATTTCTGGCGCCTGTCGGAAAGCCTGGGAGGCCGGCCGCTGCTGCGCGGACGCCGGGTGCTTGCGCTCCCGGCCCTGCTTCTCGGTTTCGTCATTGCCGATAAAGGTCTTTTTGCCTGGGGTACTCTTTACGATTGCTCCTATATCACCCGCAATGCCCAGCTTTTTCCGCTCTACCAGCCGCTGCGGATACGCACTTTCGCCAGCAAGTACCTGGGCGTTAAACTGGATAAAGAGGTGAAAGGGGGAATAGACCAGAAATATTCAGGCCTGGTTTACCCTAAAAAACCGCTGGTGACTGAGCCGCCGGCCAGGCCCCTGAACTTCCTTTTCATCATAGTGGACTCGCTGCGGTCCGACATGCTCACCGAGGAGAACATGCCTGAAACCTGGGCGCTGGGGAGCAAGGGAGCGGTTTTTGAAAACCACTACAGCGGCGGGAACTGCACCAGGTTCGGGGTATTCTCGATACTGTACGGGATATATGGAAATTACTGGTTCCCGATGCTGGGCGAGCGACGGGGGCCGGTGTTCATAGACGTTCTTAAAAAACAGGGCTATGACCTGCGCGTTTTCGCCAGCGCTAAACTGAGTTTCCCCGAGTTTAACAAGACCTGTTTTGTCGAAGTTCCGCGCGGGGGCATTTACGACGAACCTGTCGGGGCGGACGGGGCGGAGAGGGATAATGATATCTCGGGAAAGTTCACGGATTTCCTGAAAAAACGGGATCCTAAAAAACCTTATTTCGCTTTTGTCTTCTATGACGCCTCGCATGGTAATTACGATTACCTCCCCGGCTTCGAGAAATTCAAGCCATCTTTCGGGGTAAGCCAGCTCGCGCTGAATATGGGCAATGTGGGGGGGCTGAAGAACAAATATAAGAACTCTGTGTACTTTGACGACCACCTGGTGGGGAAGATAGCGGGGGCCGTAGCGGCGACCGGAGGGCTGAAGGATACGGTGGTCCTGGTGATGGGAGACCATGGCGAGAGCTTTCTTGAAAGGGGCAGATACGGGCATAACCAGGGTTACAGTCCTGAAGAGGTCCGCGTTCCGCTGGTGGTCTACATTCCCGGCCGGGCTCCGGAGCGGGTAAAGACAATGACCAGCCACCTCGATATTGTTCCCACCCTGCTGCCCCTGGCCGGAGTCAGAAACCCCGCTGCCGATTATTCCAACGGGCAAAGCCTTTTTATGCGCGGCGGGCGGCCTTTCGTCCCGTCGGCTTCCTGGGACAGCGCGGCGATAATAACTGAAAACGCCATACTGGAAATGCCGCTGGAGGCCTATAAGGGCGGGCTCAAGGTTTTCGACCGCGAATACCGCGAGGTCCCCAAGGGCGCGGCCCCGCTTTCCCCGCTTATCCTTAAATTCCAGAAAGAAGCTAAAAGGTTTTACAGGTAAACAGGCCGCGGTAATGCCGGCGGGAAATATTTAAAGGCGATATGGAAAAAACAAGAATCCTCCTGACTGATGCCGGCTCGAATGAGCCCGCCTCTACCCTGGCGCTGCGCGCTATAGCCGGCGAACTGGGACGGATCATAGGGAGGGAAGTCCTGCCCGTTTCCCTGCTTCATTCCGGCAAGGTGGATCCCTCTCTTTTGGGCGGAAAGCCGGCCGTGCTTTGCGGCCGCTGTGAGGGCGGCGGCGGAGGAGCGGGTTGAGGAACTTGCGGTAGTTCCTCTCTTTATAGGTCCCAGCCGGTCTCTCACTCACTCTATCCCGGAGCAGTTCGCGCGGGAGTCCGGAGGAAAGGGCGTCCTTAGGGTAGCGCCCCCGCTTTACGGCCCCGACGGGACGCTCGGGCGCATCCTGACAGAGAACCTGCTCGCGTCGGGCTGGGAGCGGGGCCGCGGCACGGTCCTGCTTTGCGCCCATGGCTCGCCAGCCGGGGAAATGGCGGAAGTCAGGAACTTCCTTGCGGCCGAGATAAGGAGCGGGCTCCGGCTTAGCCCGGAAGAACTTATTGCCTGCTCCATGGACAGAAGGCCCGGCAGCGAGTATGACTTTAACGAACCAAGGCTTGAATCCGCGATAAAGAAAGCCGCGGGCGAAGCGGTGATATTGATGCAGTTCCTCCTGCCGGGGCGCCACGCGGGCGCGGACGGCGGCGTGGCCGGGATCTGCAGGAAAAACGCGCCGGCGGGCTTAAAATGGAAGCTTTCCCCGCTGATCGGAGCGCACCCCGCGCTGCCCTGCCTGCTTGCGGCCCGCTTTAAAGAAATAGTTCCTTAAGCGGGGCGGGGCCCGCGCCCACCCGCGCCCCCGCACTGTGATATAATAACTGACAATATGGCGCAAAAAAAAGACGGGTTATTCTTTAAACCCTGGAAGGAGCTGCAGGAGCTTCAAAACAGGCAATTGCATTATTTTATTACGAGGAAACTTTATCCGTTCAGCCCTTATTACCGCCGGCTTTTCGACAGGAACAATATCCGGCCCGATGAAATAAGGACGGTGCAGGACCTGCGCCGTATCCCTTTTGTCTCGAAAGCGGACTTTCAGGACGTCCCCGGCGGGCCGGCCGGGAAGAGCCGCGAGTTCATTCTGCAGCCGAGCGAAGAACTGATCAGGAAATACCTTCCGAAAACCGAGCTCGTTAAATTTGCTCTTACCCGCCTGCTGAAGGGTAAGGATTTTGTTAAAGAGAGGCTGGAAAGGGAATACCGCCCGATATTCCTTACCGGGACCGCGGGAACCACGGGCCAGTCCCTGGCCAGCCTGTATACCAACCACGACCTGGATAACCTGAAGATCTACGGGCGCAGGATGATAGATATCATCGGCATGAAAAGCGAAGACCTGGGGGTGAATGTATTCCCCTACGCTCCGCACCTGGCTTTCTGGCTGGCTATCTTCGCCGGGATCGAAGGCGGTGTCTTTATCCTGAGCACGGGCGGCGGCAAGACCATAGGAACGGAGGGGAATCTTAAAGCCATCGCCAAGGTGAAGCCGCAGTTCCTTATCGGCGTGCCCAATTATGTTTATCATCTCCTGAAAGAGGCCAAAAAAGAGGGTATGGACCTGGGCTTTTTAAGGAACATCATCCTCGGCGCTTCGCGGGTTCCGGAAGGTTTTAAAAGAAAGCTCGCCAACCTTCTTGCGGAAATGAACGCGCCCGAAGTTAAGATCTTCGGAACCTACGGTTTCACCGAGGCGCGTACCGCCTGGCCGGAATGCCCCACCGCAATCGGCGTTTCCAGCGGGTATCATACTTATCCCGATAAAGAGATCTTCGAAGTGATAGATCCTGATACCGGGGAGGTAAAAGGGGAGGGCGAGGACGGGGAACTGGTTTACACCAATATAGACAGCAGGGGCAGTTCCGTCCTGCGCTACCGGACCGGGGATATTGTGAAAGGCGGGATAAGCTACGCGCCTTGTCCGCATTGCGGCCGGACGGTCCCGAGGATCTCAAGCAACCTGGTGCGTTCCTCGAACATCAGGACGATCGCCCTTTCCAAGATAAAGGGGACACTGGTTAATTTTAACAGCCTCGAACATATACTGGACGATCATAAAGAAATAGACGAATGGCAGATAGAAATCGTAAAAAAAGACAATGATCCCTACGAGGTCGACGAACTCACCCTCTATGTCAGTCTCTTCAAAGAAACGGACAGGGAGAAGTTCTCTCGTCAGCTTAACAGCGACCTGCTTTCATTAACGGAAATTTCTTTTAACAGGATAGTTTTTGAGACCCATCAGGAGATACAGAAGCGCATAGAGGTGGAGTCGGCGGTCAAGGCGAAAAAGATAGCGGACAAGCGGCCCTAGGGGCAGCCCCGGCTTAATTGCGGATTTTCGGGTAACTGGGAGAAACTAATATGGGAAGAATGGCAATAGTGGACGGGATAAGAACGCCTTTTGTGAAAGCCGGGACGCTCTTTGAGGATATACCGGCTCAGAAGCTGGGCGCTATCTGCGTGCGGGAGCTTCTTGAACGGACCAGCCTGGACCCGGAGCTGGTGGATGAGGTGATACTGGGCTCGGTCTGTCAGCCGCCGGACGCCCCGAATATAGCCAGGGTGGTGAGCCTGTACTCCGGCATCCCGCAGAGCAAACGGGCTTACACCGTCAACAGGAACTGCGCTTCCGGCCTTGAAGCCGTTACCAGCGCCTGTGAAAAGATAGAGACCGGCTCCGACGAGATAGTAATAGCGGGGGGGACGGAATCGATGTCAAGCATCCCGCTGCTCTTCGGTAAAGAGATAACCAAAACCCTGATGAGGCTGGGGAAAGCCCGCAGCTTTTTTGAAAAATTACATATTCTAAGCGGCATAAGGCCTTCACATCTTAAGCCCGTCCCGGCGCTGGCGCTCGGGCTTACGGACCCGGTCTGCGGGCTGAATATGGGGGCTACCGCGGAGAACCTGGCCAAAGAATTCGCTATCAGCCGCAGGGAGCAGGACGAGATGGCGCTGCAGAGCCACGCCAAGGCGCTGGCCGCCCGGATGAAACTCCGTGAAGAGATAGTCCCTGTAATGACCGGGACCGGATTTAAAACGCTGGTAGAAGACGATAACGGGCCGCGGGAAAACCAGAGCCTTGAATCCCTGGCCAGGCTAAGGCCGTATTTTGACAGGGTCAGCGGCTCGGTAACTATCGGAAATTCCTGCCAGATAACCGACGGCGCCTGCGGCCTGCTGGTAATGAGGGAAGAAAAGGCGAAAGCAATGGGCTACGAGCCCCTGGGCTATATCCGGGCCTTCGCTTATGCCGGGCTGGATCCGGCCAGGATGGGCCTCGGCCCGGCTTATGTTATCCCCGCCGCTCTCAAAAAAGCGGGCCTCGCGCTTAAAGACATGGATCTCGTCGAGATCAACGAAGCCTTCGCTTCCCAGGTTATAGCCAGCCTGAAGATGCTCGATTCCAGGAAGTTCGCGGAGGAGCATCTTTTCGCCCCTGAAACCGTGGGCGGAATAGATACTGCCAAACTGAACGTGAACGGAAGCGGCATTTCTCTCGGTCATCCCGTAGGGGCCACGGGCTCGCGGCTGATCCTCGGCACGCTAAATGAAATGCGCAGGAGAAATTCCAAGTTCAGCATAGTTTCCCTCTGCGTAGGCGGCGGCCAGGGCGGCGCCGTAGTTCTTGAAAGATAAAAAAAGGCGGAAAAAATGAGCGCTTTAAACCTTGTACTAAAAGATACCGACGCAATACTTGAAATAGACCAGCCCGGCTCCAAAGTTAACGTGCTGAACGCTGAAACTATGGCGGAACTGTCGGCGATACTGGACGAACTGGAAAAAAAAGCCGGGGCCGGACTTAAGACCCTGGTGATAACCAGCAAGAAGAAGGGTATTTTTATAGCGGGGGCCGATATTAAAGAGATAGAGGTGATAGATAGTTCAGAAAGAGCGGCCGGGCTCGCGCGCGAGGGCCAGGAGATCTTTAACAGGCTCGCCGCTCTCGACCTTGTGACCGTGGCCGCTATAAACGGGGTCTGCATGGGCGGGGGCTTCGAGCTTGCGCTGGCCTGCCGGCACCGCGTGGCCAGCTTCAGCGATAAAGTGAAGATAGGCCTGCCCGAAGTGAATTTGGGAATAATGCCGGGCTGGGGCGGAACGCAGAGGCTGCCGCGGCTGGCGGGACTTATGCGCGCGCTCAACATGATTATGTCCTCGCAGATAATCTCCGGCAAGGACGCGCTTAAAGCCGGCGTGGTGGACAGGCTGTTCCCCGAAGACGCCCTTGTTGAAGGCGCGGCGGAATACGCCGGCCAGCTCGCGGCCGGGACCGCGGGAGAGAAGAGAAAGCCGAAGCGCGGGCTTTTCCAGGTCTTCCTGGAAGACACTCTGCCGGGCAGGAGCTTGATGTTCGCCCAGGCTGAGAAAAACGCTTATAAAAAAACCAAAGGTTTCTATCCCGCGCCGCTCAAAGCGCTGGAAGTCATAAAGGGCACTTACGGCGGGCCGCTGGAAGAAGGGCTGCTGGCCGAAAGGCTCGGCTTCGGCGAGCTGGCCGTTACGGAGGTTTCCAGGAACCTTATAAAAGTTTTCTTTCTGAGCGAGAAGTTCAAAAAGTATCCCTGGGTGGAGAAGGGGACCGAAACGGCGCGGATAAAAAAATGCGCGGTGGCGGGCGCCGGCATCATGGGCGGCGGGATAGCCCAGCTTATAAGCTCGCGGGATATCCCTGTAAGGCTTAAAGATATAAACTACGACGCCCTCAAGCAGGCCCTTAAAACCGCCGCCGGTATCTTTAAATCCGCGCTTAAGAGGCGGAAGCTGGACAAGTACCAGATTGAATATAAAATGGGGCTTATCTCTCCCACCATCACCTACCAGGGTTTTAAAAATTCCGACCTGGTGGTTGAAGCCGTAGTAGAAGACCTGGGGATAAAGCGCAAAGTTTTCGAGGAACTTGAGAAGAATACCCGGCCGGACACGGTGATAGTTTCCAACACTTCCTCGCTGACCATAGAGAAGATAGGCGAGAACGCCGCTAATAAGGAAAGGATAGCCGGGCTGCATTTCTTCAACCCGGTGAACCGGATGCCGCTGGTAGAGGTTATCAGGACGGAGCATACCAGCGCTAAAACCTTGGCTACCGTGGTCGATTTTTCACGCCGCCTGGGAAAGACGGTCATCGTGGTCAAGGACGTGCCCGGTTTTCTTGTGAACCGCATTCTGGTCTCTTATCTTAACGAGGCGGCTTTCCTTATAGAAGAAGGAATGGCGATGGATAAAATAGACTCTATCGCCTGCGCTTTCGGCATGCCGATGGGGCCGATAGAACTTATAGACGAGGTCGGAGTGGACGTGGGCTGCAAGGTAGCGAAGATACTTGAAACCGCCTACGGAGAAAGAATGCGCGTCAGCGCGGTCCTCGACGGGATAAAGAAAAAAGGACTGCTCGGGAAAAAAGCGAAGAAAGGGTTTTACCTTTATTCGGGAAGCGGAAAGACGCCGAACCCTGAGATCTACGGCCTGGCCGGGATCCCGGCAAAGAAACATATTTCGGACGAAACGGCCCTTAAGCGCCTTATCTACGGAATGATAAACGAATCCGCCCGCTGCCTGGAGGAAAACGTGGCAGAAAGCCCGCAGGTAGTGGATATCGGCATGATAATGGGCGCCGGCTTTCCCCCCTTCCGCGGCGGCGTCTGGCGCTACGCCGAGTCCGTGGGCCTGGCCTCTATAGTGGAAGACCTCAGGGCCTTAGAGAAAGAATTCGGCTCGGCCCGGTTCGCTCCCAGCGCTTACCTGATAAAAGCGGCAGAAGAACAGGGAAAACCGGTCTGACGGGCCGGGGTAAATAACAGGGTGATAAACAAAAAGAGCCGCGCTTAGCGCGGCTCTTTTCTTTGTGGTTCCCGCTTTATCAGAAGATATACTTCTCCGCTTCAATAGCGGCGCTGCCCAGCAGGCGTTTGGCTTCCAGCAGGCCGGAGGCGTTATACCTGGTCAGTTTGCCGGCGGCCGAGAGCAGCCCCGCGAGCTTTTCGCCTTCCTCTATATAGTAGGCGGAACGGCGGGCCGCGGAGGCGGCTTTCTCCGCCGCGTTGAACGTGAAGATCTTTACCGCCGCCAAAACCAGGGCTTTCTTGCTCTCGCTGAGCCCCGGCAGTATCTTTTCCGCGCGGAGCACGGCGCTTTCTATAGCAAAGATATAGATGGCGACGTCGGCTACCGCCAGCAGTATTTCCTGCTCGTCTTTGATAGCGCCCATGAATTTCCGGGCGCCGGAACCGGCGGCAAGCAGAAAGGTTTTTTTAAGGCCGGCCAGCAGCGCTTTTTCGCAAGCGAAGGCCGCGGAAGCGTCAGGCGCGGCGGCGGGCGCTTTAAGCGATTGCGCCGCCCGCTTGACCGCCTCCATCAGCGGGATCTCGCCCTTTACCGCGCGGGCCAGCAGGGTAGAAGGGATAAGCAGGCGGTTTATCTCGTTGGTGCCCTCAAAAATACGGTTGATGCGTTCGTCCCTGTAGTAGGCTTCGGCGGGATAATCCTGGATGAAGCCGTAGCCGCCGTGTATCTGCAAAACTTCGTCCACCACCGAGGCGAGAACCTCGCTGCAGAATACTTTGGAGATAGCGCACTCCATAGAATACTCTTCTATCCCCTTTTGATACGCCGCGTAATAATCGGGGATATCCTTGTTTATCGTATCGAGCCTTGTGTCTATCAGGCCCGCAAGGCGGTAGACCAGGGATTCGGAGGCGAAAATGTCCGCAGTCATGTCGGCTATCTTTTCTTTGATCGCGCCGAAGCCGCTGATAGCGGTCCCGAACTGTTTGCGCTGGTTGGCGTATTTTATGCCGTCGGCCAGGGCTGTTTTTGAGGCGCCCGCAACTCCCGCTCCCAGCTTGAGGCGGCCGATGTTCAGTACGTTAAAGGCTATCTTATGGCCTTTGCCCGCTTCTCCAAGCAGGTTCTCTGCCGGTACTTTTACGTTCTCAAGTATGATCTGGGTGGTGGAAGAGCCCTTTATGCCGAGCTTCTTTTCTTCCGGCCCGGCGCTGAGCCCTTCGGACTTCCTCTCAACGAGGAAAGCGGTAAGGTGCTCTTTATCTATCTTGGCAAAGATAGTGAAGATATCGGCGAAGCCGCCGTTGGTTATAAACTGCTTGGTCCCGTTGAGGATATAGTGTCTGCCGTCTTCGCTCAGGGCAGCGGTGGTTTTGGCGCCCAGGGCGTCGCTGCCGGAACCTGGCTCGGTCAGGCAGTAAGCGGCTATCCATTCGCCGCTCATTAGTTTCCCGAGGTACCTGTCCTTCTGCTGCTTCGTCCCGTAATAGATAAGAGGCAGCGTGCCTATGCCGGAATGAGCGGAGAAGGTTATGGAGAATGAGCCGGCCAGCGAGATCTTCTCGGTAGCGAGCATGCTGGTGGCTTTGTCCAGTTCCAGTCCGCCGTAAGCCTTCGGGACGTCTATCATAAGGAGTCCCAGCTCGCCGCATTTTTTCATCAGCCCTATGTTGAGGGCGAAGTTCTGGCTTTCAATATCGGCGCGGAGCGGGACCACTTCCTTGACTACGAACTGTTCGGTGGTTTCCCCTATCTGTTTTTGCTCGTCGGTAAAATCTTCCGGGGTGAATACGTCCGCGCTTGAAATCTCGCTGATCAGGTATTCGGCGCCTTTGAATAACTTCATTGCCATTGTATTATCCTCCTGCCGTAAATAGGTTAACTTCCCCTAACGCTATAATAACAATTCTGGTGAAGGCGCGGTAAGGCACACGGCGCGTGTCAGTCTGCCTTTGCGCGGCGCTTGCGGGCCTGCCCTGCCTTCTTTTTCCGTATCTTCTGTATTTTTTTAAGGCGACGGGATGTCTCCGGTGAGACCCGCACCTCTATCTCGTCCACCAGTTCCCGGAGGGCGATAAAACGGTTCAGGGACCGCTTGCGCTCGCGCTGGCAGCGCACTATCAGGCCCAGCGGCGGGTATTTGAGCAGGACGGCGTTGGAAGTCTTGTTTATCTTCTGTCCGCCTTTACCGCTGCCGCGTACGAACTGTTCTTCTATCAGGCGCAGGTCTATGGACAGCCGGGTTATGCGCGCCTTCAGCGCCTCAATCTTGACCGGGGTGATCTCTGAAAATTCGTGGAAATTCATAAATAAGAATCGGGAATCGTGGATCAGGGATCAAAGGGGGCGGAATATATCTTCGCGTTTCATTTTCCCCCACTCCCGATTCCCGATAGTCGATTGTCGATTACTAATCCTGCAATTCGCCGTGTTCGCGCAGGAATTTGCGGATATGGGAACGCGCGCCGGCGGTCTTTACAGAGGTGAGCCAGTCTTTCTTGGGCACGGAGTTTCTGCGGGTTATGACCTCGCAGATGTCTCCGCTCTTCATCGGCTCGTCCAGGCGGGCCATTTTATTGTTCACCTTTGCGCCTATACAGGTATTGCCGATATCGGTGTGGATGGCGTAAGCGAAGTCCAGGGGCGTAGCGTCCACCGGCAGCGGCTTCACGTCGCCCTTCGGAGTGAAGATGAATATCTGGTCCAGCTCCAAATCGGTCTTGAAGCTTTCTATGAATTCCCGCGGGCTCGAAAGGTCCTGCAGCCATTCCATCCACTGCCGCAGCCAGTTGAGTTTTTCGTCCAGGTGGCGGTCGGTGCCGCTGTCCCCGCCCATCTTGTAGCGCCAATGCGCGGCTATGCCGTATTCTGAGGTGCGGTGCATTTCCTCGGTGCGGATCTGGATCTCTATGATCTCTCCGGACGGCGCCATTACGCTGGTGTGCAGGCTCTGGTAAAGGTTCATCTTCGGGACGGCGATATAATCGGTGAAAGAGCCGGCTACCGGCTTGAACACGGAGTGTACCGTGCCCAGCAGCGCGTAACAGTTGATGATGCTGTCGGTGATGATGCGCACGCCCAGGGCGTCCTGGATGTCTTCGAAGGGTTTTTCCTGGCGCAGCATCTTGCGGTAGATTGAGTAGAGGTTTTTCGCGCGCGAAAGCACCCGGTGCGGGATCTGCGTGCTGCCCAAATGTTTTTCCACGCCCAGCTTAAAATCCTCCAGGGTCTTTTCGCGCATCGCGTAGCGCAGCTGCACTTTGGTCAGGAGGCTCTGGTATTCGTCGGGGTAGAGGTACTTGAAAGAGAGGTCCTCAAGCTGGGATTTGAGCTGGAAGATGCCCAGGCGCTGGGCCAGGGGGGCGTAGAGGGAGAGGGTTTCGTGGCTTATCTCCAGCTGTTTCTCGCGGGTGAGGAAGTTCAGCGTGCGCATATTGTGCAGGCGGTCGGCCAGCTTTATCACTATCACGCGGATATCCTTGGCCGTGGCCAGGATCATCTTGCGCCAGTTCTCGGCCTGGGCCACGTCCCGCGAAGAGAATTTGAGGGTCTCTATCTTGGTGACCCCGGCTACGAGGGCGTAGATCTCCTCGCCGAATTCTTTTTTAAAGGTTTCGTGGGGGATCTTGGTATCTTCAAGCACGTCATGCATCAGGCCGGCGGCCACGGTCTCCAGGTCCATCTTGTAGTCCACCAGTATCTCGGCCACCGCGGCGCAGTGCACAAAATACATTTCACCCGAGGCTCGTCTCTGTTCGTGGTGGGCTTCGGAGGAATAGTTCCAGGCGTATTCGAGCACGGTCGTATCCTGGGAAGAATATTCGCGGAATTTACTCAGCAGTTCTTGCAGTTCCATAGGGGCCTCACAGGGTTCCGAGTTTTTTGATAAGGTAGACGGTCGCGTATCCCAGCGGGTAGATGAACCGGGAGAGCTTATCGTGGTTCTTGTGCAGTTCGGGCAGGATGTCGGCCATCGCGATGTAAATAAAGGAGCCGCCGCTTAAGCCGAGGAGCAGGGCCATTCCCGGGTCCGAGATCCCGGAAAGAAGGGGGGTCGTAACAAGGGCTCCGGCCGGGGTCATAAGCGCGAACGCAAAGCACATCCAGAAAGCGCTGCGCAGCGGCCGGCCGCTCCTGAGGAGGAGCGAGGCCAGAGCTACGCCGCCTGAGAATTTATGCAGTATCACGCCGAGGGTTATGTTCATCCCCAGAATGCCGCCGGTCTGCGCGCCTACGGCTATATTGACCCCGTCGGTGAGAGCGTGAAGCGAGAGGGAGATGAAAGCCACCGTGCCCAGGGAATGTACATAGCAGTCTTCCATGACCTCGTTGCAGGAATGCACCACTGTGAAGCTTTCTACCAGGAAGAGTATAAGGAGCGCGGTCAGGCAGCCGGCGTAAAGACGGCCCGGGTCCAGGGCCGCGCCGGCCGGCAGTATGTCCATGAAGGCCACCGAAACGAGGACGCCCGAAGAGAAAGCCAGGGACCAGGCGAGGAATTTCCTGTTGAGCCCGCCGTATTTTATCACCAGCAGAGAACCTGCCAGGGTAAAAATAAAAGCCAGTAAACTGAAAGTTATGACCATATAAATAAGCGCTGAGCCGAACGCGGGCTGACCGGAACGCAAAACCAGCCTCTCGCACACCGTGCTCGGGCTTGCCCGCCTCGGCCTTCGCGCTTACGCAAGCTCAGGCCTCCGGCAGGCTTTTGCTAACCCGGTCAGCCCGCGTTCAGCAGGTTCTAAGACTGGGCTTCGTACAGGCCCTTGTATACTCCCGCCTGCTCCAGCAGCTGGCTATGGGTCCCTGTTTCAACCAGCTCGCCTTTCTTTAATACAAAAATCTTATCGGCGTTCCGGACGGTAGAGAGCCTGTGGGCCACCATGATAACCGTCCTGCCGCCCAAAATGCGCTCTATAGCGGCCTGCACGGCCTGCTCGCTGGCGGTGTCGAGGTTGGAGGTGGCTTCGTCCAGCAGAAGTATCTTGGGCTTCTTTATTATAGCGCGGGCGATGGCGAGGCGCTGCCGCTGCCCGCCGGAAAGCTTTATGCCTCGCTCTCCCAGTATCGTCTCGTAGCCCTGCGGCATGGCCGCTATGAAAGAGTGTACGTCGGCGGCCTTGGCGGCGTCAATGACGTCGTCCATGGAGGCGCCCGGGCAGCCTATGGTGATGTTCTTATAGACCGTGTCGTCGAACAGGATGGTGTCCTGGGTGACCAGGCCCATGTGCGCGCGCAGGTCGGTAGTGTCCAGGTCAAGCAGGTCGTGCCCGTCAGCCTCTATACGGCCGGAGACCGGGTCGAAAAAGCGCAGAAGCAGGTGAATTATGGTGGTTTTGCCGGAGCCGGAGGGTCCCACGAAGGCGGCCACTTCGCCGGGGGCTATGTCGAAGGACAGGCCTTTGAGAACCTGGGTGTCGCGCGAAGGGTATTTGTAGTTTACGCCCTTGAACGCTATCCTGCCGTCCAAATGCTCTATGTTCCTGGTGTCGGCTTTCACTATAACGGTCGGCTTTTCTTCGAGTATCTGGTAAATGCGTTCCCAGGAGGACATTCCCAGTTGAAGCTTGGAGTTGAGGTTGGCGATGTTTTTGAGCGGCATATAGGCGGTGATAAAGCCGCCGACGAAAGAGAAGAAATGGGCCGTGGTCATAGTTCCGTTGAATATGGCGTGTCCGCCGATATAGATGACGGAGATCAGGATCATGCTGCCGATGAATTCCATGATGGGGCCGCTCATCGCGGTGGCTCGCAGATAGCGCATCATCTTCGAGAAATAGGCGTCATTGGAGACGCGGAACTTGGCTATGGCCTGTTCCTCGTAGTTGAAGGCTTTTACAACGGTTATGCCCTGCAGGCTTTCCTGGAATTTATGCGATATCTCGCCTACTATTACGGTGCTTTCCGCGCTGGCCCGGCGCATCTTCTTGCCCAGAATGCCAAGGATTATGCCGGTGACCGGGAGTATGACCAGCGAGAGCAGGGCCAGTTTCCAGTTTATGTAGAAAAGGACGCCGATGCAGGAAACCACGGTGAGCACGTCCCGTATGCCGTAAAGCGGGATGAACTGCACGGTGCTCTGCACATTGTTTAGGTCGTTTATGACGCGGCTCATTACGTCCGAGGAACGCTTGCGCCAGTAGAATTCAATGGACAGGCGGTGGATATGGGTAAACAGGTCCTCGCGAACCTTCTGCACCGCTTTCTGTCCCACCCAGCTCATAAGGTAGGCATTGGTGTATTCCGCCGCCATCCTGAGTATGAACAGGATCGGCAGGCCTATCACCACCAGGCGCAGGATGCCGAGATTTTTGTCCACAAAGACGCCCTGTATCACCGGGCCCAGGATGTAAACCACGCCGCCGCGTATGGCGGCCAGCGTAATCATGGATACTGCGGCCTGCATCAGGCGTGATTTGAAAGGCTTGACATATTCCAGCAGCGCGTAAGCCAGCTCTTTGAAGCGGACAGACTCTATTTTCGACGTTTTTTTTGCGCCTGAAATCATGTGAGGTGGTTAAGGATCTTTTGCGCGGCGGTTTCGGCTGCGCCGTTGGCGCCAAGCATATCGCGCAGCCCGGACAGCTCTTTGCGGGCGGCCTTTATGCGGGGCGGGTTATTTATAAAGGAGAAAGCTTCCTGCGCCAGGAGGTCGACGGTAGCTTTCTCCTGGATAAGTTCTTTTACGGCAGGTCTTTTCAGGAGGATGTTTGCCAGCGAAATATAGGGGGTTTTCGCTACGCGCTTGGCCACTTCGTAGGTGAGCCAGGGCATTTTATAGGCCACGGCCATCGGAACTCCCAGAAGCGCGTTCTCCAGCGTAGCGGTGCCGGAGCAGGTGAAGGCGAAGTCCATGGCGGAGCGCACCTTGTAATCCTTCTCCCGCACTATTTCAACGTCCTTGGACCAGTATTTCTCCACGCTCTCGAGTTCCGGGACTATGCGGTCGTCAGGGAACTCTGGAACTGCGAAAAGGTAGGCCTTGGCTTTCGGGTGCTGCTCCTTTATCCGGTAGAAAGCTTTAAGGAAAAGCGGGAGGTGGCGGGCAATTTCAGCTTTGCGCGAGCCCGGCAGTATTCCTATCTTCCACTCCCCGTTCGCGGGGGGGAACTCTTTGGCGGCCGGTTCGGGCATAAGGTCCAGCAGCGGGTGGCCCACGAAAGTGGCGTTCCCGTGAACTTTTTTATAGAGCGCTTCTTCGAAAGGGAAGATGACAAAGATCTCTTTTGTGAGTTTGGCTATCTTGGCGGCGCGGCCCGGGCGGGAGGCCCAGACCTGCGGGCTGATATAGTAGAAAGCCGGTATCTTGCGGTGGGCGGCCAGGCCCAGGACCTGGTGGTTAAAGCCGTAGAAATCCACGGCTATTACGCAGGCGGGGCGCTTGTCTTCCAGGTAGCGGCGCACCAGTTTAATAAGCTTGAGCCAGAGTAAAAAATTAGTGAAAGGCTCCGAAAAACCCACGGCCCCTACCGAGACCAGATTGTAAATAAAGTGGGTGGAGACTTCCTGCATGCGGACCCCGCCCATGGAGGTAATAGAGATTTCCGGGTCTTTGGCGCGGAGGGCTTTTATTAAATTGGCCGCGTGCAGGTCGCCCGAAGGGTCGCCGGCCACGATCAGGATGTTCTTATTCGTAGGTGCGATTTTAGCCATAAAAAATAAAGAATCGATAATCGAAAGTCGAAAATCAGCGGAGGGGATAAGGTTCTTGTCTCAAGATCTTCGATCTTCGATTGTTTTAGTGTTTGTCTATCCCGGCGTTCTTAAGGCCTTCTTCAACCAGGACCTTCGTGACCTTGCCTATGTCTGACAGGGAGCGGGAGAGCGATTCCTGGGCTTCCGCCGCCTTGGAAGCGGAAACTTCAAAGCGGCGCATATGCTCCGTGATCTCCAGGGCCAGGCGCAGCGCCTTCAGTCCCTTTTCTCCGCTGGGGGTGGGAGTCTTGGAGGTCTTTATACAGTCGATAAAATGGTAAAGCTCCTCTTTTATCGGTTCTTTGCGCTCAAGCTTGGGGTAGCTTATGTCTATGTCTTTGAGGGAATTTATGACCGGGTTTTTCTTTGTGTAGATCTTCAGCCGGGCGCTTACATAATCCACCGAGAGGTAGGAGTCCTGCTGGTAGATCCGCATGCGGCGGGAGGCTTCCATGCTCGCCCTGCTGGCGGTAATATCGGCCACGCAGCCGTTCCTGAACTTTATGCGCACATTGCAGATGTCCTCGTGGCTGGAGAGCATGCTGGCGCCTATCGCTTCGAACTTCTCTATTTCGGAATCCATCATCGTCAGGAGGATGTCCAGGTCGTGGATCATCAGGTCCAGGGTGACGCCGGTGGCGGCCACGCGGGGGTCGTAAGGGCCCAGGCGCTCAATGGTTATGTAGCGCGGGTTCTTAACGTGCTTCAAGGTTTCCACCACGGCTGAATTAAAGCGCTCGGAATGGCCTACCTGGAGGACTACTTTGTTCTTCTCTGAAATTTCCAGCAGCCTGCGGGCCCCTTCTTCGGAATTGGCTATCGGTTTCTCCATCAGCACGTGAATGCCGGCCTCGAGGGCCTTTATCCCTATCTCGGCGTGGTACTCTGTCGGGGCGGCCACCACGAGAGCGTCCACCTGGTTGAGCAGTTCCTCTACGGTTTTGTAGGCCACGCAGTTATGGCGCCAGGCAAGTACCTGGGCGCGCATCAGGTCGGGATCTGATACCCCCACCAGCTCGACTTCGGGCATTTTTGAAAGGGTGCGGGTGTGGAAGCCGCCGAGTTTGCCCGCGCCTATTACGCCGAAGCGCATTTTTTTTTCATTTTCAGCCATATTGTCCTCTAAGAGCCCCGAAAGTCGGCAAAATCAGCCCTTAACCGGGGGGCGGTATTCTTATTATTCTACTAAATATGGCGGATTTATGGGCCCGTGGCAAGGAAATTCCCGCCTTTCCGGTATGGCCGGAACCATCCCGCAGGCCTAATATTTACCGCCGGTTTCGCGCCGCTATTGTTCCGGTTTGTCCTGGCCTTGGCGTTCGGCCGGGGCGAAGTCGGTGCCCGGTTCTTGCTTGCCGTATAATACTGTAAACTTCCGGCCGCGATTCTGACATCGTAAAAATTCAGGGCGCAAAACCGCCTTAAAAAACGGGTTCGGGTTCCGGGTTTAATAATGGAGGCGGCTTTGCGCGACGGGGGGTCAGGCGCCGCCGGCCAGCAGTTTTTCAGCCTCTGTGGTGAGGGCGTTAAGAGTGTCTTCCAGCTCGGCTGACTTCGTCTGTACGTCGTCCGTTTCGGAGACGGAGAAAGGTTCGCCGTAGACTGCCTCTATGCGGTTGAAAGGAAGGGGGAACTGGTACTTGTCCCAGCTGCGGAGTATTTTTTTTCTGGAAAGAGCGCAGGCGGCGGGGATTATAGGGATGCCGGCTTTTTGCGCCAGATATACTATCCCGGGCTGTACTTTAAAAATAGGTCCTTTGGGTCCGTCGGGGGTTATTGCTACCGAATACCCTTCCCGGGCGGCTTTTATAAGGCCGCGGAGGGCCATGATGCCCCCGGAGGTGGTGGAGCCGCGCACGAAAGTGAAGCCGAAGCGCTTCAGGATCCGGGCCATGTATTCCCCGTCCTTGCTTTTGCTGACCATGCCGCAGATGTTCCTGTTGCGGTGCAGGTAGATCATCAGAACTTCCTGGCGGTGCCAGAGCGCGTAGATGGCGGCGCCGGGGTAGTCTTTTTGGCCTTTGATTTTTATCCGGGAGGTTTTGGCCACCAGCTGTACATAGAGCCAGGCCAGGGCCGAGAGCAGGGCATGAGGCAGGGAGTTTTTATAAAGCAGTTCGTTCATCTGGTAAAAAATATAATTATAGACAGTCCAGCAAGAATACTGATTCTGGGGCGTCCGTGTTATTACCCCGCTCACCCCGGAAGAAGGGAACCGTTGCGCGGTTCCCCCCCGAAGCGGGGCCCCCCTCCCCAAGGGGTTCGCAGGGTAATAACCCTGACGCCCTCCTGATGGACTGGGATTATCCGCTTAAATAATAGCGAATGGCCCTACAAAAAACTACTGGAAGGAATTTGCGTTCTCGGCGCCGAAGACCGTGATGCCTGTTTCTTTGGCCGCCGAAAGGAACTCGTCCATTCCTAAAATAAGGGTTTTGCCGGCCTCCAGTACCAGGGTGGTGGCCCCGGCCCCGGCCATTATGCGCAGGGTGCTGGCGCCGGCTACAGGCAGGTCAAAGCGCATATCCTGGTTGGGGCGGGCCACTTTAACTACCGTCATCGGGTGGCCTTTTCCGAGTTTCTTTAAAATTTCCCCGGCGCGTTTAATGCACTCGTCGGTGCCTTCCATACCTTCAGCCGCCAGTACGGTCTGGTCGCGCAGAACCACGGTCAGGCCTATATCCAGGGCGGAAAGTGTCTTTGCGGCTTTCCAGCCGAAAGAAGCTGTTTTTAGGGTATCCTGGTCCGGTTTCTTCCCGGCCATAAGCCCGGGCTTTACAAGCAAATGTTCGAGCAGGGTGGCGGAGCTCACTATCTCCATTCCGTCGCGGGCGAACTCTTCCTCTACCGCGGCGAAGATCGCGCCGGCTTTTTTGTCGCGCAGCTTAAAAAGGAGTTTTGCCGCGCGCATGTCCGGCAGTATCCCGCCGAAGATGTTTACATGGGGGATGGAGCCTATCATCAGAACTTTCTTCACCCCGCTGTCCCGCAGGTAGTCTATGGGCCCGCCTACATTACCGAGGCGGAAATAGCGGGTTTCTACGGCGTACTGCTCTATCTCTTTCGGAGTTATGTCGTTAAGTCCTACTACAAAAACTTCGCGCCCGGCTTTTTTAGCCTCGGCGGCGAACAGGAGGGGGAAACTTCCCGCTCCGGCGACAAGCCCTATTTTTTCCATTAATCGTTCCCCGGGGCGGGCAGCTCCCCGGCGTTCCTGCGGGGGCGGGCTATGCCGCGCTTGGTCCCTTCGCAGAAGTCCAGCATAAGGGCCGCTTCGGGCGGCAGGTTCTCTCCGCGGAGCTTCGCTATGGCGTCCTTAAGCAGCAGGCCGCGGAAGAAAAGGGTTTTGAAGACATGCTTGACGGACTTTATGGTATCGCGGGAAAAACCGTTGCGCTTCATGCCCACCAGGTTAAGCCCTACCGGTTTGGCCCTGTCCCCCTGCGCGATCACGTAGGGGATAATGTCCTGGTTGGCCATCCCGCCCCCGGAAACCATGGCGAACCTGCCTATGCGGGTGAACTGGTGAATGCCGGCGAGGCCGGAGATAAGGGCGCGGTCGCCTATGTGCACATGGCCGGCCGCGGCGGCCGAATTGACCATTATGATATTGTCGCCGAGGCGGCAGTCATGCCCGACGTGGGAGTTGGCCATGAGCATGCAGCCCGATCCTATGGAGGTGAGGCTGGTGGCGTGCGAGCCGCGGTGGAGCGAGACGCATTCGCGGATAATATTGTTGTCGCCCATGGTGAACCGGGTGTGCTCGCCGTGGTAGGAATAGTCCTGCGGCGGCATGCCGATATAGGCGGCGCCGGTGAACTGGTTGTTGCGCCCGATAGTGGAAAATTCTATTATGCAATGCGGGCCTACATAAGTCCCGGCGCCTATCTGCACATCGTCGCCTATGACCACGTAGGGGCCGAGCTCTACGTCGGTGTCCAGCTGGGCGCTTGCGTGCACTATTGCTGTGGGGTGTATCTTTGTTGCCATATATCCTCCGGAAAATATAGAGAAAGTTATCCTATCACGAATGTCAGCTCCGCTTCCGCTGCGGATTCGTCTCCGACCCAGGCTTCGGCCCGGACCTTGCCCATGCGGCTTTTTACGCGGATTATTTCTACGTGCATCTTCAGCACGTCGCCCGGCACGACCTGGCGGCGGAACTTGGCCCGGTTGATCCCGGCAAAGAAGCCGAGGCGGCCTTTTGTCTCGGGAAGGGCCATCATCATGGCCGCCGCGGTCTGCGCCATGCCTTCCAGCATCAGCACTCCGGGCATTATGGGTTTTTCCGGAAAATGGCCGTGGAAATAAAGCTCATTGGCGCTGACGCATTTGACGCCTACGCAGTACTTGCCTTCTTCCACCACTTCTACCCGGTCTACCATCATGAAAGGGTAGCGGTGGGGGATGATCTTGAGTATTTCTTCGCAGGGAATAACGCGGACCGGCTTATAATATCTCGGTTTGGTTTCAGTCATTGTTCGGGATAGCCTTTTGTGATAATAGTTTAGCAAAATTGACATTTGAGGCGTGCCCGGGGCGCTCGGCCTCTATGCGGATATCCTTCAGCGGCAGGCCGGCCAGGGCCAGGTCGCCTATAAGGTCCAGCAGTTTGTGGCGGGCGAACTCGTCCGGGAAACGCAGGCCGTCTTTGGCTATTATTTCTTTCTCTCCTATAACGATAGCGTTCTCCAGAGAGCCGCCCAGCGCCAGGCCGGCGGCTTTGAGCGCTTCTATTTCGTGCGAGAAACCGAAGGTCCTGGCCGGGGCAACGTTCGCCAGGTATTCTTCCGGAGTCAGGGTGAACTCTACCACCTGCCTGCCCACCAGGGGGTGGGGGTAATCGTAGGTCAGTTTGAAGGAGACGCCGTGAGAGGGAAAAGCGGTGCAGCGGGTTGTGCCATTGGTCATTTCCAGCCTGTCCGCTATCGAGAGGGTTTTGCGCTGCAGGCCGGGTTTTTGAAGGAGGCCGGTCCGGACGAGCGCGGCTGCGAATGCCAGAGCCGAGCCGTCGGTCGCGGGCGGTTCTTCCCCGGCAAGTTCGATATCCAGGTCGTCGATGCCGAGGCCTGCCGCGGCCGAGAGCAGATGCTCTACAGTATAAATGGTCGTTTTCCCGTCGCTGATATTGGTCCCGCGGGCCGTGCCGGAGACCCGGTTTAAAAGGGCGGGGAGGGGGGAGGCGAAGGCGGGATTGAGGAACCGTAGCCCGGTGGCGCCCTCAGCCGGCAGGAAAGTGACGCGGGCCGGCTTGCCTTTGTGCAGGCCTATGCCTTCTATAGTTGCCGGTGCCTTTATGGTTGTTCGCATTTTACTCATGCCGGTAAAGAAAGCCCATTGTGTATGGGCGGGGCTTGGCAGGGGTTTTACCCCGCTCACCCCGGGCAGAAGGGAACCGTTGCGCGGTTCCCCCCGAAGCGGGGCCCCCCTCCCCAAGGGGTTCGCGGGGCAAAGCCCCTGCCGCCCCTCCGGTTTTGTTAATGGTCCGCGCCTGTCTATTTAAACTAGATCCCGAGGCGCTTCTTCATTTTGTTTATGGTCCTGTTCATCTCGGGCAGCTTTCCGAGCAGGGCTTCTATTTTCATAGCCAGCAGGCGCGGCCTGGCCGTGTGGCCGAACACTATCTGGTTCGGCCCCAGATTGGCAATCACCCCGGTCTTGCCCATCACCACGGTATTCTCCCCGATGGTTAAATGGTCGGAGATCCCGGCCTGGCCCGCTATTATCGTGTTATCGCCGATAACGGTAGACCCCGCGATAGCGGCCTGGGCCAGGATAAGGCAGAACTTCCCTATTTTGACGTTATGGGCGATGTGCACCAGATTATCTATCTTGGTTCCCCCGCCTATCAGAGTGGTTTCCAGGGCGGCGCGGTCTATGGTGGTGTTGGCGCCTATTTCAACATTGTCCTGGACGATAACCTTGCCCAGCTGGGGTATTTTTTCATGGGTTCCTCGCGGCGAGATATAGCCGAAGCCGTCGGAACCGATTGTTACCCCGGCGTGCAATATTGAGGACATTCCTATTTCGCAGCCGTCCATTATCTTTACCCCGGGGTAAAGCCTCGCGCCGCGGCCGATCCTGGCGTTGCGGCCGACATAGCACTGCGCCTCTATGACCGCGCCTTCGGATATCGAGGCGCCTTCTTCTATAACGGCGAACGGCCCTATATATATGTCCTTGCCCAGCTGCGCCGAGGGCGCGACGGAAGAGGACGGGTGTATCCCTGGGGGCGGCAGCGGGCGGGCTTCTTTTTCAATCAGCCGCAGGGCCAGCATGAAAGCGTATTTCGGGTTTTTTGTGAAAACCACCGCGCCGGCAAAATCCTTAAAAAGCACGTCCGAGCCGACAGGGGCCAGTAAACAGCCGGCTTTTGACCCGGCGCCCGCGACCAGCATGGCGGGCTCCGTGAGGAAAGTCAGGTCCGCGGGGCCGGCTTTCTCCAGCGGCGCCGCGCCGGAAATTCTGAGCGCCCCGTCCCCCTGCAGTTTCCCCTCCGCGATCCTGGCTATATCTGCGGCTGTGAGGTTCATAAGCCGCTCTCTTCCAGCTTTATCAGCAGCTTGCCGGTCAGGTCCACCGCGTTCTGGCCGAACAGGATGCTGCGCTTGTCCACTATAACGCTGACTTCCTCTTTTACGGCCAGCTCTTTGAGCGCGATGTAAATCCGGCCCAGGAGCACCTCGCTTTTCCGGCTTTCGTATTCGAGCAGTTCGCGTTCCGTTTCTTGCTGGAAAAGGCGCATTTCGTTCTCTTTGTCAGTGAGCCCGCTTTCTTTTTTTAAGAGAGCCGCGTCTATTTCCGGCACTGAGGTTGAAATTGAAAATTTGAAATGTGATACAGGGACCCTGGTTATTCCCGGCATGTCTATACCGCCCATTCCGGGCAGGGAAGTCAGGGCGGAGGGCAAAGCCCGGGGCGCGGCTGTAGAAGTAAGAGCCGCGCCTTCAGTGACAACGGGGCCTGTGGACGCCTGTACGGCCTGGGTGGAGATCTGAACGGTTTGCGTGGAGGCCTGCACGGCCTGGATGGCCGCGGCCGTTGCCGTGACCGCTTCCGCAACGCTGCGCTGGGTTTCCAGCAGGGAGGGCAGGGTGAGGGCGAATTCCCGCTCCTGCCTGAGTTTGGCTATCTCGGCCTTAAGGGCGTAGATCAGGGCTTTCTTTGCGTTCAGGGCGTCTTCTTTCTTTTTTATTTCAGCCACGAAGGCCTCGCGGGCGCCGGTGGTCCCGGAGTATTCTTTGAATACCCGGTCTATATCTACGTAGCCGATCGTCCCTGATTCGCCGCGGTTCTCTTCAAGCAGCAGTTCCAGCGCGCCGGCGTTGAGCGCGGGCAAAGCGAAGAAAATAATGAAAAATATTTTTTTCATAAATGCGAGGCCTCTCCCCTTCCGGCCATCCTCCAGTCTTCCGGTCCTCTGGTCTTCTAAAAAAGGTTCCCCAGCGTAAAGTAAATATCCGAAGTCTGCTCTCCGGTCTTGTGATTGAAGCCGTGTCCCCAGTCCAGGCGTATCGGGAAGGCGGGGGTGGTGAAGCGGATGCCGAAGCCGGCTCCGGTTTTAAGGTCGGTGGTCCCGGAACCGAAGCGGCCGCTGAGCCGGTTAAACCCGTCCCAGGAATTTCCTATGTCGAAAAAGAAAGCCCACTGCACTATGGTGCGGCGGCGCTCCCGGGCCAGGGGGAATTTAAATTCTATGTTCGCGACGTCGTAAACCCTGCCGCCGTTAGGCGGGCCTATCTGGCCGTTATTGGCATAGCCGCGGACGGTCTCGGCCCCGCCGATGAAATAGCGCTCGTAGACCGGGACCTTTTTTGTGTCTCCGAAGCGCCCGACGAAACCGAACCTGTTCCCTATGGCCAGCACGAACGGGTAGTCGTCTATGGAGAACAGCTTTTTGTTGTAGCTGTAGGAGAAGGTGGGCTTGTAATAATTAACGTCCCCCTGCAGCGGGCCGCCGGCGTATTCAAGGCCGACGGAGGCTTTGGTCCCGCGGGTGGGGTCCCACACATTATCGCGGGTGTCGCGCGCGAATTCCAGGTAGACGGAGGAGGTGACGCTGGTTCCGGCCGAGAGTTCTCCCTGGTAGATCTGGCTGACGTCGGTGATGCGGACCTTTTCGTAAGTGTAAGCGGTGGTCAGGCGGTATTTATCCTCTTCGAAGCGCGGCCCCAGGGTGATCTTGCCTCCGGTACGGCGCTCGGTATAGGCGCTGATATCGGTTTTGTAGGGCTTGTAATGACGGGTATTGAAGATGTCTCCGCCCAGGGAGGTCGGGTGTTTTCCTATCCAGGGGGTGGACAGGCTCAGGTAGTAGTCCTGCACCCGCTTGCCGAAGTTCCATGACAGGGAGGTCCTGTAGGCCCGGCCGAAGAGATTCATGTGGGAGAGCGAGAGCGTGCCCACCAGGCCGTCGGTGGATGAGATCCCGGCGCCTGCCGTCAGCATACCGGGCTTACCCTCGGCGACGTCGAAAACCAGGTCCACCTTGTCAGGGTCGGCGGTGGGGTTGATCACGGGGCTAACGTCGTCTATGAAGCCCAGGTTGAAGATCTTCTCCTGGCTGCGCCGTATTTTAGAGGAACTGAAGACTTCCCCCTCTTTCTGCGTTATTTCGCGTTTTAAAACGTAGGACTTGGTAGCCCTGTTCCCTTCCAGGTCCACGTGATCGACGAAGACCTGGGTATTTTCAGTTATGCTGAAGGTGATGTCGGTTTCGCCGGTCTTTTCATTATAGACCCGGTCGGGGGCCAGGGAGGCTTTAAGGTAGCCTTTGTCCGCGTATTTGTCCTGGATAGCGCGGATAGAGTCGTCAAAGCGTTCCTGGCTGAAGACCTTTCCGCGGCGGTATTCCAGTACGGGGTTCAGTTCGCTGGGCATGTAGACCGTGTTGCCTGCGAAGAAAGTGGCGCCGAATTTCTGTTTATTGCCTTCTGTAATCGAGAGTTTAATGGTAACTTCCGAGCGGTCGGTATTGAAAGTTACGGAGGAGGAATTCAGGCTGAAGTCGGCGTAGCCGCGGTTCTTGTAGAAATCCGCAAGGGTTTTGAAATCCTTGTCCAGCTCGTTCGGCGAGTAGATCTTTTTCGGCCGGTTCTTCATCTTCTTGACCAGTTTCTCCAGGCGGAAGCCGGCGGCGCCCTCTATTTCTACCGCGGCGACCCGCGCTTTTTTCCCTTCGGTCACGGAAATGGTGAGGAAGGCCAGGGAGGCGGCGGTGTCGAAGCGTACCTCGTAATCGGTTTTGGCGTCTATATAGCCTTTCTCGCGGTATTTATCCGCGATCTTTATCAGGCCTTCGCGTATTTTCAGCTCGTCAAAAAAATCTTTCTCTTTGAGCGTCATCTCGTCTTTAACCCCCGACTTGGAGATGCCCCTGGCCCCTTCGACGGTTATGGTTTTTACCATTGGCTTCTCGGAGATGATGTAAGTGACCCTCACCGGGGTGGAGGAAGCCGCGGCTTCCGCAAGTTTCGGGGATACCCGGCGGCCAGGCAGTTCCTCTATGTCCACGGAAACCTTCTCTACGCTGCCCAGTGCCAGGATAGCCTCTATGTCCTGGCTTACGAAATCCTTAAGGTAAATGCGGCCCTTCCTGGCTTTTCCCGCCCGGAGGACAGTTTTGGCTTTGAGGTTCACTTGTCCCTGCGCGGCGGTTTCGGCAACTTCCCAGGGGCCGTCGCTCCGGCTCTCCCGTTCCGCGGTCACGGTTTCGGGTCCGGCGGTTTCTGCTGCCGTCATCCCGGGCAGGGTTCCGGGGGCCGGCGCCGCCGGCGCCAGTCCGTGGCTCCTCATCCATTCCTGAAGCTGGTCGGGAGAGAGCTTTTCCCCCGCGGTAGCTCCGGGGAGGCCTGAAGGCGGGGATTGGGGCGGAGTCTGCGCAAAAACTGCGGAAAACGAGAAGGCGGTCAATAGAAGCGGCAGCAGGGTTTTTTTCATATATCCTTGAAAGTAAATAATTGGCGGGCCGCGCCGGAGTTTATTGGCGGGGTATAGCCACAATATAGATATCTTACTATTTTTGCCGCGGTATAGTCATCGCCCTGACGAGGCTGTCGGCCCCGGGGCCGGCTTTACTGCTCCGGCCGGACAGCCCGCGGATTTCCCGGCCGGACAAAAATGCGGTTTCAACTTTTTATGCTAAAATTAGCCGGTATTACAAACAGCGCGGGACAATAGGGAGAAAATAAATGAAAAAAGTTTATATCCTCGACACCAATGTGCTGATACACGACCCCCTATCCTTTTCCAAATTTGAAGATAATACCGTAGTGATCCCCATTTCCGTAATAGAAGAGCTGGATACGTTCAAGAACGCGGCGGATGAGCGCGGTAAAAGCGCGCGCGTGGTCTCCCGCAAACTGGACGAGCACCGGTCAAAGGGCAAACTGAACTCCGGGGTTAAGATGGAGAACGGCGGAACGCTGATAGTCGACCTCGATCATGTACAGGTCCTGCCGAAAGAATTTAAGCTGCTCGAGATGGATAACCGCATCCTTAACACCGCTTACTGGTATGAGCAGAAAAAACACAGCGCCATCCTGGTCACCAAGGACATAAACCTGCGCCTCAAGGCTGAAGCCGTGGGTTTAAGCGCCGAGGATTACGAAGCGGGAAAGGTTAACGTGGACGAGCTTTATCCCGGCCTGGTCTCGATAGAGACGACCGGGGCGGATGTTGATAAATTTTATAAAGATCACGTTATTGACAGCCCGGATAAAGATCTGTCGCCTAATGAGTTCGTGGTGCTGCGCGCCAAAGGGGACCCGAAGAAATCCGCCATCGGCCGCGTGGACCCGGCCGACAATACCAAGTTGAGAACCCTCAATCCGGAGCCTTCACCGTGGGGCATCCGGCCGATAAACAAGGAGCAGCGCTGCGCGATGGAGCTGCTGCTGGACGACTCGGTTAAGCTCGTTACGATGCTGGGCGCGGCCGGTACGGGTAAAACCCTGATGTCCCTGGTCTGCGGGCTGCAGAAAGCCGTGGAAGAGAACGTCTACCGCAAACTTATTATCTGCCGCCCCATCGTGCCGGTAGGCAAGGATATAGGATTTATCCCCGGAACCAAGGAAGAAAAACTCTCCACCTGGATGGGGGCGATCTACGATAACCTGGAATTCATCATGGACAAGCGCCATCAGGAAAGCGCCATAGAAAAATTCGAGTACCTGCTTCAGAACGAGAAAATAGAGATCGCTTCCGTGACCCATATCCGCGGCCGCTCGCTGCCCAAGCAGTATATGATCGTGGACGACGCGCAGAACCTGACCCCGCACGAGATAAAAACCATTCTTTCCAGGGCCGGGGACGGGACCAAGGTTGTAGTGACCGGAGACCCGTACCAGATAGATAACCCTTACCTGGACGTGGCCTCTAACGGCTTAACGTATATTGTGGACCGTATGCGCGGGCAGAAATTGTACGGCCATCTTACTTTCACAAAAACCGAGCGCAGCCAGCTTGCGGCGCTGGTGGCGGAGCTGCTGTAGACATCCGGGCAATGGCCGGAAAAAGAAGAGGGCCGCCGCTGGCGGCTCTCTTTATTTGCTGCGGCCGGAACCATAAATTAAGGTCACAAAGGATAATATGGGTCTTAAGGCCTACTTCTTTATGGGCCCATGTGCCCTTTGAATATTTTTACAATAGCCTAAAATATACACGCCGTAAAAAATTAATTCAATCCTAAAGGATGTCCAGGATGCTTAAAAATAAAAAACTGTGGTTGAATCTCGCGGCGATTTTGGTTTTTACCATTCCTTCGCTTTCAGCTTTTGCCGGCGCTCCCGGAGTTAATCCCCGGGGCGCGGCGGTTTCCGTCTCCGCCCTGGGAGACCTGCTCTACGGCTCAACCGCAGGCAGCCTGGCTGTGCTTCCGTCCATTGCGGAAGCCGGAACCCCGGCGCTTCCGGCCGAAGTTCCCGGAACCGAAGTCCGCGCTTCGGCCCCGGCTCCCGGTACCGACCTGACCCCTAAAATAGAAGACCCGGTCAGGGTGAAAGCTATATTGAAACTGGTCAGCGATATTTATAACGGCGTGCACCTGCCTTACTCCCAGGACGGGTCTGTATTTAAAAATAAAGAAGGCCGGCTCCCCAGGCAGCCGAACGGTTTTTATCGCGAGTATACCCTGCTCACCGGAAAGGCCCCGCATGTGGTAGTTATCGGCGGAACCACTTACCAGGTCGCTCCCGATCTCAGCGCCCGGGGTTCCGAACGTGTAATAATCGGCGGCGGCGAGAAGGTTTACTACACCCCCGACCATTATGCCAACTTCATTCTGCTTACCGTGGTGAGATAGGCTATGGGCCTGCCCGGGGGAGAGGGACTTTTCCTGGATCTTAAGGCCCGGGCTTTGACGGCGGAGGAAATAGCTGAAATATTTCCTCCGCCTTTTTATTTTGTCGCGGCAATAGACGGAGCGGCGGTGCGCGATAAGGCGGAGCTTATGGATGTTATAGCCACGGCTTTCCGGTTCCCCGCCTATTTCGGCAGGAACTGGGACGCGCTCCTGGACTGCCTGCGCTCCCTGCCTGAAGAACTTCCCGCCAAAGGCTACGCCCTCCTGATCCGCAATTCCTCCGATTTTCTGCGGTCCTCTGCCAAAGACCAGGAAGACTTCGCCGATGTGGCCGGGGAAGCCAGGGCTTTCCTGCTGGAAAAACACAAGGCGCCTTTCACTATAGCCCTTCTTTAAGCCGCAGGCTGCCGATTCCTTTAACAGTCTTGAAAACACCTTTTTTTGGGTATTATCACTATAACTGTGTTTCCCATTGAAAACAGTAATATTATCTGCTAGACTAACTATATATACGAGTACAGGGTTGTGGCCGGGCATTTAGGCAGAGTAGGTCCCGGAAGGGGAGGTTTTATGGAAACCACCAGAGAAATCGTTGTTAAATTGAGTTTTAGCCGCAAGCAGGCACTGCTTGCTTTGGCTTTTTTATTCCTGGCCTGGAGTCCCGGCTACCTGGGCTCCGAAAGCCTGACCCTTACCACTTACTACCCGGCCCCTTATGGCGGCTATGTCAGCATCCTTACCACCGGCAACACTATATTGGCCAGGGACGGCGGCAATGCCAGTTATGTCAGGTTGGGCACAGGTTACAACGGGAACAATGCGCGGCGCAGTAACACCGTTAAGCTGGAGGTGGGGAACGGGGCTATAAGTACCGACAACAGCATAATGTGGGGAACAAATAAATCCGCGCTTAATATAGACCAGGGCGGCTCAATAGAACTGGGAGGCGCCGGCGGGACCCCTTATATAGACTTCAGCCAGACCATGGGGCAGGATTTCTCTGCCAGGCTCATTCTTTCCCAGGCAAACCGTTTGCAGGTTATAGGGGACTTCCAGACGGTCCCCACCGGCGGCAGCCTCGGTGACCTCTGGCTGTCCAATAGCGGGTCAATACGCAATGTTTGCCGGCGCGTCTATTACGGCATCGGCCCCTCGGCATCCTGCTCCGGAGTAGAGCGGGTTATCGGTTTCCAGGGGG
>MNUR01000081.1 GCA_001871115.1 Elusimicrobia bacterium CG1_02_56_21 | reverse complement strand
CAGTCTTTATCTTGCCGGGGATATCCTCGCCGGGCTCAAAGGGCGCAGGGCTTTCCATCCCAGGGAAATGCTCGTAAAATAAAAAGCCGCCGGATCTCTCCGGCGGCCTTAACTGAAAATCAAGTGTCCCCAACAGGAATCGAACCTGTATTGCCTGCTTAGAAGGCAGGAGCTCTATCCGTTGAGCTATGGGGACTTCTCATAGGTATTATAGGATTTTTAGACATTGCTTTGTATTCCAATCGCGCCCGGATTGCGCCTGAACTTTTTTATTGCGCTTTAATCCCGGCATCGCAGGCTGTCAGGGCCAATTTGTAAAGAGGACAAAAACGTGCGGCAGTTGTATAATGTCGTCCCTACCGCTATAATAGGAATACTCATAAAGGCCTTGGGCAGGCGGACCTGCCGGGATGGCTGGGAGGCTGGGCGTATGAAGCGATATTGGCCGGTATTTACCCTGGTAGCCGCTCTCGGCTGCCTCTATTTCGCCGGCCGCTCACTGCATTCCGTAACCTCTGTTAAACTTTTTCAGAACATTGCGCCGGGAACGGTGTTTTATTCGGAGGACCCCTCCAACCTCCGGCTGTCCCTGTTTAAAAAGGCGGAGGGTCTTGAGGCCTTGGTAAAAGGCCTCGGGACCGACCTGGAAAAAGCCTCCCGCCTCCGGGCCTGGGCGGCCGGGATGAAATGGGCTAAAAATTATCCCGACCCCTACCCGCCGTGGGACGCTTTAACTCTGCTGGACTGGATCAGGTCCGGTAAAACCGGCGGCCACTGCGGGCAGCGTGGCATTGTTTTCGGGCAGGCTTGCCAGGCGCTGGGCATCCCTGTGCGGTATGCGGACCTGGCCGCCAAGGATAATGCCGGGGGGCATTTCACGGTGGAAGTTTATATAAAGGAACTGGGCAAATGGATAGTAATGGACCCGACCTTTAATTATTCTTTTAAGGAGAAGGATAAGTTTCTGAGCGGGCGTGAGGTGCATGAACGCCTGGTCGGCGGGACCGCCGGCGGCGTCAGGCTGGAGCCAGTGCAGGGACCAGCCGAAACTCGGGCGCAACTGGGACTGTATTACTACTATAGGTATTACTTGAGAAATAATTTTTTATCCGAGCCTGCCGTGATCAATAGCATAGCCCACGACGAAGGCGGCGTTGAGATATCTTTTGAGGAAAAGCGCCTTCACCTGGATGACACATTTACCAGGGACAAGGCTTTCAGGAGCTCACACGCCTCCGGTTTAGCCCGGGATTTTGACTGGCAGTACCGGGACCTGGGAATAGTTCCGGCGCACGGCTATATGAGAACCCTGCTGATAGATTCAAAGAACCCTGCCGCCAGGCGCTGCTTGATCTCGGTGAACGGCAGTGAAATCGCCGCCAGGCTCCCGTTTCAGGTTAAACTCGCCGCCGGGCGCGCCAATACGGTTGTTGTGACGGACCCCGGCAAGACTTTCGGGACGATCATAACCCTGAAGCCTCTGTGGTAAAATAAGCGAATATTATTCTAAAACCTTCCTGGCCAGCCGGTGCAGGTCCTCATTGGCGAGAGCCTGAAGTTTTTTCTTTATAATACGGGAAAAATACTCTTTTTCCGTCTTGGTCATTTTCTTTCCGCGGAGTCTCTTCAGGAAAAGGTCTTTTTGCCTGGGCGTGAAGAGCCGGGCTACGGCAAGTTCAAGATCCAGCTTTTCACCGGCTTCCAGGCAGCTTTTTGCTCCCGGACGGTTTTTTTTGAAGTTTTTGCGGAAATAGTCTTTTGCCCCGGCAGGATCAAGGGGGCTGCCCCCCAGGTCTATTTCTGAGTTCAGTCTTATCCTGTCGCTGTAATTGGCTGTCAGCCTGGGCGCAAAATCCTCAAAAAGGGTCCTGGTCCAGGAAAACTTCAATCCAAGGTGTTTGTACAGGCCCAGGGAAAAGAAAATGAGGGATTTTAAGGCTTTCTTCTCATCTTCATCCAGGCGGTCGTTCAAGGCTGCCAAATTTAGTTCCCCCGCTTCGGCCGCATTGGCCAGCATAGCAGGGAAGGCCTCCAGGAGGTCTTTATCGCCGCTTTTAACTGTTTTGGCTAATTTGTCACAGGTATTGTCAGGTCCGAGGCCTGGCAGGTAGCAGGAATCCGCGCTTTTTCTTCTGATTTCTTCACTCATTTCTATCCGTCCTTAAAGGCCAAAATATATTTATAGATTTATTGTACATAAAGATACAATACATTGTATCAAAACATACAATATATAGAAATGCATTAGTTTTTCCTATTGAGTTTTAGGAAGAAAAAGGCAGGCAAAAACTTGCCTTTTTTTTAATATTTTGGTTTGTTTGAACCTTGTTGGTTCAACCAAATAGGAATAGTTCTTCTTCAGCGCGGGTCACCCCGGTATACAGCCAGCGCCGCCACATATCGTCATCCATCTGCCGGAAGCGCTCTTCGAACATGATAACCCGCCTGGCCTGGCTGCCCTGGGCTTTATGCACGGTCAGGGCATAGCCGAAGTCGAAAAGGTCGCCTATAGCGGCCAGCCGCCTGTCTTTGGTGAAATTTATCCCAGTTTTGGCCCCGAACTGAGGCATGTAAATAAGGCCTTCATAGGGCTTTTCCCGGTCATCCATCCGGATTTCTGCGCTGTACCAGTCTTTTTGCGCCGCTTCAAGGTGCAGAATAGTTCCCAACATCCCGTTATAGATGGCCTTTTTGTGGTTATTGCGCAAACAGATCACTCTGTCATTGCGGGCCGGGGAAGGGGTTTCAAAACCCAGGGAGGCCCTTATAAACTGGTTTATCTTGTTCCTGGTGGAGTTGTAGCCGCAAAGTATCAAAGTGTCCGTAGAATAGGATTCCAGGAGTTCCCCCGTTCTTTCCTGGGCTTCAGAGTCGTCCTTGAGGTATTTTACCACCCCGGGGCCGTATTTCTCAGGCGGGATCAGACCTGTGGTCCTGGCGTATTCCGAAACTTTGATTATCGGATTATCCCTGGCCTGCCGGTGTATATGGGTAAGAACTATTTCAGGGGCTTCCATCAAATTGAATTTCCCCGCTATCGGGGGCAGCTGGCCGTGGTCCCCTACCGCTATTATAGGTATCCCGTAAGACAGCAGGTCGTTCCAGATCAGGCCGTCTACCATGGAGGCTTCGTCTATAATGATCAGGTTCCGCCCCAGGGCTTCTTTGCGGTCCCAGCCCGAGATCTGCCCGCCTGAGTCTTCCCGCGGCGTGTAGATGAGGCCGTGGATGGTGCTGACCGAATCCCTGGCGCAGAGAGCGCCGGCTTCTTTAAGCTTGTTGCGGAGGTTCTGGGCGGCCCTGCCGGTATAGCTGGCGAAAGCTATTTTAATTCCTTTTTCCGCTTTAGCCAGTTCGTTCTTGAAGACGGCTATAAGGGTGGTCTTTCCCGTTCCGGCGTAACCGCCGAGGGTAATAAACCGGCTCCGGCCCGGGTCTTTATACCAGGCCAGGAGCTGAGTGAGGGCTTTCTGCTGGTCGCCGGAAAGTTCCATCAGGAGAACCTGCTTTTGAGTATCTGCCGGGCCATCGCCGGCAATTTGCCTTTTTCATAGGCTATCCTCAGATATTTAATTGCTTCATTTTCCGGCGTGCCGGGCGGTTTTTGCCGGGGCTCGAGGGAGAGAGCTTTATGCCCGCAGAATTTAACGCGGGAGCCGCCGCCGGCTTTGCGGATAAGGCTCTCTACCTCGCCCGTGGTCATTATCTGCGATGAGACCGGCGCGTCCATGCTGACCAGGGCCCTGGAGATACGGGTTTTGGAACCGAAAACCTCTTTGTAGAAGGCGCCCGATTCATAAGCCTCAAGCAGTCCGGCGAGTTTTTCCATAGGCAGGTCGCGCCGCAGTTTTATCAGGGAAAATTCAATAAAGCCCGCTACGGAGGGAGCCAGCAGCCAGTAAACGCTGCCCTCGCCAAGTCTGTAATCAAAAACGGCGCCTTTCTCCGCCATCGAGTTGAGCGCGCTCTCTGCTTTGGCAAGATCCCACCCGGAGAAGCCGGCCGGCCCGGAGGCGGTGCCCTCTTTAAAAGGAAAGACCAAGGCGAGGCGAGCCTCGTCGGGCGTAAGGAAGCTGTTCAGAAATTCCCTGAGCTCGGGCGCGTCAGGCAGGCCTACCGGGTAAGTATCCAGGCGGTCGATAAGCTTTACGAGAACTTCGGGGTTGATCATATGTCCGGCCTGGCTGACAGCAGCGTTCTTCACCTTAATTTTACAATACTGTCCCCCTCCTGTTTTGTAAGGGCGGGGTTTTTTTATACAGTATGGCTATGCCCCCGGTTATAAAAGCTGTCGACCTCCGCAAAAATTACGGCGAACTGCGCGCCGTGGACGGTATCGATTTTGAAATAGAAAGAGGCGAATGCTTCGGCCTGCTGGGCCCTAACGGCGCCGGCAAAACGACCACCGTGAAAATGCTCACCTGCGCCCTGCCGCTCTCCGGCGGCGACATAACCGTCGAAGGCCTGAGCGTGAACGAGGATCCCCGCGGAGTGAAATACCTGCTCGGGGTCTGCCCCCAGGAGATAAACCTGGACCCGGATTTTTCGGTGCTGAAGAACCTTATTGTTTATTCCCGCTATTTCGACATTCCTTACTCGGAAGCTAAAAAACGCGCCGACGGGCTGATAAACCGGTTTCACCTGCACGATAAGCTTGACCGCCCTATAGAGGATCTGTCCGGGGGTCTTAAAAAAAGGCTGCTCATGGCCCGCGCGCTTATAAACAAGCCCAAGGTCCTGGTTCTCGACGAGCCCACCACCGGGCTGGACCCGCAGTCCCGCCGCCAGATCTGGGAAGAAGTGCGCGGGATGAAGAAAAACGGCCTGACCACTCTGCTGACCACCCATTATATAGAGGAAGCCGAACTGCTTTGCGACCGCCTTGTAATAATAGATTCCGGAAAGATCATAGAGCACGGCACGCCCGGGCAGCTGATCTCAAAACATCTGGAAGGAAAGGGCAACCTGGAAGACGTCTTCCTGAAACTGACCGGGAAGAATTTACGCGATGAGTAGAGGACCGGAGGATTAGCCGCAAGGTCTGCCGCCCCATACAATTCCCGGTCCTCCGGTCTTCCAGCCTTCTAAGCCTTTTACTTATGAACAGCACTTGTATCCTTAAAAATATTTCCTACCGCGCCCGGTATATGTGGAGACGCAATGTAGACGTGTCGCTGGTCACCTGGAAGACCAATGTTATCCCCCCGCTCATCGAACCAGTGCTCTATATCCTGGCTTTCGGGATCGGGCTGGGCGCGTACGTGCAGAAGATAAGTTCCGACGGCAGGGCTTACGACTACCTTACTTTTCTGGCTCCCGGGATGATAGCCGTCGGGGTAATGTTCCACGCCACCTTCGACACCATGTACGGGGCTTTCGTGCGCCTCCGCTACCAGAAGACCTTTGACGCCGTCATCACCACCCCGCTGTCCGCCGAAGACATTTTGGTAGGCGAGATCCTTTCCGGGGCCACAAAAGGCCTGTTCGCGGGCGCCGCTATCCTGCTTATCGTAACCCTGTTCGGCCTGGCTTCTTATCCTTCAAGCCTGATCATCCTGCCGCTGTCGGCCCTGGCGGGCCTGATGTTCGCGTCTTTCGGCCTGCTGTTCGCGGCTATGGCCCCTTATATAGATAATCTGAACCTGCCTATTTTTCTTTTCATAAACCCGATGTTCCTTTTCAGCGGGACTTTCTTCCCGCTCGACGGAATGCCGGGGTGGGTTAAGCTGGCGGCCAATTTCCTGCCGCTGACGCACTTCGTCAATATCACCCGCGCCGCCGCTTTCGGCCGGCTGAACCCGTGGCTTTTTCTGGACCTTCTTTATATGCTGGTTTTAACCGCAGGCGTCGCATATTTAGCCGTCTATAAAATGAAAACCCGGCTTATTAAATAGACGCGCGGAGTACGGTTTAAAGCGAAGCTTAGCCCCCAGCCAGCTTCATTTATATTATAATTTCAGGGAAGCATGCTCTGCGGCTCTGCAAGCCGCCCTCCAGGTAAAATTTATGAAAGTGATAATTGTTGACGATAATGACATGACCCGGGACCTGATGACGGCTATTTTGACGCAAATGGGCCACCAGGTGGTGGGCGAGGCCGACAACGGCAAAGACGCGGGCAGGATTTTCAGTGAACACCGGCCGGACCTGGTACTCCTGGACCTGATAATGCCGGGGAAGTCCGGACTTGAGGTGCTTAAGGAGATAAGGGGCGTAGACCCTGCGGCAAAGGTTATCATGGTAACGGCCGTTCAGCAGGACAGAATAAGCCAGGATCTCATCGACAGCGGCGCAGTAGCCGTGCTGAACAAGCCTTTTTCTTATTCTGAATTTGAAGAAGTAGTTAAGAAATTAATCTGACCTGTAAATTTATGAATGCCAATTTAAACGCCGTCCTGGAACAGCTGGCCGCCGCAAGCCTTGAAAAATGCCTCTTAAGGCTTTCAAGGGTCTCCGCCGGAACCTGGGAGGTTCTGGAAATAAAAGCTTCGGCAGGGACGCTGGAATACGCGGTAAAACAGCACGATTTTAAAAACCCGGCCGCGGCCGTTTATTTCAGCCTGAACGCAGGCTCCCCGCTCACGGCGATCATGCTCTTCAATCCCCAGGACATGGAGTGCATCTCCAAAGGCTTCACAGGGCATTCCTTCCCCAGGGGCGCGCGTACGACCCCGGCCGAGGAGATCATGCTGCTGGAGCTGGGGAATATCGTCCTCAACGCCATGGTTAACTCCGTCCTGAACGTTATAAAGAAAAGCGCAATGCCCGCGGTCCCCGAATTCATGGAAGGGGACGCACCCGGCCTTGTGAGCGGGTTAGGCGCTTCGGTAGACCTTAAGCGTGAGTTTTGCGTGATAAAAGCCACACTGGCTATCCGGTGCGACACAAGCGTGACTAATACTGAAGTTTTTGCCCTGGTTCCGGGTGAGCTGCTTTCCGGGATAGCGCCTGTATAAGGGTATACGGCAATAACCGCTGAAATACGGTTCTCCCCTTCCCCCTGAAAAATAATGCCGGCAATAAGTACTGCCGCGTTTACCTGCCGCCGGAAATATAATTCTCCAGCTGCGCTATTATGAATTTTTGTTTGGAGATCACCAGCCGCACCACGTCGCCGATAGAGATGATCCCCAGGATGGCCCCTTTGTCTATTACGGGCAGGTGGCGGAAATGTTTTTCCGTCATGAGCGCCATGCAGTCCTCTATCGATTCGTCAGGGCGGACGTAAAGAACCCGCTCCGTCATGATCTCCCTGACCGGGGTGTCTTTTGACATTTTCCCGGCAAGCGCTACCTTGCGGGCATAGTCGCGCTCGGAAATTATCCCTACCAGCTTTCCTTCATCTATCACCAGCAGCGCTCCTATGTTCTTTTCCGCCATTGTCTGCAGCGCGTTTATTACCGCGGAGCCGCTGGTGACGGACCAGATTTCTCCGCCTTTAGTCTCTAAAAAATGTTTGATCGATATCATGCTTGTCTCCTTTCAGAACAATCCGCCCAAGCGCTAATTTTACAAAAATAAATACCCTTTATCCGGCCGCTGTCAGGAAGCTTCCTTTTTTGCCGCAAGCTGGCCGCAGGCGGCCGCTATGTCCGAGCCTTTCTCCCGGCGTATATGGGTCCGTATCCCGGCCTCCACCATGATATCCTGGAACACTTTGCCTTTCTCGAAACGGCCCGGGGTGAAGGGTTTTCCCGGCTGATTGGGGTTGTATATTATCAGGTTTATTTTGCAGGGGATGTCTTTTACCAGGGCGAGCAGCTTCTGGGCGTCCTGCGGCGAATCGTTCAGCCCGTCGAAGAGAATATATTCGAAAAAGACCATTTTCTTTGTTCTGTCGGTATAATACCGCGCGGCGCCTATAATTTCGCGCAAAGAATATTTTTTAGCCATAGGCGTCAGTTCCGCCCTCTGCGCTTCATCGGCGGTTATCAGCGAGACCGCCAGCCGGACCCCCAGGTGTGATCCGGCCAGTTCCCGGATCACGGGGACCACGCCGACCGTGGAGACCGTTATTCTGGTCTGCGGGAAATTAAGGCCTTTGTTGTCCGAAAGCAGCAGGACGCTTTTTTTAACGCTGGCCCAGTTCAGGAAGGGTTCCCCCATCCCCATGAAAACAACGCTGTCTGGAGCGCGGCCGGCTTCCTTCCGGCATGCCGTGAACTGGGCCAGTATTTCGTGGGGCCTAAGGTCGCGCTTCAGCCCGAGCGCGCCGGTGGCGCAGAAGGCGCAGCCGCAGGCGCAGCCGGACTGGGAAGAGATACAGGCCGAGACGGTCTTTTTATTGAAAATTACTACGCTCTCCGCTACTGCCCCGTCGTAGAACCTGAAAAGAAGTTTAACCGTCCCGTCTTTTTTGGAGACCAGTTTTTCTATAGCCGGAGCCGGAGATATTGAGTACCTGGCCGCGAGCTTGTTCTTGAATTCTGTCTGAACCCCGGCCATTTCCTCAAAGCTGACCGCGCCTTTCTTGTGCAGGAAGTTGAAGATCCGGTCTATCCGGGATCCTTTCTCCCCAAGCGAGATCATGGTCCCGGCCAGTTCCTGCCTTGTAAAATCCCTGATATCCGGTTTAGTCATTTTATCTTTGACGGTTCGGGAGCTGTCCGGGGGCGTCACCTTATCTGGCCGATTATCGCGGCTGTCCTCGGGTTTTGAGTCAGGGCGCTAAGTACGTTGGGGTTGGTAAGCACCCCGACCAGGTCCGGGTTCGCCTGCAGTATCTCGCCGATAGCGTTAGGGTCCTTTAAGAGCGCCCGCCCGCCCGGCGTGTCCATTAAGGCTAAGGTCAGTTTGCTTGAGGCCAGGGTGTTAACAAGCTCATTACTGTTCATCCCGCCCTGCACCGCCGGTTTATTCATGAAGTCGGAGAGGTTCTTCGGGTTCTTCAGATAGGCCGCGAGGGAAGAGGAGCTAGCGGTAGCTTTTTTTACGGTATCCCGGGACATGAAGCCTTTTACGATGTAATCATTGTTGAGAAGCGCTCCTACCGCCCTGGGATTATTAAGGAGTTTTTCAGCCGCTTTGCTCAGCGCCCCGAAAGCGAACCCCATCTTGCGGTCTTTTTTCGGGTCTGCCGGGGCAGCGTCCGCGGGGGCGGCCTCCTCCCCCCGCGGCTTTGCCGTCCGCGTTCTTTCTCCGGGCTGGAAGGAGGGCTTGTCTGTCCATAGAACGGCGGCCGAGGCATTGTCGGGCTCATCGCCGGGGAGGTCAAAGTCGGAATTGTCCTGGGCGGCGGGAGCGGGCTGGGCCTTAAAGAGGTCCGGAGCGGCCGCGGCGGCCTGCTGTTTAGGCGGGGCGGGCTGTTTTGAGCCGGGATGCAGAGCCCATCTTACAAGCAGCGCTCCGAGCGCCATGCAGACCGGTACTATTATCAGCCATATCAGCCAGCTTCTATCTCTATCGCCTTCCTGCATACAACCTCCGTCCCGGCTGCCGGCCGGTTTAATAATTATGCCAGTAATAATTATACTTTACCGCGCGGTCGGTGTGGAGAGTCAGAAGCTCTTCGCTGCGGTCCAGGCTTTCAGCCAGACCGGGAGGATATAGGTTTCGTGCCGGCGGCAGCCGCGGGCCAGTGTCCGGGCCGTTTTAAGCAGCAGTTCTATTTCCTGGTGGCTGTAGTTCCGGCCGGGTTTTATGCCGGCCTTCTTCGCGAGCGCGGCGCTCATAGCAGGGGATAACTTAAAATCACGCAGCAGGGCGGCCGGGTCTTTTTTTTTGCCGTGCAGTATCCCCCGGTTTATCCAGCCCCAAAGATGGGTGGGGTTTTCATGCAGTATTGAAGTGATCTCTTTTTCGGCTTTGTGAAGAAGCCCGCGGGATTCGTAGATCTCCGACAGCCAGAGGCGCGCCTCTAAATCGCAAGGCCTGGCGGCGACGGATCTCTTAAGTTCAAATTCGGCTTCTTTGTCCCGCCCGGTCTTGAAAAGGGCGGCGCCGCGCCAGCAGGAGGCGAGCATGTGATTGCCGGCCCCGCCGTGGTTTAAATCCCTGAGCGCTCCGGCATAGTTCCCGGCCCAGAGGTTCAGTTCTCCCCTCCATACTTTCAGGGCCGCGTCGCCGGTTTTAGCGTAGCCTTTCTGCAGAAGCGCGAGCGCCTGTTTTTTTCCGCCGGAACAGAACAGCGCTTCAGCCAGCCTGCCCCAGGCCTGGATATTGCCCGGCTCTCCGCCGATAAGCCTTTTGAACACGGCGGCGGCTTCTTTGTAGAAACCGGAATTAAGAAGCACTTCCGCCGTTTTAAAATGCAGCCAGGCGCGTTCGGCGAAGCTCCCGTCTTTTTCCGAGATGATGCCTTTATATAAAACCGCGGCCGCCCCGGGGGCCTGTCGGTTAGCCGAGGCGGAAAGGATAAAAGAATAAGCCGCGTAAAAAGGACTTTTGCGGGCTTTGACCCCGGCGGCGGAAAAAGCCTTCAAAAGACGCCTGAGCTCTTGCGCGTCCCTCAGGTTATGCCAGGGATTGCTGAGCTCCATTTTTATTTCCGCGGGGAGGGCGGCCATATCCATGCGGGAAAGGCAGTTGAAAGCTTCGTTAAAGCGCCCCAGGATAAGGAACGCGTTAACGAACTGGAAGCTGTTAGCGTTTGTTTGAGCCGCCTTTTGCAGGTAGGAGGTGAAATATTTGCGGACGCCGGCGATATCGGACCTGTCCGCGGAGAGCTCTCCCCGGCGATAGAGGATGTCGGCCGGCTCGAGGGCCCTGAAATGCTTTTTTTTAAGGAACAAAAGCGTGTCGCCGGGAATTTTCAGGATGGCGGTTTCAAAAGAGTAGGGCAGGGGCATTGTTTTTATTGCCTGCGGAAAGGCAGAGCTGACGCGGTTATTATATAATAAAAGAGATTTATGACGGATTTTAAACTGCTCGCTCCCGCGCTGGTATTAAGCGCGCTGCTGACCGCCTGTTCCGCGCGTTATGACGACGCTGTGGTGCTGCAGCGTCAGGGACGCCTGGCCGAAGCCGCGGAAAAATATAAAGCGTTCGCCCTTAACAATCCCGCCGCCCCGGACGCGCCCCGGGCCCTGATGGCGGCGGCGGAAATTTACTCTTTGCAGCTCGGGCTGTGCCTGGAATCCAAGCCGCTCCTGGAGCGCCTGGCCAGGGACTATCCTTCTTTTAGAATGCCGGAGGACGTTTTCCGGAGCATTTTTGTCTGCCCGGACTATTTCCCGGCCGGCCCCGGTATGAAATGGGTTTACGGAGACTCGGATACCAAGGGCCAGAACGCCCGCGAAGTGGTGGCTGTGGCCGTGCATTCTTCACAAGGCTCCGGGGTTACCAGTTCTTTCTACGCCGGAACCGAGCTGGTGAGCGGTATTAAAAAAACCTACCGCTTTGCCGGGATGAATTTTGTGGAAAGGGAGGCCGGCCTGGACACCCTTATACTGAATTATCCGCTTGAGACAGGCAAGACCTGGGCCTCTACGGGGCAGGAGGGCCGCCTTAAGTTCCTGGTGGAGAAGACCGGGCTTACCGTAAAGGTAAAAGCCGGCGAGTTCACAGACTGCATAAAAGTCCGCCGCAGGGCCGAGGGAGGCTCCTCCTGGGTGTATAATTATTACGCCCCGTGGAAGGGTAAAATACTTACCTCGGTTGCCGGGCCGGGGTTTGAGAACAGGGTTATGGAGCTTTTGTCTTATGAAGAAAAAAAATAAAGAAGCCGCTCCCGGGACGGTCCCGGGCCTTTTCGGGGATATCCCGGCCGCGCCGCCTCCCGCAAAAAAAAGCGGCCTGCTGGCTTTCTCCTATTCAAAGATGTCGCTTTACGAGGAGTGCCCGCTCAAATATAAATTCAAGTACATCGATAAAATAAAAGAAGAACCCAAATTTTACTTCGCGTTCGGCAACAGCATACATACCGCCCTGGAATTCCTCTATTCGGTCAAGGCTCCGCCTTTTCCCTCGCTTGAGGAATTGCTCGAGGCTTTCAGGACGGACTGGAACCGCAAATCCTACCTGGAAAAAGGCTACCGTACGCAACAGAAGGCGGACCGGGCCTACGAAGACGGCAGAAAAATGCTCACGAATTATTACGCGCACAACCGCGCAAGTTTCAAGCCCCCTTTCCTGGTGGAGTATTCTACCGACGTGGAAGTCGACGGGCTGCTGGTGCGCACTATCTCCGACCGCATAGAGTACCTGGGGAGCGGAGAGATAGAAATAATAGATTACAAGACCGGCAAGAACGTAAAGCGCCAGCCGCTGCAGCTTTACATGTACCAGAAGATAAGCGAACTGGACCCTAGGCTCAAAGAGAAAATAGCCGAGACTTACGGCGAGCGGGTCAGCTCGGTGAAGGTGCGGCAGATGCAGTATTATCATGTCCCCACGCTTGAAAAGCACAAGTTCGAGCGCGCCGATGATAAAGAAATAGGGGCTTTCTGGGAGCGGGTCCTGGGCGTGGCCGAGGCCATAAAAGGTATAAAGTTCGATCCTACCCCCGCGGAGCAGGCTTGCGCCTGGTGCGACTATAAGAGTCTTTGCCCCCATTTTTTCGGCGGGCATCCGCCTCCCCCGGAGGCGCTGCCGGCTTCCACGGAGAAGATAGAGGCCCTGGTGGACCGCTACGGCCGCCTGAAAGAGCGGATGGAGGAGCTTCAGGCCCAGCTTGACGAAGTAGGCGAGAGCCTGGGCAGCTCCGCCAAAGACGGCTCGGAGTACGCGGGCTCGCAGTATACCGCGCAGATAAAGAAAAGATCAAAGTGGGAATTCAAGAACCGGGAGGGAGTGATAAAGGTTCTCAGGGATTTTGACCTTTACCAGAAAGCCCTGACGCTAACGCTGAGCGGGATAAGCACCGTTCTCGACAGCCCGGACCTTACAGACGAGGCGCGCAAGAAACTTTTGGAGCTGGCCGTGAAGAAGACCGCCACGGATATAAAGGTTGTGAAGAAGGAAGGCCTGATTTAGCAGCCAAGCAGCCTGCTGTCACGACGACGATAGATAGTAATAGTAGTTTTTAAATTTTAGCGGAGGGGTGGCGAGGGTATGGAAGCGGAGGACCCTCACGGAGGCCGACGCTTACGTAAGCGCGGAGGCCGAGTGGGGAGGGGCGGGCACGGTGTGTCCCGA
>MNUR01000002.1:112-44354 GCA_001871115.1 Elusimicrobia bacterium CG1_02_56_21 | reverse complement strand
GGTTTAGTCGGGGTCGGGGTACGGAATGAATTTATCCCGATTCCGCCTTCGTCCAGTGTGCCGAAGAGTACCCCGCCTATATTCAGGATGTTGCTGTCGGTAGGCTGTGGGGTCCCTGTAGAAATTCCAATTATGATGTTCCCGCTACCGGAGGTGATATTGGAACCGGCTTGGTAGCCCATGAGTACATTTCCTGAACCGGTCGTCAATGCGTTTCCGGCTTCAAAACCGATAAGCGCGGAATCGTTGTATGAATTTCCCGCCACGCCCAATCCGGCCTGATAGCCCATGATCACATTATTCTGTCCGCTCTGGTTATAAAAACCTGCGTCACGGCCCATGGCTACGTTAAAACCACCCGTGGTATTACTATAGCCAGCGTTCCTGCCGACAAACGTGTTCGCATCGCCAGTAGTAACAAGACCTGCCTGGTATCCCGCAAATAAGTTCCCGCTGCCGGATATCGCCAGCACTGTGCTGCCGTTTATCTGGTAATAGCCCGCGCTGACGGCGCTGGCGGTCTGCACGGCGTAAACGCCGAAACTGGCCGTGCCGGTGGAATTATTCACGGTGCCGTAGCCGAAAGCGAGGCTGAGCTCCGCGTTGGCCTTGGCATACGCTCCCACCGCCGTAGAGGAGGAGGACGCGTAGGAATAAGCGCCTAAAGCCGAGCCATAGCCCTTGCTGCCGGTGGAGTTGGCACCCACGCCCACCGCGTAGTCGTGGTTATAGTTCGCCTGATAGCCGAGACCGACGCCGTAATTATAGTTGTTGCTGGCAGAAGCTCCAACCCCTACTCCGGAAGAATAATTACTGGCGGCGCCGTTGCCGATGCCGACGCCTGAAGAGTTGTTGGTGTGTGCCTGCACGCCGATACCGACGCCTGAACCGTAATTGGTGTACGCGTTATCCCCTATACCTACGCCGCTATCATGGTTGACATTGGCGAGGTAGCCTATTCCCACGCCCTTGTTATAGTTCTGCACCGTGGAGGAGCCTATGGCTATACCGGCATTACTGGCGTAATCCGCGGTCTCGTTAACGTACGGAACTATAACTATCCCGCCGGCCACGCCGCTCACCGACATGGTGGAAACGTTCGAGATCCGGTGGCCGGCCATGTTTATATCGCCCGCCATAGTGCCGCCGGCCGTGGTAACTACGCCGGTAAGCCCCGAGCCGTCGCCGACGAACTTATTGGCCATCATTATGCCGGTGGCCGACATGGATGACTGTATGGCGCCGCCGCCGTCCCGCCAGATCTGCGCCATATCCGTCGGCGTAGCCCCCCCAGCCAGCACGTCCAGCCGCGCCTCCGGCATGCCGGTGGAGATGCCCACATTGCCTGCGAAGTAATTATTCCCCGCCCCGCTGGAAATCAATACGCCGGTCTGGCTGATATTACCGGCCACGGTAAGTTTCTGGTCCGGCGCCGTGGTCCCGACGCCGATATTGCCGGCGTTGAAAAATGTCGGGGCGGTGGGATCCGCGTTCAAGCGGATCGCGGTACCTTCAGACACATCATAAACGTCCAGAAGGCCGTGATTGCTCCAGAGGCCTACACGCAGAGTCTTTTTGCCCGAATTGTTCATATTATGAGTCTCAATGAACGAGGCGGTATCCGGGCCATAAACATCCAGCTTCGCCACAGGCGCGGCGTTCCCGATACCGACGCTGCCGTTGGCGGAATATAGGGCGCCGGCGAGGGAGACATTAGAGGAAACCTCAAGGCCGTATGCTCCGCCGCCATTGCCGGTTATTGTGACCGAGGAGGTATTGGTCAGCTGCCCGGTCATGGTGTCTCCGGCTGTACTCACGGCGCCCAGGCTGGTCCTTGCTGTTGAGTTATCGGCGGAACCGAGGAAAGACTGTATACTTGCCGAGGGCGTTATGCCCGCATATGTGACCAGGTCGGCGTCGTACGCCTGTACGCTCGTGCCGGGCACCAGGCCCAGCATTATCTGCGCGCCTGTATAAGTGGCCCCCCCTGTGCCGCCGTTGGCAAGGCCCAGGACGCCGCTTACGTCCGCTGTAAGCGAAACCGGCCCATAGGTCGGCGCGCCGCCGGCATTCCCGTGGAGAACTGTAGTAACACTGCCCGAAGGTCCCTGCTCTATCCTGTTGCCGGCCAAGTTGGAAACCATGATGGCGCTGCCGGTGAGCGCGGTTGAGGAATTGGTTCCGCCATTGGCGATCGCCACCGTGCCAGTAACATTATCCGCGCTGCCCAGCCCGGTGATGCCCGAGCCGTCGCCGACGAACTTATTGGCCATCATTACGCCGGTGGCCGACATGGATGACTGTATGGCGCCGTTGCCGTCCCGCCAGATCTGGGCGAAGTAGCCGGCGCCTGTGGCTGTGGAAACAATATCCAGCGCGGCTTGCGGGTTGCGCGTGGAAATACCCACGGATTTCTCGCCCAGGCGCCCGAAGAGGAGCCCGCCTATGTTCAGTTCGCTGGCGGAGTTGGAGGCGGAGGTCTGCTGGTTATAACCAATAACAATATTCTGCAAACCGGTGGCATTAGCGCTGCCGGCGGAAGAACCGATGAAGGTGTTCCCGGTTCCGGAAGTATTAGTAGATCCGGCCCCATAACCTACCAGAACATTGTGAATGCCGGTAGTGTTAACTTTACCGGCCGCGGAACCCACAAAAAGATTATAGACACCGGTGTTCACTGCGCCGGCCATAGGGCCTACAGCAAGGCTGCCGTTGCCCGGAAGCAGTGCTATCACGGTGCTGCCGTTTATCTGGTAGCGCAAAGCGGTGACCTCGCCAGAAACGGTTATGCTGCTTATAGAGTTGATGTCATTGCCGCCCATTGAAATGGGTCCGGCCATGGTACCGCCGGCCTTCGGCAGAGCGTCGGGATCGGTTCCGGTGGCGCCGGTCACCCCGGTCAGGCCGGACCCGTCTCCGTAAAAATATGTAGCATGAGCGCCGTCTCCGGCTACCCAGAACACATTAGTATTGCCGGTAGAAACAGCCATTATAGTCCCGGTTTCTCCAGCTCCGGAAGAGACCACGAGGCGGTATTTGGGAGTATCTGAGCTTATCCCCACATTGCCGGTATCGCTTGCTATGATCCTGTACTTGCTGACCGCCGTCTCGTTTTTGTCGACATTCTGCCAGAGATACCAGCTGTTGGGCATGACAGGGTGGGAGTCGGCAAAGGCTCCGACGCCCCATTTCCGGTTCCCGCTGGTATTGTCCAGGAAAGCTATATCCCCCCAGCCTGCGGCGGTATCATTATAGCTGACCGCGAGAAATCCGGAATTCCCCACATTAACGTGAAGCGGCGCAAGGGGCATCGCGGCGCCTATCCCAACGTCACCGGCAAAATAAGTGCGGGCATTGGAATCTTCGGAATAAAGAGCGAAGGGCTGGTTGGTCTGGGCCCCGTCCGTAAGAGTTGAAATCCATACCCCGTAGGTGTCGGTTATGCCGCCAGCCCCTGTATTCTGCAGCGAATCCACAAGCAGGCCCACGGCCCTGGGCGAAGATCCATAGTTGCGGTTGGCTGCGCGCAAGCCTACCATCATACCGTTCTTTCCGGCGGGAACTTCCGTTTCAAAATTGCCGGCTGCCATCATGTCGCCAGCTTCGGCGCTGGCGGAATCCACGCGGCCGTAAACGCCTACACGCAGATCCTGCCCGCCCGGATTATCATTCTGCAACTGGGCGTACGCATTTACAAGGGCGAAGGTTGAAACCTGTATGCCCGTATCGCTGGCGCTCAGCGAACCCAGTACTACCATGTGCGTTGAGGAAATCACGCCATAACCGCTGCCGGCGGCTAAAGAAGAAGCGGAGGCCGCAGATGAGGCGTAGACGGAAAACGGGACAGCGGTAAGCCGCTCCCGCGGGGACAGGGCCGATTCCGAACCTGCGGTAAGCCCGACCGATACCTCCAGGAACCACTGGCCCTGGGAAAGATCAACCGCCGGTATGGTAAATGTCGACTTGAACAAGCCGTTAGCGACCGCGAAAGGCTGGGTCAAAGTAGGAGTGCAGGTACCGGCGAATTCATCGTTACACAGGTTGAAAATAAAATATCGGTTGCCTATAACCGGGATGCTTGACTCTTTCAGCCGGCCCTGGTAGGTCATTATTTCCGCTTGCAGCGGGGCGGCCCAGCCGAGGGCAAAAAGTGAAATTGCAAATATAATTTTCTTCATAATAGGCTCCATAAAACACTAAGTCAAAGCTCAGTCTTTAACTCTCATCTTCAGCATGCTCCCGGGCGCAGGCTGTTTAAAACTTCATTCCCACCGAAAACCTGTGCGCGGTGCCGAGGTCGCCGTAAGGCAACAAGGCATAATCCAGCTTGAAACCGGCATATTCAAAACCTGCGCCCGCAAAAAAACCGTACATGCCTGCCACCCCGGACGCAGAATCCCCGAAGCCGCGGCCGAGTATCGCGTCCCGCTGGCCCGAGGCAGTGGTCTTATAGCCCAGGCGCAGGGCTATGCTGTCGAGCCCTTTATATTCAACCCCGGCCCGCGCAGCGGCCGGCCCGTCGTCGGGGAATTCCAGGTCAAGCGCAAGCAGCAGCCCGGGAGACGGGAAATTAGCCGCGGCCCCCGCTTTGAACTTAAGAGGCAGAGAAAAGCTCTCTTCTTCAAATTTAACCCTGGTCCCGAAATTAACAAGTGAAGCTCCGAAGGAATAAGGGGTTCCGGCAAAGCGGTAGAGCAAGCCGGCGTCGGCGGCGAAAGAGGTGGCCCCGCTGGACTTTATCTTCTGGTTTATCACCTTGCCGGAAATACCGGCGTCAAAAGCTCCCAGTTTAAAACCGCGGGAAATCTGCGCGGCCACATCCCTGGCCGTAAAGTTGCCGGTCAGCTCGGCAGAAGGGCCCCTGCCCTCCAGCTCGCCGGCGGAAAAATAGGTTATCGCCGCGGCATAAGGGCGGCGCATAAAAGCAAATTGTGAAACGGCAGTGTCCTGTATATGAAAAGCGTGGGAGAAAGAAAGCTCCCTCCCCTCCGTGCCTGAGGCCAGCCCGGCCGGATTGTAATAGACGGAGGAAATATCGTCAGCCACGGCGGAATAAGCTTCCCCCATGCCCAGGGCCCGGGCTCCGAAACCCAGGTTAAGGAACTGCGCCGCGGAACTTTGCGCGGCTTTAAGCCGCGGCCCCTGCGCAATTAAAATCACTGCCAGTAGTAGAACTCGCATACCGCCTCCAAGCGGACCTTCGGGCCGCTGTCACAAGTCATAAGATGCAAGTCACAAGCCAGAGTTGACAGGTGACTTAAACACCTAAAGGCTTTTATATAAGCCCCACAACATACGTCCGGTCTCTGCCCGCAATAACTCAACGTCAGTAAAAACTTCTTCCTGCAAATATCCGACATCCCTGCAAAACTCAAGCGGATACTCCGTTTCGGCAAGGGAGCCAAGGGCTATGTTCAAGAACTGCTTCAGTTCCTTTTTACCTTGCCTGCCGGAGCCCTCGACAATATTAACAGGCACAGATAAACCGGCGCGCCTCAACTGGCTTGTAACGCCAAAGGCTTCATCTTTAGGAAAAGATGCTGTGGCGGCGTAAACCGCTTTTGCCAAAGCGTCAGCTTTCTTCCATACTTCCAGCTTTTTATATCCCTTTTCCACAGCATCCTCCTTTCCGGCGCAAATCCGGCTTGTGACTTGTAACCTGTGTCTTGCGTCTGTAAAAAGAGCCCGCTCTTTTTACTTCTTTTTAAGCCCGCCCTCTATCTGCTTTACGGAACCGTCCGGCATTTTTACCGAAGTCTTAAGGCTCTTGCCGGAGGAAGCGCTCTCTTTGAGCAGGTTTATGAACTTGTCGTAATCGTTAAGCTTCATATCTTCCTGCCATTTGCCGGCGTCTTTAGCCGACATCTTCTTTGCCGCCTCAGGCGCGGAGTTGGCCCCGGCTACCGTGGTCATCTGGCCGGCGCGCAGGGACTGCTTGCCCAGCGAATTCTGCACGTCCACATGGCCCTCGTAAACCTTTACCGTAAGCAGGCTCCTCTGCTCTATATCGGCTTCGGTTCCGCGCACGGCGCAGACGGCGGAAGGAGTGCGCACGTTTATCTTGGCCATCTTATGCAGCATCCTGGTCCAGAGATGCCCCACTGACAGCTTTATAAGCTCGCGCAGCCTGCCCTGCGGGGACAGCTCAAAGGTTGAGTTCTCGTTAAGACGCACCTCGGCGCCGCCCTTGGTCACCAGGCCTGCCCTGCTGGAGGCTGCCGTCTTTATGTTATCCCCGGCATAGAGCATGTCGTTCACTTTCAGCCCGGAGAACTTAGATTCCCCCGCGCGCTTTACCTGCACGTCCCCGGCTATAAAGACGGCCACCGCAGCTACCCTGGGCGCGCAGAAAGCCTCCGGCGCCGAGGCGGCTATGGCCGCCGGCAGGAACAGCACAGCTAACATCATTTTTCCAAGTTTCATATTACTCCTCCATTTCCCGATTTCTAAATGCAAATCCCTGGTCCCGCGCCCGCACCGGACTATTCTTTAACGTCCAGCCGGGTGAAAGAAGCTTTCTCTTCCGAGTGCTCAGTCAGCTTGAAGATATAGGCAGCCATCGGCGGGGCGGCGCCGCGCGGCGCCTCTATCTGGTAATAATCAAAAGCCAGGCCGTCGTCGGTCTTGCGCTTGCCCAGCAGGCGCACGGCCTCGGCCCTGTCGCCCGAGCCGGTAATGATCCCGATCACCATTGAAGCTTTGAAGTCCACCTCCGGAGTTTCCTCCGAAGAAAGGGTCTTCCAGAGCTCTTTCCAGTCTTTCTTGTCTTTAATTGCAAAAGAAGAAGCTTGTTTGCCGCGGGCCTCGGTATAGCCGGTCCACTCTCCGGGAGAATCTTCCCTTTGCGGGGAAACGTCCAGCGAGGTTTCCTCGGGCACATAGCCCTCGTCAGGCGCGTCAGCGGCGGCCTGCGCGGTCTCCGCTACCTGGGCCGGAGTCCCGCTGCCGTCGTCAAGAACTGAAGCGTCCACCAGCTGCGCGTCGCCGCTTATAAGCGCCTGTATAATAGCCGCCAGCTCGTCCTGAGAGCAATTGGCGCAGGTAAGGCTGGCAAAAGTGTAGCCTTCAAGGGCCCTGGCCGCGTCCGGGCCGAGCCGCCTGAGTATAGCCTGGAACATTTCATCATAGGTGAGCTTCTTGCCTGTCCCCGCCGGTCCGGCCGTCCCGGTATCCTTGGCTATAAGCTTGGTCTTGCAGTTATCGGCCATATTATCGTCAAAAAGGTCGGCGCAGGCCACCGCCAGGCCCTGTTCCTGGCCGGAGGGCATGAAAGCGGTAAAAGGAAGTTCCTTGGTTTCGCCGGGGCCTATGGTAATAATCTGCTTCGGAGAATCCTGCGCTGAAATACCGCCGAGCGACAGCTTTACGGAAATATTTGATTCGGTGGCCGAGCCGCTGTTATAGAGCACGGCTTTGAAATTTATAGGCTGGTTAAAATCCGAAGCGGGCGAGCTGAGGTCCAGCCTGGTAATAGCCACATTGCGGGTCTGTGCGGAGGACTGTTCTTTAAGCGAGAAGCTGTACACATCGCTCTGCGAAATAGAATTATTGCTGGCGTCGAGGCCTTCCACCCGCCAGTAATATACCTGGGACGGAACCAGCTGTTCCCTGGGCTGGGAAGGATTAGCCGGGTAGGAATAAGAGCTGCCGCCGGAATTTATGGCGGCGTGCAGTGGGTTATACAGGCCCGCATTGTCGCCTACGGTAATGCGGTAGCGGCTGGCCCCGCTGGCCGACCACCTGAAGGTGAGCGGGATATCCGAAAGGTCCCGCATCCCGTTCGGCGGGTAGATAAGCGTGATGTTCGGGGAGGAGATCAGGAAGGAGGCGGATTTAATATCGGGGGTCCCGTCCAACTTAGCGGTACCGGTGAAGGTGTAATTTCCTGGCGCGGTATAGAAGGAGTTTATGGATATACCAGCCAGCTGACTCTGTGCCGTTCCCGCCGTTCCGGGTGCAGAATTGCCGCATGGGGGGTTGCCAAAGACTTTTGCTCCCGCCGGACTTTTTATTTCAAAGTCGAAGCATACCTGATTTGGGCTTGCTACAGTATTAGTAACGCTCTGGCGCAGGGTTATAGTCTCAGCATTGGAAAAATTCTGGCGCGGCGTACCAGCCGAGTCGTGCACGGAAACGGTATGCCCTGTAAGGTCTTGAGCTCGCGCTCCAGATGGGAATGCACAACTGAGCCCCAAAATCAGAAATATGGAAATATTTTTCATCTCTTGTCCTCTTATCTTATGACCGCGAACTTCCTCGTCGTTCCGTCCGTTTCACCGCTGAGCTCGTGCTTGAGTTTTACGCTGTAGAAATAAACGCCGCTGGCCGGCTTGCCGCCCGAAAAGTCCCACTGGTATTGATAGACGTTCGCCGAAGGGTTGGTCCAGCCGGCGTCCCCGTCCTCCACGGACTTCACCAGTTTACCGTCCACTGAAAAAACGGACAGACGCTTGCGCACCGGGAGGATATCGCTCTCCAGGTGGAATTTAACATAAGAGGCTGCAGGATTAGGATAGGCATAGACAGTACCCGGTCTTAGAAGCTGGCCCAGCGGCTTTATCTCCAGGTTCTGGCCCGGCGCCAGTTTTATCTGGAAAGTTTTCCAGGCACCGTCATCCCCCCTTACCCGCAGGGTATAAGGTCCGGGGATAAGGTTGCGTATAGTAAAGCGTCCCGCAGCGTCCGCTCTTGCGGCTGCCACCACCCTGGCCCCTCGCAGCAACCGGGCCTCGGACGCGATAGCAGAGGGCCGCAGACCGGAAGGCCCGGAAGCCGGGAGAACCCCGCTGACGCTGGCCAGCTGGTAATCCAGGGAAAGCATAAAATTGGTGTCCGCGTAGCCCATAGGGATCTGGTCTTTTGCGATAGCACTGGAGAAACCGTCTTCCAGCCAGGTGGCCTGCACGCGGTAAATACCGTCGGGCAGCGGCTGCAGGGTGAACGAGCCCAGCCCGTCGTCGAGGGTATAAGCCGTAGCGACAATAAGCCCCAGATTGGAAACAGCGTCCACCATTACACCCGTGATGCCTTCCCCGCCCGGGGTTTTTACGGAACCGGCTATCATATCGTTAAGGCGCTCGCCTGCCACGGTATAGGCCAATGCTGAAGGCGCAGACCAGAGGTCCGCGTCATCCTTGGCCCACATTGTAAAGTAATAAGTGCCTTCTGGAACAAGCCCGGCCACGGTATAAGCCAGCGCGGAACCGGGCTGCACCATAGCGGTGGAAATAAGGACCTGCGCCGTCTGGGTGCTGAAAACAGCTCCCGCAAAAGTTGAATACTGCACTGCGAACTGGCCATAGGTCAGGGCCAGCGCCCCGCCGTCATCCCCGGCAAAGGTCCAGGCCAGGTCTATTCTGCCGGGCGAAGTCCCGGTGGAAGGAACAAAAGAAGCCGGCGCCTCAGGCGGGACGGTATCTGTCCAGGTGAAGGTCGACCCCGTAAGGACGAAGCCGGAAGAATTCGGCGGGACGGCAGCGTCTTTGGAAAGCACGGTAATAAAATACTGCTGATTATGGGCGAGGCCGCCGCGCAAACCAATGCCGGGAACAAAGCCCCAGGTCGCTCCCGCTGCCGTTGCGCTGGCCAGGGGAACTGAACCCCAGGCCCCCGCGGAGAAATTCCACCACTTCCCGTCAGCCGCCTGCCGGACATAAACCTCTATGGAACCCAGCCCGGCGCCGCCGGTATCAGAAGCGGTGCCCGCAACGGAGTCAAAAGAGTAAACCAGGGAGTCCGCCGCCGGAGTGGAAAGATACACCGCAGGGGCGGCCTGGTCCAGCTGAAAGGTGACGTTCGGGTAAGGGACAGGGGTGACAAAAGTATTAATATCGACGGAACGGGCATACACTTTATACTGGGTACCGGGCACAAAAGGCACAGTAGAAGCGTCATAAGACCAGGAAGCCAGGCCCGCCGCGCCCAGCCACAGCTGGGCACCCGAAGAAAAACCGGAACCGTCATAATAAAGGCTGCCGGTCAGTTCCTGTATAGCCACCTGGTTGCCCGTTACCGGGCTGGCCTCGTTCATTGCCGCAGCCGCGCCGGTTAGCGCGGTAACTGTAGAAACATAAGCCGCGGAAGGGGTGAGTATCGTGACCGCCGGCCCGACAGTGTTTTTAAGTATCTTGAAGGCGTCTACGGCTGTGCTGCTATTGCCGGCCGCGTCCACGGCGCGGACGCTGATATAATTAGTGACGCCGTCCAGCAGAGAGGCGAAGTCCACCCCGAAAAGAGCAGTATGCGAAGGTCCCGGTGTAAAGCCGGTCACGGCGGTCCAGACCAGGATATTGGCATTGCCCACCCCGGGATTGCCGCTGGCGCTGTATAAAAGCTGCCCGAGCCCGGAGAGGGAGTCGGCTGCGTCGACGTCAAAGACCGCGCCCGGGTCCGTGGCCAGCCAGCCCGCAGGAGAGACAGCGTTATTGATTATAGTGGGCGGGGTTGTATCCCTGAGCACGTAAAAAGCGTCCGGATACACGGTTGAATTGCCGGCATTATCATATACCTGCACCGACACATAGCCGGTGACATTCTCCTGTATAGCTTCAAAAACAGGGGCAGGGAGAACCCAGTTATCCGTATAAGAATCGGAATTTATGCCGGTCACCGCCAGGGTCCAGGTGGACACTACTGTCCCGGTAAAATCGGGTCCCGTGGAAACCGCCACCAGAAACCTGTCCAGCATCGATCCCAGGTCTGAGAAATGAACCATATAGGAACCGCTGCTTTCGCCGCGCCAGGTATCGTCCCCTCCCTGCAGGTCTATGACGGAAGGAGGACTATTGTCGGCCCCTATCAGGGTGGTTTTGGACCCCAGGGGCAACCAGGCGCTGGGCCTGCCCTGCATATCCCTGGCCCTCACGCGGAAATAGTAGAGCCGGCCGGATTCCAGGCCGGTAACCGTATAAGCCGGGCCGGGATACCAGACGCCCGGCCCGTAATCCGGGCTGGTAAAATCGGCGGCGGTGCTGGCCTGCACATAATATTCAGTGTAGTTCGGGTTCCCGTTGCCCAGCCACTGGGCCGCCACGGAAGTTTCATCAGTCGCGCCGAGTCCGGGCGGATTGTCCGCGGGGGCCGAGGCGTGAGTAAGAGTGGAACCAAAAACGACATAATTAGAATAATGCCCGCCCCAGCTTACCGCGGCGGCTTTAAAATAAAAAGTGGTATTGGGCTGCAGCCCGGAGGCTTCATAATAATTCCCGGCTGTCAGGGTTGAAAAATTAATAGTAGAGAAATTAGAGGTGGAGGCCGCCAGGTAATAGCGTGTTCCGAAAGGATTGCCGTTATCGTCCCAGATAAGCGAGAGCCCGGTGGAAGAGACCAGGGCATAGATCTCGCTGCCCGGGCTGTAGACCTTCATTATGGTGGAGGTCTGAACGGTATAATTACTGTCCTGCCCCCCGAAGCCCAGCGTCCTGACCCTCATAAAATAGGTTGAATTTGGATTAAGCCCCTCGTAAGCGGCTGTAAGCGCGGAGCCGCTGGAAATGATATTTATGGAAAAAGAGTCGTCGAGGGAAGCCTCCGCCCAGTATACAGTACCCGGGCCGTTATTGCCGGAAGTCCAGGCTGCCGTAAAACTGCTTTTATAGACTGCCGTAAGCGCAAGCGCTCCGGGCAGGTCGGGCGGGGTGGCGGAGGAGACCGGGGTTGAGTAAGAAGACTCCGTAGAGACCTTCACCTTGAAAAAATAAGTGGTATTGGAAAGTAGACCGTGATAAGAGGTTGTATTATCGTTCAGCGAAAGAACCGCGCTGGATATAGTTACGGAAAAAGAGGGATCGTCAGAAAGAACCGCCAGGGGAGTTTCACCGGGAGTATCCAAAACCCAGGAAACAGAGACGGAATCTGTGGAAAGAGCGGTAAAACTGACCGGTGAGGGCACGGAGGCCCATAGAGCCCCCGTGAAAAAAGCGAAAACGAAAGAAAATAGCGCGCCTTTTATCATCCCATCTTATATTATATACAATAAATGATGGGAAGCAAGGTGACAAACAATACTTGTTACACAAGTTACTTATAGGCGCGTCTATAATGCAACCGGCAAAAACTGTTTACTGCAGCCGGGTCAGTACCCCAGGTCCTCATTTATCAGCATTACAAGGATATCGCTGGCCGAGGGTTTTTTCCAGAGCAGCGTAACGACATTGCAGATGCGCCAGGCAGAGGAGCAATCGGAACAGCGCCCCGTTTTAACGCAGGGATTATCCTTTTTAAGGCGTATATTATTGGCTATTGCGGCTTTGTTCCGCGACCGCCATAAACCCTCCTCCTGGTCTTTTACCAGCTTGTTTATCCCGGCCAGAAGGATTATTTTACGGGGGCCCCAGGTCACGGCGGCGCATCTGTTGCCGTTACCGTCCACCAGGGCTATCTTACCGTCCAGCGTAACGGCCTGGGGAGAAGCCAGATAGATATCCGAGGACAGAGCCGCCAGCCAGACGGAACGCCGCTCTTCCCCCCCCATGCCGGGCTTATGGGTTATTATTTCATTGCCGGCGAGTGTAAGTTTTTCAGGCAGGCCGAGTTCCTGTACAGTCGCGGAACCGCCCAGGCCTATTTTTTTACCTGTTCCCGCCAAGGCCAACAGGGCGCAGGCCGCCTCCGCTCCGTTTTTATAGACGCCGGCCTCAAAACCGTTAGAGCGCAGCGCTGCGGCCGTATTTTCAAGTATCTTGAGGTTAAAAGTATTAATATTTTCGTCCATAAGCCTCCGTTGACCTGTTTTATCAGCAAAAAGGCGGGACCAATGGTCCCGCCTTTTTAAGCCATCACTGCCGGCTTAGGGCCGGGTTTTAGAAACCAGGTTCTGAGCGTCGTAAGAGAGGTCGCGCAGCCTCCAGGTAAATTCGCGGCTGTAGCGGGAAATATCCATGGCCTCCCACTGGGCGTTATAACCGACCAGTTCCGGCTTTGCGCCGCGCACGGCCCACTCAAGGCGCTGGGCGGAATTTTCTATGTCGAACTGGGCGCGGTTAAGCAGGGAGCGGGCGTCTCTTTCCATATCTACGGCCGTCCTGTTAAGCCCGGCGTCTTTCTGCGCAAGGTTCAGCAGGTCCCTGATCTCGTTGCGGAGGCGGAGGGAAGCGTCGTTATAGCGGCTGAGGTCCCAGGACATCCTGCGGAGGTCGCTCTGAAAGAAAGCGTCGGCGCTGTTGGTCTGGGTCATGCGCCGGGCGGTGCGCTCAAGGTTATCTATGTCGGAACGCAGCCAGGTAGTGTCGCTGTCAAGGCGCCAAAGATCGTTCTTGGCCTGGTTGAATCTGTTGATCAGGGTTTGGGGAACCTGGGTTTCTTCTTTGACAGGCGCTGCAATGGCGGGGGCGGGCACGGCGGCGGCCTCAGCGCTGAAGCCGGAGGCTTTCATTTTCTGAAGCGTGAAATCAAGGGCATATGCCGGGGCAAAGCTTGAAACTGCAACTAAGGCTAATATAATTTTTTTCATTTAAAACCTCCGCTTAACATTTACCTTCTGCAATATTCTACCAGCAAACGGGCGCTTACAGAAGTGCCCTTGGGCCCAGAGCCCTCTGGGCCTAAAGTCCGCCGGTCACAGGTCGAGCCGCAAAACCGATAAAGAGAGCGGCCCGGCGTTAAAACTGCCTGAAACGGCTTTTTCCGGCTTTTCAACCGGTCCCGAAGCGTTAAAAGCCTCGAGCCAGCTGCCTTTGGGAAGCGGGAATTTTCTCGCGGTCTTTTCCGGATTTACCAGTACCAGTATCCGCCTCCAGCTGTCCCCTGCCCTGTCGCCGTAAAGCAGGTAAGCTATGGCAGGGGGCTCAATTTTCAGACCTAGCTCTTCGTAGAATTTGAGGTTCTCCCTGACCGCGGCCGCGGTTTTCATCCGGAAAGCCGGGTGGGCTTTGCGCAGCGCTATCAGTGCCCGGTAATAAGAGTAGACCTCCAGATTTTCCTTCTTGCGGGTCCAGTCCAGGCGGTTCACTTCGTCCGGAAGGTTGTAGGAATTTTCTTCCCCGCCCTTGGTGCGCAGGAACTCCTCCCCGGCGTGCAGAAAAGGAATTCCCTGGGAAGTAAGGACCAGAGCATTTGCAAGTTTATCCATGCGGACTTTATTAGCCCGGGTTTCATCCTTAACCGAAAGGTCAATGCGGTCCCAGAGAGTGTGGTTATCGTGGCAGGACACATAATTCATAGCTTCCAGCGGACCGTCCGTGTAATCGTCCACCGCCCCGCGGATGCCGCGCACAACGCCCTCGCGGTATTTGGCGGCCTGCACATAGCCCAGGTCCGAGAGCGCGAATACGCTGCCCTTTATGGCGTCGCGGAACCCGTCGTTAAACACCGCAAAGCCCAGGGAGCGCTGGCTGCCTTTCTTAACTCCTTTTACGGGAGAGGCGCCCGCGGTCCATGGCTCGCCGTAAATAAAGATGTCCGGTTTTTCGGCTTTCAACACGCGCATTATTTCGGCCGCCGCGTCGGTATCTATCAGCCCCATCAGGTCAAAGCGGAAACCGTCCACCTTGTATTCGCGCACCCAGTACAGCAGGCTGTCCAGGAGGAACTTGCGCGCCATGGGCGCCTCGGTCCGGAATTCATTGCCGCAGCCGGAACCGTTTGAATATGTTCCGTCCGAATTAAGCCGGTAATAATAATCCATGGCCGCGGCGTTAAAATTATAGGTAGTCGCGCGGGTTTCGGCCGTGTGGTTGTAAACTACGTCCAGGATAACCCTGAGCCCCTTGCGGTGGAAGGCGTCTATCATCTGCTTCGCCTCGCGCACCCGCGAGCCGTCCGCCGGGTTGGAGGCGTAGGAACCCTCCGGGGAATTGAAATTAACCGGCATATAGCCCCAGTTATAAGCCGAGGTGCTGTCGCCGTTCTCAAAGTCCTGGAAGGGCAGGATATGCACCGTATTAACGCCGAGCTCGGCTATATGGTCCAGGCCGGTGGTTATGTCCGCGAAGCGCGGGTGCCGGGTACCCGCTTCCGCGGCCCCGAGGTATTTTCCTTTAGCTTTCACGCCCGAGAACTCGTCCATGGTGAGGTCGCGCAAATGCACTTCATACACCACCGCTTGCGAAGCGTCGAAGGAAGGCCCGGGATGGACCGGCGTCTCGTCCTTAAGCAACAGCGCGCGTCCGCCGTCTCCGGTGACCGCGCGGGCGTAGGGATCCAGCCCCTCGTACACTTTCCCGCCCTGCCCGGTCCTGATCCTGTAGGATTTCCCTTCCAGGGAACGCCCGAAATTCTTTTCCCAGACGCCGGCGGCTTTGCCGGCCAGCGGGTAAACATAAGGCTTGGCGCCGGCGAAGTCATAAACCAGCGCTTCCACCTTTACCGCGTAGGGCGCGAAAACGCGCAGCACAGAACGCCCTTTTTCAGAACTCATGCCCATCTCAAGAGGGCTGTAAAAACCCGGGCCGTAAACAGCGCCGCCCAGGCGCACCGTAACCGGCTCGAAGCCGGCTGACTTAAGTTTATACCCCCCCGCGTTCAGTACTCTGTAATCCGGGTTGAAGCCGCTGAAGGCCAGCCTTGCCGCGCGGGAATAAATCCCTCCGACAGGCTGCGCGGAGACGGGCTTGAAGGTTTGCGTGCCGTAGTCCAGGGTAAATCCCTGTGCTTCAAAAAAAGGCGCGGCGAGCGGGCGCGTGAAAGTTACCCGCACCGCACCGCCTTCATCCAGCCAGGCTCCGGTTATGGCCGTTGAAATTTCAGGCGGGGCCTTATAGACCGAAGGGTCGCCCTCAAGCAAATAAACTTCTCCCTGCGTGGCGGCGGCCAGGATCTTGTCCGGGGCGTCCTTTTTGGTCCAGTTTCCCTGCCTCGGCAGAAAGCCGGTCTTTTTACCGGAGAGCTTTGCGGCGTCCAGGTCCAGTTCGTAAAAAACGCCGAACGGGCCCGTCCCTGCGGGCGCAAGTTCAAAACCGGGGGTCTTGTCCTCGGCATTCCAGACCCACAGGTTCCAGCCGGAATAAACCTTGTCCAGCCGGCTATAATGAATTATCAGCTTGTCAGCCCCCAAAACCTGCTGCGGCATAAAAAAAACCCCCAGTATAAAGATGTACAGAAGTTTCATGTGAATCCCCTTTAGCGTCAGTAAATTGTAAGATATATATTATGCTTCATACAGCGCTATTTCTTCTTCTTGCTTCTCCCGGCACCGCTTCGGCGGGCATACACGCCGGGACAGACACCCGGAAAGTCCAGGTCTCCACTACCGCGATACGGCAGCTCGTCCTGGCGGAGCGCCGGGTTCGCGGTATACATATAACCAGCTGGGGCGCCGGCTCCGCCAAGTTAAGACGAGGCCTGATAAAGAAGATCTCCGCCTCGGTCATCAACTCCGTAGTTATAGCCGTTAAAGAAACGGACGGCAGGGTTTATATCCCCGGGGTAGAAAAAGCCCATAAGTTCGGCTCTTATCAGGGCGCGATAAGCGACCCCGCGTCGATGCTGAAGGATTTCAAAGCCGCGAATCTCTATACCATAGCGCGGATAGTAGTATTTAAAGACAAGGTTCTGCCGAATGTGCGGCACGACCTGGGAGTAAAAAACCCCGACGGCAGCCTCTGGCGCAGCCGCAACGGCGCGGCCTGGCTGGACCCCTATAATAAAGAAGTGTGGGAATACACTCTGGACATAGCCGAGCGCGCGGCCGAACTGGGTTTTGACGAAATACAGTTCGATTATATCCGCTACCCCTCCGAGGGAAACACTTCTCTTTGCCGCTATTCAAAACCCAACAACAGGCAGTCAGCTATAAATAACATAAGGGATTTCCTGGCCTACTCGGCCAAACGGCTCGCCCCTTATAATATAAAGATCTCGGCGGATGTTTTCGGCCTGACCACCACGGTCAAGGACGATATGGGGATAGGCCAGGATATAAAGGTCCTGGCCGCCGGCGTCGACTATGTCTACCCTATGATGTACCCGTCGCATTACGGCCCCGGCGAGTATAACCTTAAGGACCCCAATGCCAACCCTTTTATTGTTATAAACAGGGGGCTTAAAGACGCCATGGTAAAGCTCGGCACGGACTACGCCAAGCTGCGCCCTTTCCTGCAGGATTTTTCCATGGGCAGGGTCTACGGCCCGTCCGATATCAGGGCGCAGATAATGGCGACCCGCCTTAATTACCTTGAAAGCTGGGTGCTCTGGAACCCCGCCAACAAATATACCTGGGCCGCTCTGACGCCGCATTCCTACCGCGCTTTCGTGGACTCCGAGTACAAGCACCCGGAGACTGCAGAAGCGGCGGAACCGGGAGAGGAATAATAGCTTCCGGCGTCCTGTAAAAAAGCCCGGCTCCCCGGGCTTTCTTATTTGCTCCTGTTTCGCGCCGCTATTTGCCGGTTGCGACTATCTTTTTATACTGCGCCTGCACGCCGAAGAACTGGGCGAAGACGCCGCCTATGTCGGTCAGGCCGGGCAGCTGCCCCGTCTTAAGGCCTCCGAGTTTTCTGTCGCAGCCCTTCCGGTAAGCTATAAAAGGCAGCGGCTCATTGCTGTGGTAGCCGTAATCTTCGCGGTGCAGCATGCCGTGGTCCGCGGTTATCCCCAGCAAGTCCCCCTTTGCGAGATTACCCTCTATCAGGGGCAGGGTCCTGTCTATCTCCTCCAGGGATCTAAGCGCGCCTTCCACGTCCCGTGTGTGCCCGTAGACGCTGTCCGTGTCCACGAGATTGGTGAATATAAAAGTTCCCTTAGGGCGGTAGACGGAATGCGCGGCCTGCAGCGCGTTTATGGTCCCCTGTATCGAGAAAGGGTTCGTGTCCTTTTTTTTAGGATGGACAAAACGCAGCTTAAGCGCGGGGTCGATAAAGACCTCCGAATTAAGTTTTATCCTGGCGTGGTAGGCCGTGTTCACCAGGTCGCTGGTCTTACCTACGGCTACCGTCCAGACGGCGCCGCCCCTCAGGATGTCCACCAGGGTATCCTGTCCGATGGGCAGGACGGCGTCATGCCGGTTAGTGGTGCGGATGATCTCTCCCTGCGCGTTCTTTATATAAGACCGCGCTATCGCCCGGGTTATGGGTATCTTCATTTCCATCGCCAGCGCAAAAGCGGTATCGGCGATCTTATGCTGCTCGGCTACCGGGATCACGGCCTCGTTCATGGCCAGCTGTATCAGCGGGTCGCATTTGCTGGCGTAAACGATGGGCCTGCCGGTACGCTCGTGCTCGGCGGCGTTGAGCTCTATAGCTTCCATCCCGGCCGCCATCCTGTTGAAGACAGTTTTCCTGCCTATACGCTTCTCCAGTTCAGCGAGATATTCGGAGCTGAACCCGTCATTGAACAGGTCGTAGGTGCGGTGGTCTATAACCCCCATCATTTCGCGGTGCCCGACCAGGCTGTCGGCCGTGGCTGAAACCTGGCTGACCCTCGCCGCGTAGGCTTTGCCGGAAGCCTTTGAAAGCCGTTCCCGGAATTGGGGCAGCACAATCTGTCCCAGTCCGAGCCGGCAGAGATTGGGCAGTTTGACCTTGCGCGGATATTTTGACAGCAGGTATTCAAGGGTTGAAAGCCCTACGGCGTCGATTACAAGCAGCAATGCGGTTTTTTGCGGATGTTTCATAAGTTCTCCGGGAATAATCAATAAAATCCGTAAAAGTCGGGGATCTCGGCGGCGTCTGCAATAGCGCTAAAAGAGCGCTCTTTACTTACCGGCAGGTTTCCCGCTCTACCAGAAAATTATAGTATATCTGTAATTACAGGAGACTATGCCAGATGAAAAACATTACCGCCCTCTTCCCGGCCCTGCTTTTAGTTTCCACCATGGCCTATTGCGCGCAGCCGGAGATCTCCGACCACCTGATAAAAGCCAGGATCAGCCCCGCTGAAGGCCGGATAACCGCTTCAGACAGGGTTTCCTTTCCTTCTCCGCGCACAGAATTCGTTTTCACCCTGCACAGCGGCCTCGCCCCGTCCGCCGCCGGCGCGCTTATAGAAGAACTGCCCCCGGAAACCGCCGGGGAGAGATACGGGATAAATTCCTCCTCGGCCTCGGGGATATACTCCGTCTATCGCCTGTCGGCAAAAAAGCCGGTCCGGAGCTTTACGCTTAATTACGGCGGGATAATCTCCCACCCGCCCGGAGAGCAGGCGCAGGAATACTCGCGCAGTTTTTCGGAGACCCCGGGTACAATTTCCGCGGAGGGCTGTTATCTTTCAGGGGCTTCAGGCTGGTATCCCCGCTTCGAGGGCTCGCTCGTCACTTTCCGCCTGGAAACCGATCTGCCGTCTCCCTACACCGCGGCGGCAGGCGGAGACAGGTCCGGAGTAAAAAGCCTGTCAGGCCGCAATCTATCTGTCTGGGGCACGGAGAAGCCGCAGGACGAGATCACAATGACCTGCGGCAGGTATTCCGAATATTCCCGCAAAGACGGTCCGCTTACCTACTACGCTTTCCTGCGCACTCCTGACGAAGCCCTGGCCGCTAAATACCTGGAAGCCACCGGCAGGTACATGAAATTATATTCCGGGCTGCTGGGCAGCTATCCCTACGGGAAATTCGCCCTGATAGAGAATTTCTGGGATACCGGCTACGGGATGCCGTCTTTTACCCTGCTGGGCCCCAAAGTAATACGCCTCCCCTTTATAATTAATTCCTCTTACCCTCACGAGATACTCCATAACTGGTGGGGCAACGGAGTTTTTGTGGATTACGAAAAAGGCAACTGGTGCGAGGGGCTTACGGCCTATCTGGCCGATTACCTGATAGCCGAGAACCGAGGAAAGGGACGCGACTACAGGAGAACGACCCTGCAGAAATATTCCGACTATGTCTCTGCCGGCAAAGATTTCCCGCTTACGGAATTCCGCTCCCGGCATTCCTCGGCCTCGGAGGCTGTAGGGTACGGCAAGGCCCTGATGACCTATCACATGCTGCGGCGGATGCTCGGCGATGAAACTTTTAAAAAAGGCCTGCGGAGTTTTTACGGGGAGAACAGTTTTAAATACGCCTCTTTTGAAGACCTGCGCCGCGGGTTCGAGAAGCTCACCGGCAAAGGGCGGCTTAAACCCTTCTTCGGCCAATGGACACAGCGCGCGGGAGCGCCGGCGCTGGAGGTGAAGAACGCCAGCGTAAAGCGCGGGGGTCCGGAAGGCTACACCCTGGAATTCACCCTGGCGCAGACACAAGCTGGCCCGGCCTACAGCCTTGAAGTTCCGGCCGCCATCTACCTTGCCGGCTCCGCGGCCCCGCGAATGAAAAAACTGCCGATGACGCTGAAAGAAGAGACTTTTCACTACAGCGTACCCCTCCGGCCGGTGCGCCTTGAAATAGACCCGGAATTCGATATTTTCCGGATCTTAAGCCCGGCGGAAACCCCGCCCACGCTTTCACGCGTACTCGGCGCCGCAAAGCCCGCTATCATACTGCCCGGTGCCGGAGCCAAAGACCAATGGAGGGAACTGGCCGCGGCCTGGACCAAAGACAAAGAAAACCTGCCCGATGTCTCGGACGACACGGCTGTCGCCGGTGACCCGGCGGGAGCTTACTGGATCTTCGGCGCTGAAAACCGGCTGGCGGGTGATTTTGAGAAAAGCCTGGAAGTTTACGGCGCGCGCTTTACTCCTGAAACTGTAACCATAGAGAACCGGCGCTTCCCCCGGGCCGGGCACACCTTCGTCTTTGCCGCGTTCAACCCTTCGGACCCGGCTTTTTCAGGGGCGCTGGCAGTCTCGGGTACGCCTGACAAGCTGCAGCTGCTGGCCCGTAAACTCCCGCATTACGGAAAATATTCCTGGCTGGTTTTCGACAAAGAGATGAACTCCCTGGCCTCCGGAATCTGGACGGTGTCCCGCTCCCCGCTGGCCCTGGACCTCGCAGGTTCCGGGCCCCCAGCCCGTACCTATCCCGGGCGAGAACCCCTGGCCAGGCTGCCGTCTGTTTTCTCCGAAACCCGGATGCTCGGGGACATCCGCAAACTCTCCGCTTTTGCCGGCGGGCGCGGCCCCGGCTCGGCAGGTCTGCGTAAAGCCGCGGCCTCGATCAAAGCGGCCTTCGAAAGCGCGGGACTCAGTCCGCTCCCCGGCAAGTCATTCCCTGCCGGGAACCCCCGCGCTGGAGCTGACAATGTTATATATGCCGCGCAGGGCAGGAAAAAGCCCGATGAGTACCTGGTGCTCTCCGCGCACTACGACCACCTCGCCGCGGCCGGGAGCTCCCTGTTCCCGGGAGCCGATGACAACGCTTCCGGAGTTTCGCTGCTGCTGGAACTCGCGCGCCATTACGGGAGGAACCCCGCCGCGCGCTCGATCATTTTCGCCGCTTTCGACGGCGAGGAACAGGGCCGCGTGGGCTCTAAGGCCTTCCTGGCCGCCGTCCCGGCGGAAGTCCGGGAGAGAATAAACGCCGCCATTAACTTCGACACGGTGGGCCGCCTCGGCACCGGCAAGATCCTGATACTCGGCTCCGCGTCCTCGGATAAATGGGCGCATATCTTCAGGGGCGCCGGTTTTGTAACAGGCACCGAATATGAACTGGTAAAAGAGGACCTGGATTCAAGCGACCAGGCCAGTTTCATAGAGGCGGGAATTCCCGCCGTGCAGTTCTTCAGCGGGCCCAACGCGGATTACCACAAACCCTCGGACACCCCGGACAAGATTGACGGGCGGGGCCTGGTAAAACAGGGGGAATTTGCGGCCGAGATAACGGACTATCTGGCCGACGAGTCGGACTTTCTTACGCGTCCGTCCGGCCTCCCCGCCGCCCCGCCTGCCGGCGGCCCGACTCCCCCCCGCAAGGCCTCTACCGGGCTGGTTCCGGACTTCTCTTTTCAGGGCAGGGGCGTGAGGGCGCTTGAAATAAGCCCGGGCTCGCCTTTGGAAGCCGCCGGTTTAAAAGCCGGGGACGTAATACTAAAGCTGGACGGGAATCTTACCGAAGACCTGCGCGCCTACTCCGCTGAACTAAAGAAATTCAGCCCCGGCCAGAAGATAAGCGTGACCTATCTTTCGGACGGGGCGGAGAAAACCGCCGACTTAGAACTGGCGGCCAGGTAGCGTGCGGCGCGGGCTCCCGGGAGCCTGTCCGGCATAAGGCTTTCATGACGAAACTGCCTATTTTGGAGCCGAGCCGAAGCGCCGCGAGACGAGCACCCTCGACGGAAATTGTAAGTTGAGCGGCGCGAAGGCGCAGGACAAAAGCGGCAATTGCAGGCGAAATTGCCTATGTCGGACAGGCTCCTAGGGCTTGTCTATTTTACAGGTATTTATCCCTATCAGGCGGTAAAGAGCGCACCAACCCACCAGCCCGGTCATAAGAGCGCCTAAGCCTGCGACGCCGAGTATAATAGCCGCCGGGCCGCTTGTCAGATAAGCCGCGGCTCCGAGCGCGAGCCCGGCCACTATACGGATCACCCTGTCCGCACCGCCTACGTTTTTAATTATCATAATCCCCCCTTAATTACCGAATAGAATCAACTGCCGCGCGCGGATCCCATCAAGCCGGGATGACCGGGTTTCAGACCGCGCTCCCCGGAACCAGATCAAGGACGGCCTTAAGCAGCGCGGACTCGGACTGCGCGCCGACTATATTTACAGTTTCATTAATCACTATCTGCGGGACCCCGGCGACTTCGTATTTAGCGGCCAGTTCGGGAAACTCGCTCGCCTCTATCATCTCGGCCGTAACCCGGGCCGCCGCCGCCGCGAACTTATGAGCCAGAACCACGGTCGGAGGGCAATAGGGGCAGGTAGGCGTTACAAAAACCTTAATATTGACCGGGGCCTTCAGGCCGTTGAGGGCCGTCACTGTTTCGGGCTGCAGTCCGGGCTCCGCGGAAACTGAATTCTTCACGGCCTCCAGGAGCGAGACAAATTCGTAACCGGCCGGGATACCGTAGAACCTTACGCGGGCCCCTTTCGCCCCTTCTATTACGGCTGCGGGGGTCAGCGTCACACCGTAGGCCGCCGCCTTCTCAGTATCGGTCACCCGGTTATAAACCTCAAGTTTCAGCCTGGGAGAAAGGGCGGCCAGTTTCGTAAAGAAATCCTCAGCCGGGCCGCAGGTCTGGCACATCAGGGATTCCTTGAAGAATATTATCCTTACTTCGCTCTCCAGCGAGTCCAGCCTTTTTTTCACTTCTTCCGACGTAGCCTGGTCCATTAAAGCCATAAAAATATCCTTATTCGCCCTTATACATATCAGACGCGCAAGGTTATGCCAAGGCGCCTCCGGCAGCCCGCAGGCAAAACCCTGTTCCGGACATAATAACAAAAAGGCGCCCGGGTGGGCGCGTTAAATAATGGGCTGGGATTAACCGCTAGCGCAGCACCTTGAGCACGCCCATAAAATCAGCAGGCGGGTCAACTTGTACCGACATAGTCTTGCCGGCCGTATCCGTGAACCTCAGGCGCCAGGAATGCAGCATCAGCCGGGGGAATCTGGACTGCTTTGCCGCCTCGCCGTAAAGACTGTCGCCCAGGACCGGATGGCCTATGGAATACAGGTGGGCCCTTATCTGGTGGCGGCGTCCGGTTACTATAGAAACTTCCAGCAGGGTCGAATCCCGGAGCTTTTCGAGGACAATATACTTTGTAAGCGAGCGTTTGCCGTCGAAAGCCACTGACATCCGCCCCGAACCGCGCTGTTTCAGGGGCTTGTCTATCTCCCCCCTTTCTTCCTTTACCTTTCCTTCAGCTACGACAAGATATTTCTTTTCTATCGCCCGCGTCTCGAAAAGCCCGGAGTAATACCGGTGCGCCTCGGGCGTCCGGGCGAAGATTATCAGCCCGCTCGCGTCCTTGTCGAGACGGTGCGTTACATAAACCCGGCCGAAGCTCTGGTGCAGCAGCCCGACAAGATGTTTCTCTTCAGCCAGGTCCCCGCGGGCCGGCATGGTGAGCATGCCGGACGGTTTATTTATCACCAGGAGTTCCGGCGTTTCGCGTACTACTTCAAATTTTTTCATAGAAAGCCTTGTGTATACATTTTACAAATTACGCCTCGGCCCGGGCCCGCAAACCCCGCCCCTGCCCGGGAGGGCCGGGAAAATCTTTTTCATAGGCTTCCCCGGCCAGTACCGAGGTCGCCCCGCCCAGGACCAGGTAAATAACGGCGAAAAAGATAGCCACGGGCAGCCCGGCGGCGTCCGAGACTATGCCTACCAGAAAAGGAGACACAGCGTCCCCGAAAGCGTGGATTATAAAAATGTCCAGGGCAAAGGCCATGGAACGCATGTTCACCGGCACCGTCTCCACTATCGCGGCGTGATAGGGGCCGGAATGCATAAAGACAAAGAACTCGGCAAAGAACAACAGCCCCAGGCACATATTAAGGCTGCCGGTCAGCACGGCGGCAACGCCGAACGGAACGCTCAGGAAAAAGCTGGAATAACCCACTATAAAGTAGGCGCGCTTTGTATATTTGCGCAGCCAGTCGGCGGCCCAGCCGCCGGTAAAATTCCCGGCTACCCCGGCCAGCACCGTCACCAGGCCGAACAGAAATCCGGCCCTGGCTACGGAAACCTCGAAGTTCCGGACAAAATAGGACGGCATCCAGGCCGCCAGCCCGCCGACGGAAAAAGTTCCTATAGCCTGCGATACCGCTACCAGAAGATAAGTGCGGTTTGTAAAAAGCGCCTTATAGGACTTTAAAGCGACAGGTTCGCAACGTTCTGTTTTTTCGGGCGTTTCCTTAAAGAAAAGGGCCAGCGCCCCTAGAAGCATGCCCGGCACGGCCACGATATAAAAAGCGTTGCGCCAGCCGTAGTTCTGTCCGAGGAAGCCGCCCAGCAGGTAGCCGATAGCGCTGCCCACAGGGATGGCGAGAGCGTAAAGGGCCATTATCCGGCCGCGCTTTTCCCCGGGAAACCACTCGGCGAGGTAAGAAGGAGAAACAGTTCCGTAGCCGGCCTCGCCGACGCCAACGGCGGAGCGGGTAAGAATAAGCTGCCCGTAATTCCTGACCATGCCGCTGAGAAGAGTTGAAACGCTCCAGAACACCGCGCTTACTCCAATTATAAGCGGGCGGCGAACCCGGTCCCCGAAATAACCCACAAAAGGAGCGAAGCACATATAAACGATCATGAACGAGGAGGCGAGGAAGCCGAGTTCGGTGTCGCTGAGCCGGAGGTCGGCTTTAAGGAGCGGGAAGACGGCGTAGAGCACCTGCCGGTCTATATAATTGAACAGGCTGATAAAGAAGATAAGCGCCAATACTTTGCGCGGGTAAGGGATTGTCTTCATTGCGGCCATAATGATAGCAAAATGCTAAACTATGACGGTAAAGCCGCAGGGGCCGCGCCCGTAAAAGGCCGGACTGATCTTAAACAGGGCCCCGCCGTCATAAGCCCGCAGCTTAACTTTTTATCGGTACACATCCATGGAGGAAAAATGAAAAAGCACGCCAAGAAATCAGACCTGACCCACCCCAGCAAAAACGGCTACGAAAGGATCACCCCGGCCGACCTGAAACATTCAGGGGAAATAAACAAGCTTTATATGGATTTCATCGCCAGGGCCAAGACCGAGCGCGAAGCCCATGACGAAGCGCTGCTGCTTCTTGAAGCCGCCGGCTTCAGGAACATGGCGGCTCACGAAAAGAACGGAACGCGCCTGCGCCCGGGCGACCGGGTCTACCGCTCCTGCGAGGGAAAAACCCTGATGGCGGTAACCGTAGGCAAAAAACCGCTTGAAGCCGGCATGCATATAGTAGGCGGCCATACGGATTCCCCCCGCATTGACCTCAAGCAGAACCCGCTTTACGAGAATACCGGCATGGCTATGCTGGACACGCACTATTACGGCGGGATTAAGAAATACCAGTGGGTAACTATCCCCCTGGCCCTGCACGGGGTATTTGTAAAGCCCGACGGCAAAAAAGTAAAGGTCACCATAGGCGAAGACCCGTCCGACCCGGTATTCTGCATAACCGACCTGCTGCCGCACCTGGCCCAGGACCAGAACAAGAAGTCGGCGGCCGAGGCCATCCCGGGCGAGGGCCTGGACGTGGTAGCCGGAACCATCCCGGTAAATGAAAAAGACCGGAAAGAAAAATTCAAGTACAAAGTACTCAAGATACTCGGCGCGAAATACGGGATAACGGAAGCGGACTTCCTTTCCGCCGAACTTGAGATAGTCCCGGCCGGCCACCCGCGGGAAGCCGGGCTGGACCGCTCGATGGTCCTGGCTTACGGGCATGACGACCGCGTCTGCGCCTACGCCGGCCTCAAAGCCCTGCTGGACCTGAAAGGGATCCCGGAATACACGGCGGCAGTTCTCCTGTGCGACAAAGAAGAGATAGGGTCTGTAGGCGCCACCGGGATGGCCTCCAACTTCTTCGAGAATACCGCGGCTGAGCTTCTAAACCTCACAACTTCCTCCTACAGCGAGCTGGCGCTTAAGCGCGCGCTCAGCAATTCCTGGATGATCTCTGCCGACGTCAACGCCCTGTTCGACCCGATGTTCCCCTCCGTCTACGAAAAGAGGAACTCGGCCCTGATCAACCACGGCGTCTGCGTCAGCAAATACGGCGGCGCGCGCGGCAAGTCCGGCTCTTCGGACGCCAGCGCCGAGTTCATGGCGCATATCCGCCGCATCTTCGACAGGAACGGCGTGATCTGGCAGACGGGCGAACTGGGCAAGGTGGACCAGGGCGGCGGCGGAACTATCGCCCACCTGATGGCCCGCTACGGGATGCAGGTCGTGGACTGCGGGGTAGGGCTCTTCTCCATGCACGCCCCTATGGAACTCGCGGGCAAGCTGGACATCTTTATGTCCTACAAAGGCTACCTTGCCTTCTTAAAGGACGGGAGGAAATAAACCGGCAGGGCGCCGGCGCGCCTGGGCGGGTACGAATATGGCTATAAAGTTATTTATCACCGGCGGTACTTTCGACAAGGAGTATAACGAGCTTAACGGGGAGCTGTTCTTCCGCAAGTCGCACCTTCACGAGATGCTTAAGCGCGGCCGCTGCCGCGTGGACCTTAAACTGAAGACGCTGATGATGGTAGACAGCCTCCTGATGACCGCACCCCAGCGCCGCAGAGTGCTCGCGGAATGCCTGGCGGCCAGGGAAAAGCGGATAGTCATCACCCACGGCACCGATACTATGCCGGAAACGGCCCGGCTGCTGGGAAGCAGGCTAAAGGACAAGACGGTGGTTCTGACCGGGGCCATGGTCCCGTACAAGTTCGGTTCTTCCGACGGGATGTTCAACCTGGGGGCGGCTCTCTCGTTCGCCCAGACCCTTCCCCCGGGAGTCTACGTAGCGATGAACGGCAGATACTTCAACTGGGACAATGTCAGAAAGAACAAAGCCAAAGGCGAGTTCGAGGAAATCAAAAAAAATTGAGCGCAGCCGCGGCAAATTAAAAACCCGGGAAGTCCCGGGTTTTTAATTGCCCGCGCCGCCCGCTGTTGCGGCTGGGTACCGGCAGCCGCTCAGAACAGCGCTTTCTCTTTCTCCCACCGCACGCTGCTGGCTTCGTTAATGAACACCGTCTCTTTTCCCGAGCCGTCTATCCAGACCGCGGCCGAACCTTTCATCCTGGAAAGCAGGGTAAAAGCCTTTTCGCGGCCCATCACCGCCAGCACCGCCGAAGAAAGGAAATTCTCGCTTTCAAGCCGGGGGAAATAGACCACCAGGCTAGAGAAGTCTTTCAGCGGATAGCCTGTCTTCAGGTCCAGGATATGGGAGTAAAGCCTCCCCTCTATCTGCACAAAATGCTCCCGTCCCGAAGAGGACATCACGACCCCGTCCTCAAAAGCGAAATTTCCGAAGACCTTATCCTTGTCAAAAGGGTCCCTTACCGGGTACCCCCAGTCTTTTTTTCCGTAGGCGAGCATATTGCCGCCCAGCTTGAGCTCTACCGCGTAAGCGGGAACGCTTTCCCTGAGGATGCGGGCGGCCCGCAGGAAGCAGTAACCGCGCAGGATCCCGCCCATGTTTATCTGTACGGGCGCCAGGAACCGGACGGCTTTGCGGGAGGGATCCACCTGTACGTAATTCGAGCCCATATTGCTGAGGGCCTTGGCTATCTCTTCCCTGGCCGGCATTTTTTTGGTAGAGGCGGCCTCTTTCCAGATAGGCCAGAGCGGGGCGAAGGTTATGTCAAAAGCCCCCCCGGTAAGGCGGTAATAGTCCAGGGAGAGCATAAGCAGCCCCAGGAATTCTTCGTCAACGGTAACCCATTCGCCGTAAGCTTTTTTATTGACCACGGAGGTTATGCTGGCAGGGTCGGTATAGCTGAACTCTCCGGAGATACGGGTCCACTCGTCCAGTATGGAGTCGGCTATCTTTTTCCCCTCGGCTTCTCCGGCCCCGTAAACCTTAACTTCGGCCGGGACGTTCATAATGAAGGCTGATTGCCGGTAAGCCGGCTCCTCTTTATTCCCGCAGCCCCCCGCGAGCATAGCCAGTGAAAGGAGCAGAGGCAGGCTGAGTTTTATTCTGGTCACGGGTATCCCCCTGTTTAAACTGTATAAACTATATATTTTTTTACCAGCTATTGGTAGATTCCAGGTTCCGCGCGGGCCGTCCAGAGGGCCCGCCCGGGCTTTGCCTTTGTTTTGGTTTCTTTTGTATCCTTGATTAACCAGACAGTAGAACGGAGACTTTTCATGAAAACCTTTATTCTTAATTTCCTTATCGTTACGGCCTTCAGCGCCGGGGCCTGGGCCCAGTCCCTGGACAAGCTGGCCTCAAAGCTGACCGCCGGCCTTAAAGACCGGCCCTCTATGAATCTGGCCGTGCTTGAATTTCCTTACGCCGGGGGGAAAGACTCCGAGGGCCCCGTAGTGGTGCAGGAACGGCTCACCACGGCGCTGGCCCAGAACAAGAATATCACGCTTATAGAACGGGGCTTGCTCAAAAAGGTCATGGGAGAGCTGAAGCTGCAGGCCTCCGGCGCCATCGAGGCGGAAACAGTAAAGAAACTCGGCAGGATGCTGGGAGCCGACGCGATAGTGACCGGAACCCTTAACGACCTGAAGGACGAGAAAGCGGAAATAAACGCCCGTATAGTGGAGACCGGGACCGCCAAGATCCTGGCGGCGGCCTCGCTGACGGTGGCCAGGACCTGGAAAGATTCCGCCCCGGTAACGGTCAAGCCCCCCAAGCAGGATTTCGGGGCCAGGCCGCTGGTACAGGTCGCGATCCTGCTGGATACCTCGAACTCGATGGACGGGCTTATAAACCAGGCCAGGACCCAGCTCTGGAAAATAGTAAACGAGCTGGTCTCCGCGGAAAAAAGCGGCTCCAGGCCCGTCATAGAAGTAGCCCTGTATGAATACGGGAACTCTTCCCTGTCCAGGGAGAGCGGCTGGCTGCGCCGGGTAGTCCCTTTCACTACGGACCTGGACCTGCTGGCCCGCGAGCTTTTCGGGCTTAAGACTAACGGCGGGGACGAATACTGCGGCCAGGTCATCGACGAAGCGGTAGAAAAGCTTAAATGGAGCGCCAAGTCGGACGTCTATAAAACCATCTTTATAGCCGGGAACGAACCTTTTACCCAGGGCACGGTAAGTTTCCAGGCGGCAGTCCTGAAAGCCAAAGCCAAAAATATCTTTGTAAACACAATATTCTGCGGCTCGCGGCAGCAGGGCCTGGCCGGGCAATGGAAAGCCGCAGCGGACCTGTCCGACGGCGACTACGCAAATATCGACCAGAGCCTCCGCGACTACGCAATCGCCGCCCCTCAGGACGACAAGATAGCCCGGCTCAGCAGGGAGATCGACAGCACCTATGTGACCTACGGCGCCAATGCCCGGAGCAAAATGGCCGCGAAAAAAGAAATGGACTCTATGGCCAGCGGGGCCGGGGCTTCGGTCATGGCCGAGCGGGCCGCCTACAAAGCCGCCGCGCCCGCCGCAGCCGCTTCGGAAGCGTCCTGGGACGTGGTCTCGGCCATCGAGAGCGGCTTCCTCAGCCGGGACGAAATTCAGAAAGACCAGCTGCCGGAGGAACTTAAAAAGCTGGACAAACAGGAACTCGATAAATATATAGGGGAAAAGCTGGCTGAGCGCAGAAAAATAAAAGCGGAGATAACAAAACTGCAGGCTGAGCGCAAAGCCTATATAGCCAGCGAGGAAAAGAAGACGGCAGGCTCCAATACCCTGGATAAAGCCATGATAGGAACTATCCGCAGACAAGCTTCAATACACGGCTACAAGTTCTCGGAATAGACCTCGCACCGTACGGCGGTATAGGGCCCGGAAAAAATAATGTCAAAAAGCAAAATACTCGGGCTGCTGGTAATCACGCTGGCGGTCTGCCTGCCGGGCCGGCCGGCAGCCCAGCCCTCAATAGAAGAGAAGGCGGCGCAGCTTCTGATAATCTCCACGGAGTCCCAGGACATTTCCGCGGCCGCGGCAGCGGCGCGCTCGGGGCTCGGCGGGGTGCAGCTGCAATGGGGGTCCTATTCCCTGGAAGAAACCCGGGCGCTTACGGAGACCCTGCAGGCCGAGGCCGCCAGGTCGGGGAAAAAAGTCCCTCTCTTTATAGCGGTGGACTATGAGGGCGGCAGCGTCTATGTCCCCACTACGCTGGGCCTGCTTGAACTCCCCACGAACATGATGCTGGGGGCGGCGGCCGACGAGAACGATACTGCCACGCTCTTCTACCTGGCCGGCAAAGAGCTTAAGAGGGCGGGCATAAACATGGCTTTCGGGCCCGTGCTGGACATCAACACCAATCCCAGGAACCCCATAATAGGCATACGCTCCCTGGGCTCGGACCCGGCGGAAGCTTCCAGGCTGGGCAGCGCTATAATCAACGGGCTCAAGGCGGCGGGGATCATAGCCGTGGCAAAACATTTCCCGGGGCACGGCGCAGCGGAGCAGGACTCGCACAAAACCCTGCCCGAAATTTCTATTTCCACAGAAGAGCTGCACGCCACCCACCTGGTCCCCTTCAAAACGGCGGTGAGCCTCGGGATCCCGGGCATAATGACGGCGCATATTCTTTACCCGGCCCTCGACGGGCGCAACCCGGCCACTCTTTCCGGCGCGGTACTTTCAGGCCTGCTGAAAAGGGACCTCGGCTACAAGGGCCTGGTGATTACCGACAGCCTGGACATGCGCGCAATAACCTCCCGCATGCCTGTCCGCAAAGCGGCGGCGGCAGCCCTTAAGGCGGGAGCGGATATCCTGCTGCTCGGAAAGGGCAATCCCGGGGCCGCAATAAAGGAAATAGCCGCGCAGGTGCGCTCCGGCAAGATAAGCGAAAGCCGGCTTAACGACGCCTACGGCAAGGTTCTGCAGGCAAAAAGCGCGGCCGGGCTGTTCGAGCCGGCCGAAACGACCTCCCCTTTCGACAAGGCTTATGTCGATATCGCCGGCAATCTTTCGCGGCGGGCCGTGACCCTGGTAAGGGACGGCGGAGTAATCCCTCTGCCCAAAGACAAAAAAATCGCGGTCATAATTTTCTCCCCCCAGCGCTTCGCGGGCAACGCTATACATCTCTACCGCACCCTGCTTGAGGCAGGCTACCAGGCGAACCAGTATTTCTTCAATATAGGCCTCAAAAAAGGCGAGCTTAAAAAGCTTACCGAAGCCGCCGGGGAAGCCGGCCTTTTGGTTCTGGGCAGCTTTCAGTGGACGGGGGCTCAGAACTCCTCGCAGCGCGAAGCTATAAACAGCCTGATAAATTCCGGCAAGCCGTCCGTCCTGCTCAGCCTTATGAACCCTTACGACATTCCCGCCTACCCGGATGCCGACGGCGCGATAGCGCTTTACGGAATGACGGCCCCTTCCATGGCGGCGGCCGGAGAAGTCCTTACCGGACAATTATCCCCCGCCGGGAAACTCCCGGTAGAACTTCCCAGATAATGAAACCTTTGCGCACCGGCATTATCATTATCCTCACGGCAGCCGGAGTACTGGCCGTAAGAAGCCGGGTGGCTGAACCTATCTACATCGCAAGCAACTCGATGGCCCCGACGCTTGTCAAAGGCGACCACCTTGTGCTCGACAAAGTTACCTACCGCCTGCGGTCACCGCGCCGCGGCGAAATAATCTCTTTCAAATCCCCGGTGGGCGAGGCTCACGAATCCGTAAAAAGAATAATAGCCGCCGCCGGAGACACTATCGAGCTGAAGTCCAAGAAAGTCTACCTCAACGGCGAACCCCGATACGAAAGGTACGCCTATTACGCCCGCCCGGGAGAAGCTCTCGCGGGCGACAACCTGGGGCCCTTTACCGTGCCCCCGGGACATATCTTCGTTCTCGGTGACAACAGGGACGAATCCAACGACTCCGCCTCCTGGAAAAACCCCGCCACCGGTGAGCCGCTCTATTTCCTCTCTCTCTCGGCCGTGACCGGCAAGGTGCGCGGGGCGTACTGATAATTTTTTATTGTATAATTAGACTCAAATACAGACACGGATAAACAACAGGAGTCCCCATGTCGCCTCGCATAATCAGCCTTTTGGGAATGTTCGTACTTCTGGGCATAGCCTGGCTCTTCAGCAAGAACCGCAAAGCCATAAATTACAAAACGGTAGCTACCGGGACCCTGCTCCAGATAACCTTCGCCGTACTGATCTTAAAACTACCTTTGGGCCGCCGGATATTCCAGTCCCTCAATGACGCGGTAATCAAACTGCTCTCCTTTTCGGATGAAGGCGCCAAGTTCCTGTTCGGCAGCCTGGTAAACAACGAATCTCTCGGTTTCCTGTTCGCCTTCCAGGTCCTGCCCACCATAATCTTTTTCTCCTCTCTGATGGCCGTCATGTACTACCTCGGCATCATGCAGAAAATAGTGCTGCTCTTCGCTAAAATAATGGCAAAGTTCATGGGGACTTCCGGGGCGGAGTCCCTTTCCGCCAGCGCCAATATCTTCGTGGGTCAGACCGAGGCCCCGCTGGTTATCAGGCCTTACATAGCAAGCATGACTAATTCCGAGCTGATGGCGGTAATGACAGGCGGCATGGCCACCATAGCCGGCGGCGTAATGGCGGCCTATGTAGGAATTTTAATGGGCATCCTGCCCAATATCGCCGGCCACCTGCTCGCCGCGTCCATAATGTCCGCTCCGGCAGCGCTCGTAATGGCTAAGATCCTCGTGCCGGAAACCGAGGAGCCGGAAACCAAAGGTATAGTTAAAATGGAGCTGGAAATAACCGACGCCAATATAATTGACGCGGCCGCCAACGGGGCCACGGTGGGCCTGCAGCTCGCGCTTAACGTAGGCGGCTGCCTCGTGGCCTTCATGGCTATACTCGCTCTGGCCAATTTTTTGACCGGGTATATAGGAGGCTTCGCCGGCTATCCCCAGCTTACCCTGGAAATGATCTTCGGATGGGTCTTCACCCCGCTGGCCTGGGTGATGGGAGTTCCCGCCAACGAGGTTCAGCAGGTAGCTAACTGGATGGGACAGAAAACCGTCTTAAACGAGTTCGTGGCCTACTTTAACATGGCGACCTATCTCAAAGCCAACCCGGGGGTAATGAGCGAGCGCTCCATAGTGATCGCTTCCTACGCGCTGTGCGGATTCTCCAATTTCCTTTCTATAGCCATACAGATCGGCGGCATCGGAGGGATAGCCCCGGAGCGCCGCCACGACCTGGCCAAACTCGGCCTCTACGCCGTGCTGGCAGGCTCCCTGGCCTGCTTTATGACCGGGACCATTGCGGGCTTCCTCCTGTAACCTCCGCCGGCCGCTAAACAAAAGGGCGTCCGCTTTGGCGGACGCCCTTTTAGTTGCCCCCCGGAGCTACCTGAGCTTCCAGATCTTGACAGTATTATCCTTGGAGCCCGAAGCGATCAGCCCCCCGTCCCGGGAAAAATCAAGAGCCTCTACGCTGCCGGTATGCCCTTTAAATTCTTTAAGCGGGCTTTTATCCGGGCCGGGCAGAGACCATACCTTAACGAGGTTATCCATGCCGCCGCTGGCTATGCTTTTGCCGTCCGGGGAAATTGCGACGGCCCTGACTCCGCCGGCATGCGCGGCAAAAGAACTGACCATCATTCCGTCCGAGAGACGCCAGACTTTAATAAGCCCGTCCAGGCCGCCGGAAACCGCATAAACCCCGCCCGGGGAAACCGCCACTCCCCTGACGCCTTCTGCATGGGCGCTGATCTGTTTTGTTATTTTTCCGCTGTTGGTATTCCAGACCGCAATGGTTCCGTCGCTGTTCGCTGAAACCACGTAATTACCGCCGCCCAGCACCGAAATAGAATTAACGCTCCCGACCTTGCCCCTCATAGCTCTATAGACTTCACACTCGGGAAAAGTCCAGACGCCTATCCCGCCATAGCCGCCGGCGGCCAGATATTCCCCCCCGGGAGAAAATGCGAGACTGTAAAGACCGTAGTTCTGCCCGGTCAGGCTCTTATAGGTCTTTCCGGAGGGGACCTTCCAGATCTCGATATTCTTACTGTCCGCCGAAGCCAGGTAATCCCCGTCCTCTGAAAATGAAACTCCCCAGACCGAGTCTTTATGCCCGACCATCACTTTCCTGACCTTGCCGGTCTTGACGGTCCAGAGCGCCACGCTAAAATCAAGACCTGCCGAAGCCAGGTATTTGCCGTCGGGCGAAAAAGCCACGGCTTCCACGGCTTTACTGTGGCCGGTAAGCGTAACAGGCGGCTCGGCCGCGGCAGGAACCGCGGCTGCAAGCAGCGCTAAAAGTAAATAATACATGTCTCCCCCCCCCTTTTTGCCGGAGTTCCCAGCGGAATCCGGTTGTTTCTATTTTACACAATACTCCCGCCGCTTTAAAGGCACAGTCCCTGAAAATATTCTAGAATTTCCCTATGGGCCTTAAACTCCTAATAAATTCCCTGTTCCGCGGCGGAGCGGAAAAACAATTTGCGGCGCTGGCCCGGGTGCTCCCCCATGAAGGGCTCATCTTACTGGAGAATGAAATACTCCAGGCCTCCGGCGCCTCCAAAATAAAAACTCTTTCCGGCCATTCTTCGGCCACCAGCTCCCTGCTCAAAACCGCCTCGATACCTCTTTACGCGCGCCGGCTGGCCGCGCTTACCGGGCCGGGAGATACGGTTCTGTCATTTATGGAGCGGGCCAATATCGTAAATATCCTGGCCGCCAGGCGCACCGGGCACAGGGCCGTCATCTGCGAACGGACCAGCCCTTCGGGAGAATTTTCCGGTTTGCGCGGCGCCCTTATGCGCCCGCTTATCCGCCGTTATTATCCCGAGGCCTCGCTGGTAGTAGCCAATTCCTCGGGCGTTAAAAAAGACCTGGCCGGCAGCTTTGCCGTTCCTGCCGGAAAAATACGCGTGATACACAATGGCTGCGACTGTTCCGGCATAGGCGCACTGGCGCCAGAACCTCTTCCCGCAGGCTGGGCCCCGGTCTTCGAAAGGCCGGTTATCGCCGCGGGCGGCAGGCTGACCGCAGCAAAAGGGCACTGGCATCTGCTCAGAATTTTCAAAGAACTTAAAAAAACTCTGCCTGCGGCGGCGCTCGTTCTGCTCGGAGAGGGCGAACTGCAGGGCTACCTGCTTAAACTCTCGGCAAAGCTAGGCCTTATAACTTTTACCGGCCCCGGCCTGCCGCCTCCCGACGCCGACGTTTATTTTGCCGGCTTCCGCGAAAATCCTTACCAGTTTATCTCGAGAGCCCGCCTGTTCGCTTTCACCTCCCTCTGGGAAGGTTTCCCCAACGCTCTGCTGGAGGCCATGGCCTGCGGGACGCCCGTAGCGTCCGCTGACTGCGCCTCCGGGCCGAGGGAGCTGCTCGCCCCGGGGACCTCCCTGGCCGGCCGCGCCCTGGCTCCCGAACACGCCGCTTACGGCCTGCTGATGCCTGTTCTCTCCGGAAACAGGCAGCCCGCAGGCGCCCCGCCGGAGCAGGCTGAACTGGCCTGGACTGCAAAGCTCTCCGAAATGCTCTCGGCCCCGGCAGCGCTGAGAAGCTATTCTTCGGCGGGTTCCCGGCGGGCTCGCGACTTCGACCTGGCAAAAACGGCCGGGCTCTGGCTGGAATTGCTTACCCCACCTACCACATAAAATAGACTTCGCTGGCTTTTTTATTATCTTTCTTCTTCTGCGCCTTTGTCCTGGTATCCGTCTTTTTAGGGGGTTCGTATTCCCGGAGCTTCTCGCGGCTGGGCGGCAGGCCGCTGTAGCGGGTTATCTTTTCCGGGCGCGCGGCCCCGAACCCTAAAGCCACTGTTATCCTGTGCGCGTCGCCGAGGTCCCCGTAAGGGGCGAATGCGTAATCAAGGCGGAAATCGGCGCTGGTAAGGCCCACCCCTGCGGTAAAGCCGGGACCGGCGAAGCGGCTGCGCCCGGTCTTATAACCGGCCCGCAGGAAAAAATATTCCTTAGGCCCGGCCTGGAGGCGGCCCTCGGCCCCGAGCGCGGCGGTTCCCGCGGACCTGCCGGCTTTAACGCCTTCCGCCGAAACCGTAAAATCTTCATGGAACCCGCGGGAAACTCCGGCTCTTAAAATTAAAGGCAGAGGAAAGCTGCTCGTAGCGAATTTAAGCCGGCCGCCGAAATTCGCGCCGGAAATCCCGAACTTCCAGTCTCCGCTCTCTTTCAGTATCCCGGCGTCCCCGGCCCAGGCCATGGCCTTCCTGCCCGCCGCGTGCTGGGAAAGGGCCTTAAGCGCCGCGCCCCCGTAAAAACCGTTGCCGAGAGGCCCTGAAAGTCCCGCTGAATAAGACCCTTCCATGGAACTGAAAGTCCCTATATCGTCGCCCACCGGGTCGTATTTGGCCATACTGCCGCTGAAAAGCGCGTTAATCCCGGCAAAAAGAGTGAGGCCCGGGCCGAGCGGGTGCACATAAGCTGCGGTCTCATTACGGATCCCCTCAAGCCACTCATTATGGCCCAGAAGTATTTCTTTCTTATTTACCAGCGCCGTCCCGGCCGGATTGTAAAACACGCTCAGCGCGTCGTCTCCGGAGGCGCAATAAGCCCCGGCAAGCGCCGCGCCCCGGGCCCCGGTATCCAGCTTTAAAAAGGGCAAAGCGTCCCCGCCCCCCCCGGCCCCGGCGGGCTGGGCGGAGAGCAGCAGGATAAAGATCGCGGCGGCTTTTTTTACCATAATATAAAGAACTTACCGCTCCCTTTTCCGTAATTCGAAGTTCTGACCAGGTAAATATAAAGTCCGCTGGCCGCCTTTGCCCCGCCCTCAAGGAGCCCGTCCCAGGAAGCCGCGTTCAGCCCGTTTATCCCGTCCCCCGGCGCAAGCGAGCGGACCAGTTCCCCCGCCTCGTTGTAAATATACACCCGGGGCTCTGCGGCGTCGGCCGGGATTCCGTCGATAGTGAGAGAAGCTACCGTGCGGAAATCGCAGGGATTAGGATAGGCGCGCAGAGAACTTATATCGGCGGCTGTGGAGCCGGCGGCCCTGACCGAATAAACGGAAAAATGAGTAAGCTCGGCGGACAGAGTATTCGCCGCGGCATTGCGGGTAACCCCCGGCAGGGGAGTCCACCTGCCGAGAGCGGGGTCCAGGTAATAGATCCAGGCTGTAGATTCCCTCAGAAGGTCCATATCTATCCGGCCGTCATTATCAGCGTCGGGATAAGACATTGTTATTGTAAGCGGGGTCAGGAAGGTAGTAACGGGGTTCCCTGCGCCGTCCCTTGCGGAGAACTCCCTGGCCAGGTCCCTGGAAAAGACTTTTTTGGAATCAGGAGAAGCGCCGTCCGCCCCCGAGATAGTCCCGGCAGGCACTGTTGAAATAGAAACGAACAGGGTGCCGGTATAAGAGCCGGAAGTAATCAGCACGGAATTTCCGTCGCTGTTTGAAACCGTGCCGCTGGAGCCGCCCGTCAGGGAGGGGCTGATAGAAAAAGTTCCGCCGGAAGTTACGGTCGCGCCCGTATTGCCGGCCATATCGGCCGCGCTGAAATAGAAGGCCGCGGTTCCGGTCGAATGGTAGGATTCAATATAGCCTGAGGCGGTCCAGGTAGAATCCACCAGGTAAGACATTGTAAGCGGGACCAGGAATCCGTTTGACGCGGCAAAGCCCAGCTGCGGGGTTCCGGAGACCGCATTAGCCTCGGTAACGATCAGCTTAGCGGTGAAAGACCCGGTTTTAACCGGAACAGCCGAAGTTAGCTGTACTTTAGCCGTAGGACTGATAGTGTCCGCCTTTATCCCGTCGGAAGTAGTAGTTCCGGATACCGTCGCGGCGTTGGAATACGCGACTACGGAAAAATAATAATTTACGCCTTCAGAAAGGGACAGCCCTGTTTTGGTCACGCTCAGCGCCGTACCGACGGAGGTCCAGCCGACGGTATTTACGGCGCCGGGGGTTGTCCCTATGGCGTATTCGTACCGGTTGATACCGCTTGAATGCCAGGAAGTCCCCCAGTTGGCGGAAAGCGTAGTGAGGGACCTGGTATAATCCTCGTCGCTGCCGGTCCCGTCGTTAATATAAAGAATATCCTGCGGCTGACCGGAGTCTACGGTAAGACTGTCGGTAGCGGGAGTGGCGTCATAAGCGCCGAAGATATCCCTGGCCCGCGCGGATATGACATAAGTAGAGCCGGACGGCAAGGCGGCAGTAAAGGTAAAACTGTCAACGTTCTGGTCAAAAGCCCCGTCGCGGGGCGAGGCCGGAAGCCAGGAGCCGGAATCAATTTTATACTCGACCGAAGCTATGCGGTTTATGGTTATATTCGCGGGCGTCCTGGCGACTGAAAAGTCGTAGGTGTTTATATTAGGGTAAGCGGCTGTGGAATGGGCCATCCCGTAATAGACCGGTGAAGTATTGCTGGTAGGGTCTGGAGTGAAAGCGTTGAGTACCGTAGTCGGGGGCAGGTCTATCAGGTCCAGTATTGAATTTGAATTTATGTCGGTCCAGCCAAGCATGTGCTTAGTATGCTCGCAGATAGAATTACTGTCATAAGGCGGGGTGTCGCCGCGCATGATGCAGGCAAAACTGGTTCCGCCGGTCTCGCAGTTGGTATTAGTGATATTCCGGTACCCCGCGCTGTCAGTGGTGGCGCAGCCGGAGGCGGCGTATTCGTCCAGGGCGTAAAAAATATGGCCGGTTTCATGCGCCGCCACGGCGTCCAGGTCGGCTATGCCGTAACTGTCGTTATTGTAGGTCATCACCATGAACGGCCCGCCTATATAGGCGTAAGCGAAAGCTCCGTCCGGGAATTCCCCGTCCGCGTCCTGCTGACTGTCCGCCATAAACACGGTAAAAGACCAGTCGGCGGAATTTGCCGCCCGCATGTCGTTATTGTAGTGAAATACCCTGTCGCCGTAATCGGGCTCGGTATAACCCAGCTTGCCCATGACCTGCATTATCCAGAGTTCTTCTTCTGTGCTTGCGCGGTTTATGGGTTCATAACCGGTAGTCACGGTGGTATTATTGTAGACAAAGCTCAGATTAGCGCCCGCCGTTATCCCCTCCCACCAGCTCATAGCGTTCTGTACTCCCACCATGACCTGGTTCTTTTTGTAATCAGACCAGCCGTTGGTTTCGGTCCGCACGTCAATAGAGCCGTCGCTCTCCACGAAAATAACGTTGACCGCAACCTTGCCCATGAAGTATTCGCTGGTATCATAAAAGCCGGCCCCGTAAGCGGCGGCGGCCGCCCGCATAGGGCAGGAAAGTACCAGTAAGAAGGCTGCGGCTGTGTATATTATTTTCATATGCCTTACAGGGCAAAACTCATCCAAATTTACTTGCTTCTCCTGCGGAGCCTGCGGGAATCCCTGAGGATAGGGCCGGGAGGCTCAATAACAACTTCAGAAACCCCGGACCACTCCCCGGGAATAGCTCCGTCCGAGCCCATTACCCGCATATAGTAAGGCGTATTCCTTTTTATGGGCAGGCCCGACAATTTATACGTGCAGGTATCGGTGAAAACATCCAGGACAGGGGTTTCAAAATCGGCTGTTTCTGAAAGCTGCATCCGGTAATACTTGAAAGCCACCGGGGAGGCCCAGGAAAGGGGCCTGCCTTTGAACCGGCTTTTAGCGGGAAGCGGAGGGGCTCCTAATTTAGGACCGGGCGCGCGCGCCGGCTTCGAGACCGCAAAAGAGTAGATCCCGGAAAAAACACCTTCCTTGGTTTCCCCGGTATTAAGCGTGAGGATACCGGCCACGCGCCAGTAATAAACCCCGTCCTTCCAGAAAGCGGGAACCAGGCGGTAATCGTTTCTTGCGAGAACCGTATCGAGGATCACAACTCCGAAGTCCTGCTCCGGGCTGATCTGAAGCCTGTACGCATTAGCCTTCATAACCTCGTTCCAGGTAAGTCTGAGCGCGTCGCCCTTCCTGCCCGCTCTCTGCACCTTGGTGCTTACTACCAGCGGCGCCTCGGGCGGGTCTTCCACAAAGCGCTTGTTCCAGGCATTCACGGCGAAGACCGCGCTCTCGCCGTAGCGGGCGAAAGAACTCCAGTCGTCCACCCTGTCGCGGTAAACCAGCGCACCGAACTTGTCCTTCAGTTCTTTGTCCAGCTCCCGCGGTATATAGCCTATAAAAACGCTGGGCGGGTGGGAGTGAAGAAGCTTAGCCCCGTTAGCAACCAGGAAATTCTGGAATTTCTTGTCAAAGGCCGTCCGGTCAGAAGGCACTACCAGCAGGGCATTGGCCCGGGAGCCGTCCGCCGCCCTCGCGGGAGCGCAAAAGACAAAAAGACCGAACAGCGCGGCTGTCGCGCTTATTACTGCCAGGGGGGGTTTTTTCATACTTTCCTGTTCTCCTGAACTGCGTTCGCAGGCGATTGCCCGCCTATATATTATATATCAGCCGTTTTGCGGATTTATTACAAAATAACCGGCCCCGGGGCAGCCCGGGTTCCGGCAGCGCCATAGCTTTGATACAATAGAACTATGACAGACAAGCGGTTGCCCGCTACAACAGAATGCATAGAGCCGGAATTGATCAGCCCCGGGAGCGTTCCCCCGCGCAGGGAAGAGCCCCGGCGCGGCAACCCTCCGCAGAAGCCGGGCCTGCTTACCCGCCTGAAAATACTGGCCGCCGGCGGCCTGGCCGTCCTGGGCCTGGGCCTGTTCACCGTAGGCGCCCTGCTCACCTCTACTGTCATAGGCGCCATACTGGGCATACCCCTGATGATAGCCGGCGCGCTGGCCTTCTTCCTTCTTTTCAGGATCCTGGGCTCCGGCTCGGCCAACACCTTCACCTTCCGCCGTTTTTAAGCCACATATTTTTCTATCTAAGCCCGGTCTAGGGGCTGGCGGGGGTATTGCTCCCCGGACCCTGGAAGATGGCCGTCTGAGGGGCATAGCCCTTTGATACGGCACTAGCATAGCTTCGGGAACCGTTGCGCGGCGGGCGAACACGGAGTGAGGCCACGGTGTGGCCGAACGCGTTTTGCGTTCCGGCCCGCATGGCAGGCCGCCGGAAATAAACTCCGTTGCCCGCTCCTTACTTCACCCTCAGGGTCATGCCGGAGGAATGCGCGGCGAACTCCGGGGCGTACATGGACTGGATCACCGCTCCCCCGGCCTTGAAGGTTCCGGGCGTAGTCGGGCGCAGGCGGTACTTCAGCACGTATTCGCCGTGCGGCAGCCGCTCCATGAAGAAGTTGGTCAGAGAATCCTTAGGTTCCTCATAGCGCCCCAGCTGGTCCCATTTCCAGCCGCTGTTGAGCGTTTCCGCTTCGAAGCCGGCGGGCTTGGGGTCTTTCAGATAAACATATTCGAAACGGCTGCGCGTTTTCACCGTAAGATGCACCTCTATCTGGTCGCCGACGGCTACGGTAGCCCCGTCCGAAAGAGGCTTAAGAGAATAATCAGCCCCGTCCTTCTCCCTCAGGAAATATTTTCGTGAAACGTTCATCATCCCCGCGGGAGATTCCTTCACGGTTTTATCCGTAGTGTAAATGCCGGTAAAGGATGCGAAAGCCAGCCCGGGGCCTTTCTTCTCTATAAAAGGAGCAAGGTCGTCCTTGCCAATCCCGGCCCCGTATTTGGACCAGCGCAGCGGCTTCGCCACCCAGTCAAAAGGCTTGAGCTCGGTCTTTTCAGAGATCTCCCCCCATTTAAGGCTGAAGCTCTCCGGCTTATCCAGGGCGCCTTTAGCCTTCATCACGTCGAGCAGGGAGTAGATAGCGGCCGCCGAAGCTTTGGTGGATTTCCACTCATTAGCCTTCCGGTTGAACAGCAGCCAGCGCACCATCCCGGCTATTCTGGCATCCCCGGGGCGCACGGCCAGCAGGGTCCTGAGGATAAAGGCGTGCTTCTCCACGGTGTCGTTATACCAGAGCCAGGAGATCTTTTCCGGGCTCCAGTAAACTCCCGCTATATCGTCCGTGCGGGCTCCGTCCATAGCGCGGTCCAGGTAACTTTCGGCCTTTGCCTTCTCTCCCAGGCGGAGATAAACATAGGCCGCGTAAGCTTTACCGAAAGCCGTCATCGCGTTAGAGTGCTTGTCCGCGTAATCGACCCAGGCCTTGGCGTAAGTAAGGGCCGTTTTACTTTCCCGCCACGACGAAGGGAAAGAAGTGGCTACATAGCCCGCGTAAAGCACCAGGGAGGCCTGGTCTTCCTCAGGCTTCAGATGGGAAGGGATCTCAGCCAGTGCGTAGGAGAGCGCCTTTTTAGCCATACCTTCCGGTATCTCCACCCCGTAGCGGGAGGCCTCGGCCAGCCCTTCCAGAACATACAGCGTCATATACAGGTTGGGATGCCCGCCGGGGAACCACGGGAACGAGCCGTCCGGGTTCTGGTAAGCTTTAAGTTTTGAGAGGGCTTCCTCTTTTTCGCGGTCCACAACTTCAGGGTCCAGCATATCCACTATGGGCTGGCTGGTCTTCCGGCCCTTCGACTGCTGTTCCCAGGGGGATTCCATAAGGGTCATCATCCGCGCCGGATTATCGCGCTCCCATTCCGGGGTGATCGTTGAGCGCTTGGGGATCTTTGCCACGGAAGCGCTCAGCTCCGGGTATTTCCGGTAGAAGCTGTTGGCAATAGCCAGCGGCACATAACGGTTCAGCAGCTGCTCGGTGCATTCATGAGGATAATGCACCAAATAGGGCAGGCTGTTGATGACGGTAAGTATGAGCTGCGGCTGTATCTCTACGTGCAGCGATTCCACCCGGCGGGTGGAGTCTTTCTCTTCCAGCTCCTCCAGCCTGAAGGTTTTAGAGGAATTCCCGTCCAGCGCCGCCACGCCTGAAGCGATCAGCCGCTCCCGGGAAGGCAGCACAGGCAGGTCGTTTTCCTGAGCGTCGGAGAGCTGTCCGGCCCTGGCTACGGCCCGGATTTTGTAGGCGGCCGTGCCGCGGGGCGCCTCAATGTCCCAGTAGACCGGGACGGTCCCGTTCGGCTTGATAGAAAAAGCCCGGGACGGTTCTTTAACGCCGAAGCCTTCCTGGGCGGGATTCCCGTCCAGGGTAATTAAAAGGGCCACTTCCCCGGAAAGTACTCCTTTCGTGTCATTGGTAAGCACCGCGGTAAGCCTGGAGCGGTCTCCCTCGCGGAAGAACCGGGGGATATCCAGCCGCACCATCAGGTCTTTTTTTGTAACGGTCCCGGCGCTAAAGGAGCCGCGGCGGGCGCTCCGGGTAAGCAGATAAGAACTTATTTTCCAGGAGGTCAGCCTCTCGGGTACGGTGAAAGAAAACCTGCCGGAGCCTTTGACCACTTTCAGCTGCGGGTTGTAATAGGCCGTCTCGGAGAAGTCTTTGCGCACTTTAACTTCGGCCGGAGCGGCTTCGGACAGCGCAATCGAGTTCCTGATCTTTTTTTCGGAAACATCCTCTTTGTCGTTCGAGCGCGGGACGCTTTGTGGAACCGCCATGGCCATATTGGAAGAATCGCTCTCAGCAAGCTCCCTGGCCATGCTCTCTCCTTCGAACATCAGGCTTTTCGCCGCGTAACCGCCTGCCCCCGGATAGCCGCCGTAAAGCCGGGAGGAACCTATCCTGAGCGAAGCCATTTTTTCTTCCGCCGTCCTGCCGCGGAACGCCTCCAGCATCCGCTGGATGACGCCGGTGCGCACGGGCAAACCTATAGCGTAAGGGGTAAAAAGAGAGCCGTGCCCTTCCCGCGCGGCCGGCCTTTTAGGGTAAAGGCTGTCCCCCCAGAACCCGGAATCTTTGCCGTAATATTCAAGGGAGCGGTCGAAGATCTTTATCATCGCTTCGCCGGAGGCCGGCCTGCCGGCATGGTCTTTCGCTTTCAGCCGCCAATAGGCTTTCTGCCCCGGGGCCAGTTCCTTTTCATATTTCATCGAAAGTGAAAGCGCCTTGTCCTTCAGCGGGACATCAGCTTCGTCCATGGCTGAATACACCTTGAAATCTCCGGCGCCGAACCAGCGGAGCCCGAACCCGCCCCGGTGCGCGCGGCCCACTTTAAAACTGAGCAGCGAAAGCCCGCCCTCCCGCAGCATGCCTGAAGAAAGCACATAGTTGCCG
>MNUR01000002.1:0-99 GCA_001871115.1 Elusimicrobia bacterium CG1_02_56_21 | reverse complement strand
AATACTTTACACCCTTCAGCGCGGCCGCGCCTATCAGAACCCGCGCGCGCTCGCCTTGCTGGTAGGAGGAGCGTTCGAACAGCGCTACGGGCGGAAGCT
>MNUR01000032.1 GCA_001871115.1 Elusimicrobia bacterium CG1_02_56_21 | reverse complement strand
CGGAGTGCGCGCTCGAGCTGCTGAAGCGCGGACATATCCTGATAGCCGACGATGTGGTGGAAGTCAAGCGCCGCATAGGCTACATGCTGGTGGGCAATTCCCCTAAGAATATCAAGCATTACATGGAAGTCCGCGGTCTGGGCATCATAGACGTGGAGCTGCTCTTCGGCATCGGCTCCACCATGGACCAGTCTCTGATAGAGATGCACGTGAAGCTCGAAAGCGTGTCCTCCGGCACGCTCGGGACCTATGACCGCACCGGGCTGGCTACGGCCGAAGTGCAGATACTTGAAGTTCCGGTGTCTTCCCTGCGCCTGCCGGTCACTCCCGGCCGTAACCTGGCCGTGCTTATAGAGGTGGCCGCGCTTAACCAGCGCCTCAAGAACCAGGGCTATTTTGTAGCCAAAAAGTTCAACGAAAGCCTTATCCGCGAGATGGGGAAAAGGTAGCATGCCCGCTAAAAAGATCAAAGGCAAGATATTTATAATCACCGGGATGTCCGGCGCCGGCAAAAGCCAGGCCCTTAAATCTTTCGAGGACCTGGGGTTTTACTGTATAGACAATCTGCCGGTAACCCTTATCCCGCAGTTCGCGGGGCTCATCGCGGACAGGCATTACCTTAAGAACGTCGCCCTCGGGATAGACATCAGGGAAGGCCGCTTCTTCAAGGATTTCATCCGCACTCTCGACAATCTGGGCAAGCTCGGCCTGGACTACAAGATAATTTTCCTCGACGCTTCGGACTCCGTGCTGATGCAGCGTTTCTCGGAGACCCGCCACCGCCATCCCCTGGGCAAGAATATCGCCGCCGCGGTGAAGGAGGAGCGCTCCATACTCTGCGACCTCAAGGCCCGCGCCAATAAAGTGATAGATACCACCAAGCTGACCCTGGGCGAACTGAAGGAAACCATTTCGGGAACGCTCGAGCTTAAGCGAACCGCGGAAATGAAACTTTCGGTGATCTCGTTCGGTTTCAAGTACGGTATGCCGCTGGACGCCGACATCGTTATGGACGTGCGGTTCCTTCCGAATCCCTATTATGTGCCTTCCCTTAAGGCCAAAACCGGACTCGACGCGTCGGTGGGCCGCTACCTCAGCGACAAGCCGGGTTTTAAAAAATTCCTCAAGAGCTATACGGAACAGATAAAAGCGCTGCTGCCTCTTTACATCAAGGAGGGGAAGTCCTACCTTACCATAGCCATAGGCTGCACAGGCGGCCGCCACCGCAGCGTTTATACGGCGGGGGAGATAGCCAGGATCCTGGCCGCCGGCGGTTTTTCTGTTTCGGAGCACCACAGAGATATCAGAAAGTGATAAACCCGATGGCCGTCGTATCAGCGCCCCAGCGTCCTTTTTATGATCAACATAATCGTGATTACCCACGGAGAATTCGGCGCCTATCTTATTGAGGCCGCCGAAGGCATAGTCGGCGTGCAGACCGAGGGACTGAAGAACGTCTCTATCTCGGCGCGCATGACCCTGGAGCGCGTTAAAGAGGCGGCGGCCGCAGCTATAGACGAAATGCGCTCCGAAGACGGCTTGATCTTTCTGATAGACATGCCGGGCGGAACCCCGATGAACGTGGTTCTTCCGATAGCTAAAGATATACAGAAAAGCGCGGTCATCTGCGGAGTGAACATAAATATGATGACTTCGGCGTTCTCCTACCGGGGAACTCTGGACTTCGATCGCCTGACGGCCAAAATAATTGAAGACGGCCGCAAGGCGATCTGCGAGGTTAAAAGCCTCCTGCTGAAGAAATGAGGGATTTTTAGGATGATTATTCTTTACAGGGTTGACGACAGGCTGGTGCACGGCCAGGTGGTGGAGGGCTGGGTCCCGCACCTGCGGGCCGAGGAACTGGCCGTGGTTTCCGACGAGATAGCCGGCGACGAGATGCGCCGCGCCATCATGCGCTTCGCTACCCCGGAGGATGTGGACCTGAAGATAATGACGGTGCAGGAGGCTGTTTCCTATCTTCCCGAGGCGGAGAAGTCCGGGCGGAAGGTCCTGCTTCTCCTGCCGGGCCTGACCGAAACCGTCGCCCTGGTAGAGAAAGGTTTCAGGATCCCCGCTCTCAATATCGGCGGGATGCATTACTCAGCCGGCAAGAACCTTTCCATAGGTAAGGCTATTTTCCTTAACGATGAGGATTGCGCGGCCCTTAAAACTCTTTCCGCGGCGGGAATAACTATAGAAGGCAGGGGCGTTCCTTCGGATCCCCCGCTGGACTTGATGGAAGCGATAGCTTAGGGCGGCGGTCCCGGCCGCAAAGAAGCGCAAAATAGAATTTAAATGAGCTCAGGAAAAATACTTATCTCCGATTCTGCATTTCATTCTTCGCGTCCTGCCGCGGCTGTAGCGGGCCGGGCCGCCGGGGTTTTGCCCGGCAGTCTCCGTCCTAGCGGGGGCAGCCGGTTGTGATTACAGTAATCAAGACGGTTCTCTCGGCCGCGCTTTCCGGCCTGCTGGGCCTGGACGCGGTTCAGGCCGGCCAGTTCCTCCTGTCCCGCCCGGCTTTTGTCGGGCCCCTGCTGGGCTGGCTGAACGGCTGTCCGCTGGAGGGCGCCCGCCTGGGGATCTTGCTCGAGCTGCTTTATATAGATTTTATCCCGGTGGGAGGAGTGGTTCCTCCCAACGGCACGGCCGCGGCGGCTGTGGGCGTGCTCGCTCATTCCGCGGGCGGACTGGCTCCTTCGCTTTCTTTCTTTCTGGGCCTGGCGGCGGGAAGGTCTTACTCGTATATTGAGTACCAGCTCCGGGCTTCGCGGTCGCCCTGGAACGCAGTCATTGAAGCGCAGGTTGCGGCCGGAGATATTTTTTTAAGGCGCTGGCTGGTCAAGGCCATGCTGATAGAGAACGCCGTCATGGGTGCTTATGTCCTGGCCTGGGCGGCACTGGCTGCCTGCATTTCTTATCTTCCGGGCCTGAGCCGGCTTTACCCGGGCACGGATTTCGCTTATTCTCTTATGCCGTGGCTGGGACTCAGCGGCCTCTATTTCAGGTTCAGGACGCAGATATACAAGAAAAGGTGATCGGGAATCGGGAACCGGAGAAGAGGCGGCGAAGACAGAGATTTGATTTATTATGTTTTTTAAAATGTTCTTGAGGTCGTTTTTTATACAGGCGGGCTGGAACTACGAGAGGTTCCAGAACCTCGGTTTTGCTTTTTGCCTGCAGCCGGCGCTTGAGAAGATCTATCCGGACCGGGCTAAACTCAAGGCCGCAATGCTCAGGCATCTGCAGATCTTTAACACGCAGCCTTATATGGCCTCTTTTGTGCTGGGCAATGTGGCCAGTATAGAGGAGAAAGCCGCGGCTGGCCCCGACCAGGAGGCCTGCCTTAAGACCATGCCGGGTGTTAAGCAGGCCCTGGCTTCAAGTTTCGCCTCTATAGGCGACAGGATTTTCTGGGGCAGGCTTAAGCCGATGACGGCCCAGGTCTGCCTGCTGGTCTGGGCCGCCGGCGGTTTCTACGGCTGGCTTTTTACCGGCCTGAACACGAAAGTGTCGGTCTGGCTCCTTATGGCAGGACCCGTGGCAGGGATAGTTTTTTACTCGGCTTTCGCCGTTCACTGGCGCTGGTACGGACTGAAGTCCGGATATGTTTGCGGCGGTTCGGCTTCCTGCGGGCTCGACAGCGCTAACTGGCCCAGGCTGATACGCGTGCTCAGCACGGCCGGGTTCCTGATGTCGGTGGCCATCGCCCTGACCGCTTTCGGCATGCTGGCTGCGCTCAATTATAATTCCGGCAGACCCGGGGATGTTTTTTTAAGGATAGCGCTGCCCGTAGGCGTGCTGGCGCTGCACCGCATAACAAGGGCTCTGGGCAAGTCTGTTTTCTTCGCGGCCGGCCTGGTTCTGGCTTTTTCAGTGCTGCTTTTCAGCGTCTTCGGAATGCGGCCTTTCAGGCTATATATATGATCAAACGAAACATAACCATAAGCAATGAACTGGGCATACATGCCCGGCCCGCGGGCATGATAGCCAATACTTCTTCGCGCTTTATCTGTGATATAAAACTGACGAAGGACGGCATGGAGGTCAACGCCAAGAGCATCATGGGCATAATGACCCTGGCCGCCGGCAAGGGCAGCGTTATAGAAGTTACGGCCAAGGGCAAGGACGAAGCAGAGGCCGTTGCCGCCATAGTGGATTTATTTGACCGCAAGTTCGAGGAAGACTAGGCTCAGCCGCAAGGCGGGGCGGGTCAGGCAGCGTCTATTGAGCGGAGATTTTAATCGGACCTGCGTCAGCGTAGAATATTCACGCTTATTCGCATTGAACGGAGTGATTTATGCTTATAAAAAAAGGAGTGCCGGCAAGCCTGGGTATAGCTATAGGCAAGGCACATATCGTTAAGGAAGAGAACATCCTTATCGAACAGAAAGAGATAGCGCCGGAAAAACTTAAGGCGGAGGTCAAGCGCTTCAAGGAAGCGCTGGATAAGACCAAGCTGGACCTGGACGTCATCCGCACTAAGATCCTTAACGTGCTGGGCAAGCAGCACGCCAAACTGATAGACGCCCATCACCTGATACTCCAAGACCCCCTTATAACCAAGGAGGTTCCCAAGCTGATAATGTCCAAGGCGATGAACGCCGAATTCGCGCTTTCCGAGATCCTGGACAAGGCGGAGGAACAGTTCGAGAAAATAGACGACGAGTTCTTTCATGAGCGGAAGCACGACGTTTTCGACGTGGGCAAAAAAATAATTTCCAACCTGGTCAACAGCGAGAAGACCTCGCTTAAAGACCTTAAGGAGCCGGTGATCATCGTAGCGCATAACCTTTATCCCTCGGACACGCTGCATATCCGCGAGTCCAACAAGGTTCTGGGTTTCTGCATGGACCTGGGCTCCAAGTCCAGCCACACCGCTATCTTCGCCCAGAGCATGGGCATTCCCGCGGTGGTCGGTCTTTCCGACATCAGCCGCCAGATTATTAGCGGCGACACCCTGGTGGTGGACGGCGAGCAGGGAATGGTCATAATTTCCCCTTCCCCCGAGATAATTGAGAAGTACAAAGCGCGCAAGGAAGAGCTGCAGAAGCAGGAGCATTTCTTTCACCGCCTTAAGGGCCTGCCGGCTACGACCCACGACGGCCACAAGATCAGCCTGATGGTCAATCTCGATTCCGCGGAGGACGCTCCCGAGCTGGCCGCCGTGAAAGCCGAGGGCGTGGGGCTTTACCGCACCGAGTTCCTTTATATGAACCGCGACTCCGTTCCCTCGGAGGAGGAGCAGTTCAAGGCCTATTCTTCCGTGGTAAAAGCCGCGCTCCACCTGCCGCTCACCATCCGCACCGCCGATATAGGCGGGGACCGCGCTACGCAGCTCGGCATAAAGGGGCTGAAAGACGAACGCAACCCTTTTATGGGGTTCCGCGGCATACGCCTTTTTATCAAGTACCCCGAGCTGCTCAAGACCCAGCTGCGCGCTATCTATAAAGCTAATACCCTGGGGACGATAAAGATAATGATCCCCATGCTGTCCTCCGTGGACGAGCTGATGACGGTTAAGAAAGTTGCCCAGGACGTAAAAACCGAGCTGGCCGAAGAGGGGTTTGCGGTAAAGAAAGATCCCGAATTCGGAATCATGGTGGAGATCCCCGCTGCCGCGATAATACTGGACTCGCTGCTGGGGGAGATAGACTTTGTTTCCATAGGAACCAATGACCTGGTGCAGTATACCCTGGCGGTAGACCGCATAAACCAGTACGTCTCGGAGCTCTATGAGCCTTTCCACCCGGCGGTCCTGCGCCTCATAAACCTGGTGGTGCAGACGGCGCATAAGAAAGGAAAGCCGGTAAGCGTCTGCGGCGAGATGGCTTCCGATCCTTTTGCCATACCGCTGCTGGTGGGGATGGGAGTAGACATACTCTCAGTGCCCGCCAAGATGTATTTGCGCTCCAAGCATTCCATCCGGACCATGAGTTTTGAGAAATTCTCCGGGATAGCGCAGCGGGCCCTGAGCCTGCCGGCCTCGGAAGAAATACGGAGGCTCGTCGAAGAAGAGGTGAAATAAAGAAATCGAGAATCGGGAATCGAGGATCAAAAATCAGGAATCAAAGAAAATAACAGGATTTTAGAGTTAAGAACTTCGCTCTGCGATTCCCGATTCCCGACCACAAACCTTATGAACATCAGGAATTTTAGTATTATCGCCCATATCGACCACGGCAAATCAACGCTGGCGGACCGGTTTATACAGCTTACCAACACCATCCCCGACCGTCAGATGAAGGCGCAGTTTTTGGACGGGATGGAGCTGGAGCGGGAGCGCGGAATAACTATTAAGGCAAAAGCCGTGCGGATGCTCTATACCGCCGATGACGGAGAAGAATATGTTCTGAACCTCATTGATACGCCCGGGCATGTGGACTTTTCCTACGAGGTTTCCCGCGCTATGGCCGCCTGCGAGGGCGCTATATTGCTGGTGGACGCTTCGCAGGGAGTAGAGGCGCAGACCCTGGCGCACGCGCACCTGGCCCAGTCTCTCGGGCTGGCCATAATACCGGTCATGAACAAGATAGACCTGGAGCACTCCAACCCGGACGCAACCGAGGAGCAGATCTGGGAGGTGCTCAGGAACCCGGTGGACACCTCACGCATAAGCGCGAAGGACGGCCGCGGCGTCCGCGAAGTTCTCGAGCGGGTAATAAAAGAAATCCCGGCCCCGGCCGGCACGGCCGAGCGGCCTCTGAGGGCGCTGGTCTTCGACTCGTTTTATGACGTCTATAAGGGCGTCATCATTTATACCCGCGTCGTGGACGGCTCCATCTCCGCCGGCAAGTATGTTTCTTTCCACTCCAGCGGCGCCACTTACAAAGTGGAGGAAGTAGGCTATCTTACCCCCAAGCTGGTGAAGTCCGGCTCTATAAACACCGGAGAGGTTGGCTATATAATAGCCGGTATAAGGGATATCCACGAGATCAAGATGGGGGACACTCTTTTTGAAAAGGGAGTAAAGATAGACGCCCCGTTATCCGGTTATAAAGAAGTCAACCCGGTAGTCTTCGCCGGTTTCTACCCGGTAAGCACCACGGACTATACCGCGCTCAAGGCGGCCATAGAGAAGCTGAACCTGACGGATTCCTCCTTTAATTTCCAGGGCGAGACCTCCAAGGCGCTGGGCTTCGGGTTCCGCCTGGGCTTTATGGGCCTGCTTCACCTTGACATTATACGCGAGCGCATAGAGCGGGAGTTCAATATCCCGCTTATCGCCACCAACCCTAACGTTATCTACAAAGTGCTGGCCAAGAGCAAGCACGGCGGCAAAGAAGATAAGTACGTGGAAGTCACCAATCCCGCCGACTTTCCTCATTACGGCGACGTAATGGACATTAAAGAGCCGTACGTCCTGGCCAATATTATCGCGCCGCTGCCTTATATGGAGGGTATTATGAACCTCCTCAAGGAAAAGCGCGGTGAGCATATAAAGATAGAGTACATTTCCACCACGAGGGTGATAGTGGAGTACTACCTTCCGCTGAGCGAGATCATCCTGGATTTCTACGACAGGCTCAAGTCCGTCTCCAGGGGCTACGCCTCTTTCGACTATGAGCCGTATGAATACAGGTCTTCGGACATGGTCAAGATAGAGATCCTGCTGCACGCCGAGACGGTGGACGCCCTTTCTTTTATAGTGCACCGCGCCAAGGCGCTTCATAATGCCAGGATCCTCTGCGAAAAACTTAAAGAGCTTATCCCGCGCCACATGTTCGAAATAGCCGTACAGGCGCAGGTGGGCGGCAAGATCATAGCCAGGGAAACCATAGGGGCTATCCGCAAAGACGTGCTGGCCAAGTGTTACGGCGGCGATATTACGCGAAAGCGCAAACTGCTCGAAGCCCAGAAGGAAGGCAAGCGCAAGATGAAACTGCTGGGGTCCGTTGAGATCCCGCAGGAAGCGTTCATGTCGCTTTTGAAGATCAGCCAGGATAGGTAGCGGACTGGAGGACTGGAGAGAAGGGGGATAAAGGGCTTATTTTGGCTAATCCTCCGGTCTTCCAGTCCTCTAATCCCGGAACGACCTGATTGTGCCGTATCATCTAATGGAGAACAACTAATGGAAGAGAAACTTTTTTGGATAGGGATACTGATGGGGGCGCATTTGTCCCTGTCTCATTATTTCAAGGAGAAAGGCAAATTCAGGCACGACTCCGGATTCACCCGGGGCTGGCACGCTTTTTTTGCGGCGCTGATCTCTTTTACCGCGATGGTGCTGCTGACCGTAAGCCTCGATAACCGGCGCGGGGACGTTGTGACGGCCATGCTGTTCAGCGCAAGGCAGCTCTCTTACGGCGCCCTTGCCGGCCTGGCCGGCGCCGCTTACGCGTACTGGCGGAGCCTGTACAAAAAGACCCCGGTTAAAGACGGGATAAATACTTCCATAAAAGACGACATGGAATGGTCCGAGACGGTATTCTCGGCCGTGCTGCTCGCTTCCGTGGTAATGTATCTTTTCGTTCAGGCTTTCAAGATCCCTTCCGGTTCCATGGAGAAGACTTTCCTGATCGGAGACCATTTGTTCGTCAACAAGTTCGTCTACGGGTTCCGCATTCCTTATACCAGGACCAAGATACTCAAGTTCAACAAGGTGGAGAAAGGGGACATAATAGTGTTCCAGTTCCCGTCTTCTGACCCCCGCGAATTCCAATGCGGAGGCAGCCAGTACGGAAAGGATTTCATCAAGAGGGTTGTGGGGATGCCCGGGGATACTATAGAGGTGAAGAACGGCCAGCTTTACGTCAACGGGGCCTCTGCCGGAGAGGAGCCGTTTGCGCAGTACCTGGACGGTTATCGTTACCCTAAAGCTACCGAAAAAATAGACCAGAAAGACTACCAGACCTACTGGCAAAACCGCATGCTCGGAAAGATGTTCTCCGAGTATATCAGGGATAATTTCGGGCCGGTGGTAGTGCCTGACGGGCAGTATATGGTGATGGGCGACAACCGGGACCGCTCCTGCGATTCCCGCTATTGGGGCGCTGTGCCGGAAACCCTTATAAAAGGAAAGGCCTGGTTCACTTACTGGCCGCCGTCCCGGATGAGGTTCCCCAAATAATGAAAGTCACGGAGCGTCTTAAAGCGGGGGGGAAGGTTTTTTCTTTAGAATTTTACCCGCCGAAGACGGAGGCCGACTCCGCGAGGCTTTTTGAAGCCGCCCGCGAGCTGAAGAAACTGGCTCCCGACTTTGTTTCGGTTACCAATTCCTCAAGCGGAACCCTGCCGTACCGCACAGTAGCGCTGTCCGGGGTGCTTAAAGCCGAACTCGGGCTGGAGGTTGTGGCGCATTTGACCTGCGTAGCGCATACGCGCTCCGAAATCAGCGAGATCTGTTCCCGGCTTAAGGTCCTGGGGATCCGCAATGTCCTGGCGCTGCGCGGGGATATTCATAACCTCGACGGGCTTTCTCCCCGCAGGGATTATTCTTATGCTTCCCAGCTGACCGCCGACCTGGCGGCAACCGGGGATTTTTCGATAGGGGGCGCCTGCTACCCCGAGAAGCATCCGGAGGCCCCTACCCTGGACGAGGATATTTCCCGTCTTAAAGAGAAGATAGCCGCGGGAGCGCAATACCTGATAACCCAGCTTTTCTTTGACAACTCTTTTTACTTCAGGTTTCTGGAAAAGACCTCCGCCGCCGGGATAACCGTCCCCATTCTTCCGGGGCTTATGCCGATAACCGGCTACAAGCAGATGCAGAATTTTACTGAAATGATGAAGGTAAGCGTTCCTGCTGCGCTCCGCAAGGGGATAGAGCGCTGGGGCGGGGATAAAGACGGGATGTTCAGGTTCAGCGTGGACTACGCTTCCGAACAAGGGGCCGGGCTGCTGAAGGGCGGCGCACCGGGCCTGCATCTGTACACCCTTAACCGCAGCCGCGCCGCTATTGCTATCCTTAAGAACGTCAAAGGCGAATCTGAATGACCGGTTAGCTGTTTTCCCGGGATTGCGGCAGCTGGAACGGGGGCATAAAAATATATGGAAATAATTCACACGATAGAGGTTAAGGCGCTGGTTGAACTTCAGAAGAAAGACGCCTGGATAGACGCAATGAAGGCGGACGTCGCCGGGATTCCCGTTAAGATAGCGGACCTTAACGCGGCTTTTGAGAAAAAAAAGAATTCTATGAGCGCCGCCAGGGAGGCCCTGACAGCGCTGCAGGTAAAAAAGAAGGATTCCGAGCTTAAGATAGCCGAAGCTGAAGAGGGAATTCGCAAGCATCAGCGCGAGCTGAATCTGGTCAAGGACAATAACGTTTTCAAGGCCCTGCTGACGGAGATAGAGAACGATAAGAAGAACAAGGACGAGCTTGAAACCGGGGTGCTTTTCCTGCTGGAAGAAATAGACAAGGCCTCGGCGCAGGACAAGGAAATACAGGCCGAGGTTAAGAAAATGGAGGAGGCTATGCGTTCCGAGGTTTCGGCGCTGGAAGCCTCCGCAAAAAGCCTGGCCGCTTCCCTGGAGGCGGAAAAAATAAAAAGGGAGGCTGCCGCGGCGGCCCTGAATCCTGAATTGCTGGATAAATACGAGAACATCCGCGTCAATAAAAACGGCCTCGCTGTGGCCGTGGTCCACGAGGACCCTGAAACCGGGAAATTCTCCTGCGGCGGCTGCCATATGAGCCTCACCCCCCAGAAGACGCTGGATATCAAGAAGACCGGCGTTTTTGCCGTCTGTCAGGACTGCCGCCGCCTGATGTACCTTGAGAAAACGGTTTATCCCGACCTGGCGCAGAGCGTGCCTCCCGCCCAGCCGCAGGTCTGAGAGTTCGGTTCGGGGATTGTCTATTATTGCGGGGTTCAATAGATGAAAAAAGAAAAGAAACTGAAGATCTGCGTGGACGGAGGGTCCCGCGGGAATCCTGGCCTCGGGGCCTGCGCCGCGGTATTCTTCGACTCTGAGGGCGAGATATTGCGGGAAGAAGGTAAATACCTGGGCCGCTGCACTAATAATTTTGCGGAGTATCACGGCTTGAGGCTGGCTCTACAGGCGGCCGCCAGGCTGGGAGCGGATGAGCTGGAGGTGTTTTCTGATTCCGAGTTGCTTGTGCGCCAGTACGGCGGCGAGTACCGCATAAAGGACGAAACTCTCGCCGGTATCATGGCGGAAATCAAAAAAACCGCCTCGGGCTTTAAAAAGGTTTCTCTTTCTCATATTCCCCGCGCTAAAAACAAGGAAGCCGACAGGCTGGTAAACCAGATCCTGGATAATGCCCGCCACGCGCCGGCCGGGGTGGATAAGACGCTGGCAAAAGAAAACGCTGCGGGAAAGCAGCCCCGGCTTTTTTAAGCCGCCGCCCCGGCGCGTTGGGCTTTAACAATTTTCAGATCGCGGACGGAGGGCCGCTCTTTCACGCAAGTGGGAGGGAGGAACTTCCGAACTTCACAGGGCAGGGTGCCGGTTCAAACCGCGCAGCATTATATGTGCGCGGCATAGGCCGGGAGGCGGGGGCAATATCCCCCGTCTACGGACAGCGCCACAGAGAATATACCGCCCGCAAGGGTAAGGGTGAAAAGGTGCGGTAAGAGCGCACCGCCCGCCGGGCGACCGGCGGGGCAGGGCAAGCCCCTCCTGAAGCAAGGCCAAAGTTGCGCCTGGATAGCCCGTCCGTCCCCCTCCGGGGGGAGGCGCAGAGTGGGCCGCAACAGATAAATGGTCCTCCAGGTCCCGCAAGGGGCCGGACAGAATTCGGGGTACAGTCCGCGGTCTGAAAAAGTTTTAGGGCCTGTCGGCGGGGGCGAAACGCAAAACGCGCTGGCGTGCGCCGGAACGGCCGGAGCGCAAAAACAGCGTCGCGCACACCGTGCGCGCGCTTCCCGGTCTCGGCCCTCGCGCTTACGCGAGCTCGGGCCTCCGACGGGGTTTTGCTAACCCAGCCGTTCCGCCGCCCGCGGTACACAGGGGTAAAGGAGAAAATATGGATTCGTTTGGACAGAAGATTCCTGAGTTTAAATATTCTTCGGACGCTAATGAGATCCCGTGGGAGAACGCGGTGGTCTGGAGTATTATGCCGCGAGTAGGGCCCCGGGTGTATGAGTGGCTGGAGAAAGAGCATATCGGGTATGTTTGCTGGACCAACGGCATCGTCAATATTATGCCGGATAAAGACTCCATCCTGAGCGACAAATGCCGGTGCATAGTGCTGCCTTCCGGCTTTGTCTGGGTAGGCAAGAACGTGAATGTCGGTTAAGCGGTTGGCTGCGCCTTCCTGCTCCGCAGGGTCTGGTCCGAACGCGCTGCCGGAAAATCCGGGCTGTCCCGGAAAAGAAGCGTCAGGATTTTTATTTGTATAATAAGTTAAGATTTTCGCGAAGATTAACGGAGGGACTTCAATGGCTAAGCTTAAAATAAATTCCGCGATAGTAAAAAAGAACGCGGCGCTCTGCAGGGCGCGCGGGATAGTTATTCCCACTTTTGCCCAGATGAAGGACCCCTCGCGCACCCCCGCAAAGATAAAAAAAGCGCTGAAGCCCGTTGGGCTCTGGGATATAGACCCCGTCAATCTTTTCAGGATAAACTGGCATAATGACCCCAAAACCGGCTTGTTCGGCGATGTGAATTTTCTCGAGATACCCAGGGAAATAACCGGGATTGGCGCCAGAGTTATAGGCATAGTCGGAAAATACTTTCCCACCGGCGCCCATAAAGTCGGCGCCGCTTTCGGCTGCCTGGCCCCCCGGCTGGTTACCGGGCAATTTGACGCCCAGGCACAGAAAGCCGTCTGGCCCTCCACGGGCAATTACTGCCGCGGCGGCGCCTTCGATTCCAAGCTCTTAGGGACCACTCCGGTGGCCATATTGCCGGAGGGTATGAGCAAGGAACGCTTTGACTGGCTGCGGAAGATAGGCTCCGAGGTTATAGCTACTCCCGGCACGGAATCCAACGTTAAAGAGATCTACGACAAGTGCTGGGAGATAAAGAAGACCCGCAAAGACTGCGTGATCTTCAACCAGTTTGAAGAATTCGGCAACCCTGCCTGGCATTACCATGTGACCGGCTCGGCTCTTGAGGAAGCTTTTAACGCCATAAAGGGTCCCAAAAGCCGCCTGGCCGCCTTCACTTCCGCCACCGGTTCGGCCGGAACTATCGGAGCAGGAGACTACCTTAAGAAGAAATTCCCGGGCATGAGGATAACGGCCTCCGAGGCTCTCCAGTGCCCCACTATACTCAATAACGGTTTCGGGGAGCACCGCATAGAGGGCATAGGCGACAAGCATATCCCCTGGGTGCACAATGTCAGGAACACGGATGTGGTCACGGCCATTGACGACGAAGCCTGCGTGCGGATAGCCCGTCTTTTCAACGAGCCCGCGGGGAAAAAAGTTCTGGCCGGGTACGGAGTAAAGAAGGATGTAATAGCGAAACTCTCGCTGCTGGGCTTTTCCGGCATCTCTAACATGCTCAGCGCTATCAAGACCGCCAGGCATTTTGAAATGGGCAAGGATGACGTGATACTTACCGTGTTCACCGATTCTATGGAGCTCTACGGCTCCCGCCTGAAGGAACTGGACGCGCAGCTGGGCAAGTATACCCGCGAGAGCGCGCTGATAGACTTCGAGCGCCGCCTGCTGGGCTGCACCACCGATTACATGAAGGAACTCACTTATGCAGACCGTAAGGCCGTTCATAATCTGAAGTACTTCACCTGGGTAGAGCAGCAGGGCCGCACCTCGGATGAGCTGCGCCTCCTCTGGGAACCGGCCTTCTGGGATGAGACCTTCGAGCAGGTCATTGAGTATGACAGGCTTATAGAAGCGTTCAATAAAGAGGTGGGCCTGTAGGCCGCCGGTTAGCCCGGTCCTAAATATTGACGCGGCAGTGATATTTTATGGCTACAAAAGGAATATTCAGAGTAGAGTGCACCGCTTGCGGCGAAAGTTTCGACGCCGATTTCTGGACAGTTGTCCGGGGGGACCGCGACCGGGACGTGAAGGAACTTATACTCAGCGGAGAGTTCGACCTGCTTATGTGCCCTAAATGTTCGGCTATGATCCAGCACGAAGAGCCCTTCCTCTATATAGACCCGCCCAAGGATATCCTCGCTTTTGTAATGCCGGAAAGCTACGAAGCTGAAAAGGAAAAATGGATAGGGCGGCTGAGCGCGGATTTTGAGCCGGTGCGCGCGACTTTGGCCGGCGGCCAGGGCATATCCGGGGAGCCGCTTTACCTTTTCGGGCTGGGGCCTTTGTCCGCGCTGCTCGAGAATGACCGCGACAGGGAGGAAGAAACCGAGGTCATGGAGTTCATGGCCAGGGAAGACGGCCTCCACCTTAAGCCGGTAAAGCCCGCTATGGCGCGCGAGCTGAATATTCTTTTTTCCCTGCCTATGCAGGCGGGGCTCACCGGCCGGGCAGCCGCAGTTAAGGCCGCCGAGGCCCTGTACGCCAGGAACGACGCCTTGCCGCGCCTTAAAAAACTTCTCGAAGTCCTGGGTTCCCTTAAAGACGAGGGCATCCCTTTTATAAAAAACTGATGGATCTGCGCCCGCTTAACGACCTGCCTCTGCTTGAAAAAGCCGCCGGGCTGGCTTCGGAGGCCGGGCTGCGTCTTTATGCCGTGGGCGGCTGCGCGCGGGATTGGGCCCTGGGCCGCCCGAGCGAGGATATAGATTTCCTGCTGGACGGGGATCCGCAGCCTTTAGTTGAAGGAATGGAAAGGGAGTACGGCGGCCGGCACCAGAAGTTCGGGTCTTTCCTGACCGTCAGATTCTTTTCGTCGGAAGGCCGGCGGCTGGATTTCGCCAGCTTCCGCAGCGAAACCTATGCCAGGCCGGCGGCTCTGCCTTCGGTTACAGCGGCCGCCTCCGTTGAGGAGGACTTAAAGCGGCGCGATTTCACCTGTAACGCTATGGCGGTGCGGCTGGACGCTCCGGGAAGTTTCGGGCTGACCGATCCTTATAAGGGGCTTGAAGCTATCGAGTCCAAAACCTTGCGCGTACTGCATGAAAAAAGTTTCGAGGACGATCCCACCCGCATTTTCCGGGCCGCGCGCTTCTGCGGCCGGTTCGGCTGGAGCCTGGAGGCTAAAACCGGCGAACTGGCGCGGAGCGCGGTAAAGTCCGGTTTCCCCGGCCTGCTTTCGCGGGAAAGGCTGCGCAATGAACTGGTAAAAATCCTGGCCGAGGCCGACCCTCTGCCGGCGCTGCGGGAGCTCGGGGCGCTGGGCGCTGATTCTTTTATCCATCCCGCTTTCGCTTACGGCCCGGCTGTCCTTAAGTACAGGGGCTCCAGGGAAAGGCTGGCGGTGATAGCGGCCCTTATGGGGCTTGCCGGGGAGGAATTCCTGGCGGGACTGAAATTCTCCAGGCGGGAAACCGCGGATCTGGCCGCGATAGCGCAGGAAATTAAGGCAGAGCTCTGACCGCCCGGGCGGCAAAGAACCCCCCGCTGAGACAGCGGGGGGTTCTTTATTTGCAGCGCCGGGTTTACTGAGTCAGCAGGCGTGCTTTTATTATCTTGCCCAGGTTTTCCAGATTCATCGGTTTTGGAATATAATCAAAGGCCCCGATTTCCAGACAGGATTTTGCTATTTCCTCATCCTCATTTCCGGTTATCATCATGAACCCGGTTTCAGGCAGGTCCTCCACCAGCTCCCGCAAAACCTCCAGACCGTTCTTTTTAGGCATAGAAATATCCAGAAGTACTATATCGGGCCTTTGCTCACGGGCAAGTCTCAGCGCCGTCTCGCCATCCATGGCGCCGACGACCCTGTATCCGGCCCAGGTCAGGTAGCGGGAAAGTACCTGGTGTATGGATTCATCGTCATCAGCTATAAGTATGAGGGGTCCTCTTGTTTTTACTTCGTCAGCGGCCTGGGGGGCTGCCCCGGTATTGCCGGTAAACGCTTTATGTTTAGGGCTAATGCCTAGGAGGCGCTCTACTTCCGTCAGTACGTTTGACAGCCCGTCCCCTTTGGAGAGGAATGAAGCCGCGCCGTGCTTAATATAGACTTCCGCCTCTTCCGGGGCGGTGAAGCCGGTCAGTATTATTACCGGGACCCGGGGGGAGACGGCTCTTATTTTTTCAAAAACCCCGGAGCCGGAGAGCACGGGAAGGTCCCTGTCCAGGATCACAAGGTCCGGCAGGACATTTTTGAAGACCTGCACGCCGTTGCCGCCGTCGGCCGCGGTAGAAACCTCATGCCCCGCCCGGGAAAGGAAAACGGTGAGGGCATCGCGTACAATTCCATCGTCGTCAATTATCAGTATTTTAGCCATGGTCGCCTTTAAGCAGCAGTGTTTATTTGTTTTCTTCGTCTATTTTAGGGTTGCGGGCGAAGTCCTGGAACTTGGAGGTCAGTTCCGCCGCGCGCTTGCCCGCTTCTATTATCCGCGAAATCTCGGTTTTGATCGGGCTGGAGGCCGCCAGGTCCTCGTCTATCAGGGTAGCGTAGCCGTTTATTGCGGCCAGGGCATTGTTAAAGTCATGCGCTATGGGCCTGGCCACCTTGCCTACGGCCTCGGCCGCCCGGGTAAGGGCCAGTTCAGTTTCCATCTTCTTAAGCGAGGTTATATCGCGGGATATCCCCAGAACCCCGGTGATTTTTCCCTGAAGGTTGCGGATCGGGGTCTTGATAGTGTTGAAATAGCGGGTTCCCGCGGGGAGGGTCCTGGTCCTGGTGAAGTTCAGAGTTTTTCCGCTCTTCAGCATCTCCGAGTCCTCTTTTTCGGCGTCGGCAGCGTCTTCCGGCGATAAAAGTTGTCTGTCCGAGACACCCTGAATTTCTTTGGGTTTCTTGTTAAAGAGCCTGGCGAAAGCGCTGTTTGCTATTGTATAGATGCCGCTGAGATCTTTAATGTACATCCCGTCCGTAGTGGTTTCAAAGATCTTGCTCAGGGTTTCCTGGTTCTCCTTCAACAGCCTCTCCATTCTTTTTTTATCGGTAATATTCAGCCCCAGGCCGACGACTCCGATAATTTTATTCTTCTTGTCTCTTAAGGGAGACAGGATCACGCTGAAGTCGATATTGCTTATTCTCACTTCATAATTCACGTTCTTGCCGCGAAGCGCGCTGTAATGCGCGTTCAGGGACTGGTCCCCAGGGCCTGCCCGGCCCATGAATTCCTCCAGCGTCATTCCCACTATCTGGTCGGGTTTAAGTCCGAGTGCGGTCAGGCCCTGCCCCCTGGAGAGGGTAAACCTCAGGGTTCTATCCAGTACCCAGAGAATTCCGTTTATCTGGGACATCGCCAGCTGCTGGCGCAGTTCGCTCTGGCGCAGCAGTTCCTCTATTCTCTTTCTTGCGCTTATATCCCGCACGCAGGATTGGATGAAGGGTTTTCCGCCGATCTGTACCCGCGTCAGCAGGACCTCGGAAGAGAATACGGGGCCGTAAAGGCGTTTATGTTCCCACTCGAAGGAATGAGAGCCGGTTTTTAAGGCAATCCCCAGCGCCTTTTTAGCTTTCTTCGCGGAAATCCGGCCGTCCGGCTGCTTTTTAGGGGAGATGTCCCATGGGGTAAGCTTCAGGAAATCGGATTCCTCGGGGGCTCCGAAAAGATTAAGCGTGGCCTCGTTAGCCTGGGCGAATTTCCAGCGGGGGGGCTCAAGGATCATAAGCGCGTCGCGCGAGGTTTCAAAAAGTGTGCGGTATTTTTCTTCGCTTTCGCTGAGGATATTCGCGAGGCGCTTGCTTTCGGTGATATCCGTGAATTGCCCCACTTGGCAGTCACGGCCGTCCAGGAAAAGCGATGCGGTAAGTATATTAACCCATATTACGGTTCCGTTTTTGCGGAGGCAGGGGAGGTCCAGGGCTATTTTCTTTTCTCCCCGCGCCTGGGCCTCAAATTCTGATAGTACATGCGGCAAATATTTTTTGGGATGAATGTCGTGAACGCCCAGGCCCGTGAACTCCTTTTCCGTGTAGCCCAGCATCCGGCACATGGCCGGGTTCGCGTACAGGAATGTTTTGGTTTTCGAGTCCGCGACGAGTATTCCGGTCGCTATGCCCGCGAACAGCGCTTTATACCGCGTTTCGGATTCCTTCACCTCTTTTTCTTTAAGCTTCTGCTCGGTGATGTCATGGGCGAGGCCTTCCACTCCCGTAACTTCCCCGTTTAATCCTCTCAGCGGTGTTTCTGTAACTTCAAGCAGATGCGTGGACCCGTTTTTGTGGTAGATCTCTACCTCGTAAGGCGGCTGCTGTATTCCGCGGATGCAGAGGGCGGTGTGCTTTAGAACATCTTTGTTGAGGGGGCTTTCGGTGAGGTATTTGCTGAAGTGGGCCATGAACTCTTCTACGGTATAACCCAGGCAGCCTTTTATTGAGGGGCTTAAGTAACTGAATATGCCATTGGTATCGTGCTGGTAAAAGAAATATTTTTTTCCAAGGTTCTCTACCAGCCGTTTATAATTTTCCTCCCCGTCGCGGATAGCCAATTCAGCCTGCTTCCGGGCGGTAATGTCCTCATGCATTATCACGAAGCGTTCAGGCTTGCCGGCGCTGTCCTTGAGAGGGAATACAACTGTCCTCAGCCAGACCGGGCGGTCCGGCAGGCCGGGGTTGAACTTATGGACATTGTAAGAAGTGTCGGGGAAATTGACTGTTTCACCTTTTTTAATGCGGGTTAGTAAGGGTCCGAAACCCTGTTTCTTTAACTGCCGGTCCTCAAAAATAGAGTAGTCCGGGGGCGGAACCGAGCCGAACAGGCGGGTATGTGCCGGGTTTGAAGTAAGTGTGTACCCTTTTTTGTCCACTATCTGTATCGACATCGGATTCATTTCCACTATGTTCCGGACCAGCAATTCGGCCCGGCGCTGTCCGGTCATGTCAAGAAATATCCCCTGCATGACCTCCCTGTCACCCAGTTTAAGTTTTGATGAACTCAGTCTTGTGTGTATGACGGAGCCGTCTTTGCGGAGAATCTCCGCTTCCTCGGATACGGCCTGGCCTTTGCGGGAGTGGGTTTTGAACTGCTTAAGATAAAAGGCGGAGGACTCGCCGGGGTGTATCTTCAGCCGGTTCATGCCTATAAGTTCCCGGCGCGTCCAGCCGGTGAGCTTTTCGGCGTTTTTGTTTACGTCCAGTATCGTGCCGGTAGCGGCGTCCGCAATGATGATCGCGGCCTGGGCGTTCTCGAAAAGTGTTCTGTGCTTTTTCTCGGTCTCGGCCAGCTTTTCCTGGGCCTGGCGGTACTCGGTAATATCGCGCAGCACGCCGGTTATAAGAGGCGCGCTGCCGGCGCGCGGAAGAACCGAGGTTTTTTGTTCTATCAAAATAAAGGAGCCGTCTTTTTTGCGCAGGCGGTAGCTTACCTGCGGCAGAGAGGACCCTTTTTTCAAGGCGGACAGGAAAATCTTGATTATCCGCTCCCGGTCTGCGGGGTGGACGAAGCTTATAAGGCTTTTCCCCAGGACTTCTTCCGGGGAATAGCCGTAGTTCTTTATCGCCCGGCTGACATAGGTCAGTTCTCCTTTCACGGTCAGGTTGAAAATCATGTCAAGCGAGGAGTCCAGCAGCGACTTGTTCTTGCTGTCGTCGGCCTGCATCTGCTTCTCAGAGAGCTTGTGGTGCAGCATCAGGGCGTATATCCGCGCCAGCTTTTTTACGGTGTCGAGGGCGGCCGGAGGATAGGCCCCGGGCGGGTTGGCCAGGGCTATAATGCCCAAAAGCTTGTTTCCGGAAATGGCAGGCGCCGCCGCAAACCGGCTGATCCTTACATGCCAGCCCGGCAGGCCCTTGGCCCGCGGGTCGGAGCCTGCGGAGTTGGTAAGCAGCGGCTTTTTATTCCTGAGCACCCACCCCCAGAGCCCGGCAAATTCCTTGAATAGCAGTTCTCTCTTGTTTCCGCGGGCCGCTCTGCCGGCCCGCCCGGAGGCGGACGGAACGCAAAGAAAGCCGGTGGCAGTGTCTATATAGCCGGCAAAGCCGAAAGCGCTTCCGGTGAGGCGTCTTGCTTCGTCAAGCACGGTTCTCGAAATTTCTTCTATCGAAATAGAAGGAAAAGCCAGGTAGAGTTCTTCGAGATGGGAGATTGAGTCTGCTATATCCCGTTCCCGGATAAGCTGAGCTTCCCGATTTTCCTGGGCCAGGCGGCCGGATATTACTGCCGCGGCTGTTTCAAGAAGTTCTGCGGCGGCCCCGCGTGAATCTGGAGAGGAAAGACGGGCCAGCAGGCAACCTTTAAGGGGCCCGCATTGTATGGGGGCCCATAAAATATTTTCCGGCCATTTATAGGGGACACTGTTAATAGCTGAAAGCCGCTGCAGTTCTTTTTTTGTGAAATTAAGGGATGCCGTCAGGGAAGCGGGGTTTTCTCCCCGGGGCAGCGCTACGGCCAAAGCGGCGGCCGCGCCCAGGGCGTCCTGCCTGGAAAGGATATTCAGTATTCTGCGCAGGAAAGCGTCCTGATTGTCGGGAGAGCCTGCAGCGAGCAGAAAATCATGCAGGACTTCCCTTGAGATGCGCGCTTCCGGGCTTTTGGGATGGCTTTTGGGCATTATTCGAATTTATAGCCGTGCCCGGGGACGGCTATTATGCGTTTAGAGAAAGTCCCGGTCTTTTTACGCAGGTTGGAGATATGTACTTCTACGGTGTGCGGGTTATTGTAGTCGGCGGTGTTATACCCCCATACGGATTCAAGCAGGCCGGTCAAGCTGAGCACGCGTCCCGGATTTGAGACCAGGGCGGCGAGCAGGTCCAGTTCCTTGGAGGTAAGTTTCAGCACTTTTCCCTTAAGCTTGGCTGTCCTGCCCTCAAGATTAAGTTCAAGGCCGCCTTTTTTAAGAACCGGCGGCTTTTGCGGCTTTTTTTCTCTGCGGCGGATTACGGCTTTTATCTTTGCTATCAGCAGCGGATAGGAAAAAGGCTTTATCACATAATCATCAGCGCCGAAATTGTAGCCGGATACCATATCCGCCTCGGAAACTTTCTTGCCGGACATGATTATGAGCGGGATGCCCCTGAGGGTTTTGGATTCTTTTATCCTGCGGCAAAGGGTAAACCCGTCCATGAGAGGCATGTCCACGTCGGTAATGATAATGTCGGGCTTGGTTGAGGAGGCAAGAGCCAGCGCTTTTACGCCGTCAGCGGCCAGCGCGGTCTCGAGCCCGTGGTTCTCCAGGTAGCGCTTTAGAATAGCCAGGAGGTCCGCGTCATCGTCCGCAATGAGGGCTCGCTGTTTCATAAAAGTGATTATATAATACTTTCCAGTAAATAGTGGGCCGCCGGGAAAGGGGGCGACATAAGGGAGGCTGGGTGGAATGGCCGGATCCCGCCGGAATAGCAGGTTTGCTCCGCACTTTTAAATACAGGGCCAAAAAGCGCCCCGCCGGAACATTCGTGGTGATTTGCGGTTGGACTTACTAAGGAGACTTATTTGATGCTGCCCGGCGGGGCTTTAATCGAAAAGTTTCTGTTGAAACTTTTTCCCCGCATGGCGGGGCCGCTTCCAGCGCGATATACACCCTCTCGGACGCGGCGCGCATAGCGCTTGGTCCTCGCCCCGCTATCGCGGGGAACCTGCGGTGCAGGATTCGGGATAAATTAAGCCAGCGCTGCAGATGCATAGAGCACGGAGCCCGAAGGCCCCGAGTCTTGGGGGTTTGGGTTAGGGGGGCGCACCGTACAGCGCTGGGGATCTGTTTGTAAAGAACTATACTGCTTAAAAATTATAACAAAAGGCGTTCAAGAAACGTTCAAGACTGGCTTTTTGGTTAAAAAGCGCCCCGCCTGCCGTATTTTAGCCTTACAAAAGCCTGATGGGGGAGTGTTGCTGTTGTCCGGCGGGGCTATAAATTAGCCAGCGCTGCAGATGCATAGAGCACGGAGCCCGAAGGCCCCGAGTCTTGGGGGTTGGGTTAGGGGGGCGCACCGTGCAGCGCTGGAGATCTGTTGTGTCGTTCCGGATTTATCCTGCAAACGACCTGTTTTTAAAGAGCTTGCTCCTGCACTTAAAGTATAACAAAGGCCGTTCAGGAATCGCTCAACTGCGGCTCAAAACAACTTCAAGAAATAAAAGCGGGGATTCCCGACGATATTCCGCCCGCTGACCCCGCTAATTTTCTAAAATATTCCAGGAGGAGATAGACCCGGAGGAACGGCGGGCGGCAAAAGGCCCGCGCCAGGCGGCGACCCGATTCTCTATTTCCGGTTTCTTAAATGACTTCAATTCAATTCCTCAAAGGCGTAGGCCCTAAAAAAGCGGAGCTGTTCGGGCGCCTCGGTATAGAGACGCTCGACGACCTGCTTTTTTATTTCCCCCGTAAGTGGGAAGACCGCAGGCTGCGGGACAAAAGGGAGCTTTCGTCTCTCCTGGAGGCCTCTCCGGTTATAAAGGGCAGGATAAAGACAGTGCGGGATCTTTATACCTCGGGCCGCCTGCGCATTTTCAAGGTCATAGTAGAGACGCGGTACGGAGAGGCCGAGGCCAGTTTTTTTAAGCGGCATAATCCCCGTTTCGACGTATTCGCACTGCTGAAAAAAGATCTGAAAGAGGGCCGCACTGTCTGGATAACCGGAACCCCCGAAGACCCCCTTTTCCTCAGCCGGCTGAGAGCGGACGAATATTACCCTGATGACGATATCCGCGCCCTCAGGATTCATGTGGGCCGCATCGTTCCCGTGTATCCTCTCACGGGGGGCCTGAACGCAAGATTTATGCGCGAAGCCGTTTACGAGGCGGTAAAGGCCGGGGCCGAAGGCGTGGGTGATTTTCTGCCTGCCGGGCTGGCCGCGCGCCGGGGGCTGGCCGCCCGCGACCTGGCGGCCAGGGCCATACATTTCCCCGAGAACAATTTTGAGCTGGTCCAGGCCCGGCGCCGATTCATCTATGAGGAGCTGCTGCTGCTCGCTCTGGCCTGGGCCATAAAAAGGCGCCAGACCCGCAGCGTGCGCAAAGGATTCTCTTATGAAATAAAGAAGAGCCTGCTCACGCCTTTCCGGGAGAACCTGGGCTTCAGCTTTACGGCCGGCCAGGCCCGCGCTATAAACGAGATATTCGCCGATATGCAGTCCGCCACCCCTATGGCCCGCCTGCTGGAAGGGGATGTGGGTTCCGGTAAAACCGTGGTCGCGCTCAGCGCTATGCTTCTGGCGGCCGAGAACGGGGGGCAGAGCGTGTTCGCCGCCCCGACCGAAATACTGGCCGAGCAGCATTTTCTCACTTTTGAAAAATTTCTCAAAGGCCTGGGAGTCAGGTTCGCCCTTTTGACGGGCCGCCTGAAAGCGGCTGAGAAAAAGAAGGTCCTCGACGACCTGGCTTCGGGCAAGATAGACATTTTGATAGGGACTCACTCGGTTATAGGCGGGGGGGTGAAATTCAATAGCCTTCGCCTGGTGGTTGTGGACGAGCAGCACCGTTTCGGGGTGCGGCAGCGCGCGGCTTTGCGCGCCAAGGGCGACAAGGCCGATATGCTTATAATGACCGCAACCCCTATCCCCCGGACGCTATTTCTTGCCCTGTACGGGGACCTGGACCTCTCGGTAATAAGGGAAATGCCGCCGGGCCGCAAGCCGGTTAAAACCGCCGAATCCACGGAAGATATAGCTTTCCAGGCCGCGGCGGACGAGGTTTCTAAAGGCCGGCAGGTTTATATAGTCTACCCGGTAATAGAGGAGACTCAGGCCGCGGATATGAAGTCCGTAAAGGCGGAATTTGAGCGGCTTAAACTGTTTTTCAAGGGGCGGCGGGTGGACATGCTGCACGGGCGCATGCCCGGCGAACTTAAAAAACAGGTAATGGCGGATTTCGCGGCCGGGCGGACCGATGTCATGGTGGCTACTCAGGTAATAGAGGTGGGTATTGACGTGCCTAACGCCACTCTGATGGTCATAAACAATGCCGAGCGCTTCGGCCTGGCCAGCCTGCACCAGCTCAGGGGCAGGGTGGGGCGCGGCAAGTGGGATTCCCGCTGCCTGCTTGTGGCGCATGCCCGCGCCGGGGATTCGCCGGAGCGGCTGAGGGCGATGGCGCAGTCTTCCAGCGGTTTCGAGCTGAGCGAAAAGGATATATATATAAGGGGAGCGGGGGAGATACTGGGGGTGCGCCAGCACGGTGATATGGATTTTAAGCTGGCTGATATGTCCCGGGACAAGGATATCCTGGCGCAGGCTATAGAGGACAGGGAGCTGGTTCTGGCGGCCGACCCGGACCTGGTCAAGAAAGAGAACGCCGGCCTGAAGCGCAAATTGCAGGAGATCTACGCCGCCCGCTGGAACCTGATAGACCTTTCTTAACTAAGGAGAGACAAATAAAGACCCCGCGCTTATGGCGCGGGGTCTTTTTGTTTTTCCTCCTGACCTTTTAGAAGGTCGACCAGGGCGAGAACTGGGTACCGGCAGGATCCCGGCCCTTTATGTCCTCATGTGAACAGCTGACGACAAAATTACCCCAGGTAGTGGAGATGGTTATGTCGTTAGCGTAGTACCAGCCGCCTCCGTCCGCGTAGGTGTTCACCACTGTGGCGACATCTCCGTGGCCGGTGCCCGGCAGCTTGGCCAGGGGCATTTCCTTCAGGTACTTGGCATTGGCCGTTATGCAGGCGAGGTCGTCGGCCGGAAACCAGCCTTCATTGTCGCCGTAGTACACCTGTACCGCGCTGCGCACCGAGGAAAGAGCGCCTTTCGTCGCGCCTTCCTTGGACTTGTTGATGAGGTCCGCGAACTTGGGTATGGCTATCGCAGCCAGAATACCTATGATCGCAACCACTATCATCAGCTCTATCAGGGTGAACCCCTTTCTCAGGTTTTTCATAATACTACCTCCTATACCGCGTTTTGTCTGGCAGTACGGCCCCGGGATAATATATAGATGATGCCCGGGGAGCAGCTGCCACGATATACTGTACCTCGCGCGTCCGCGGTTATCAACCGCCGCCCGGACACATGTGATTTAAGTTACCTTGACAGGCGCCAAAACGCCTCTTTTTCCCGGGTTTATAAAATTAAAACATTCCGTGTTTTTATGTCAACAATTATTTTTCCCTATGAAAAAAAGAAAAAAATTGCGTTAAAAACATTATATGGTGTAAAATGTCTTGGTACTACTAATAGTGGTGGGGGAAGTTTAAGACACAACTTATAGTGGTTTGCCGGCTGCCGAGGATAGTATAGCAAGGGCGCCGTCTCAGGGGGCCTTTCGCCCCGCGCAAGTCAGGAGAATACTAATGAAGTGCCCTTTTTGCGGTGCGGAAGACACCAAAGTCACCGATAGCCGCGACACACCCGAAGCGTTTGAAATAAGGCGCCGGCGAGAATGCGGAAAGTGCTCAAAGCGGTTCACCACTTATGAGCGCATTGATGCGCACCCGCTGGTAGTTATAAAAAAAGACGGACGGCGTGAGGGCTTTTCCACGGTAAAACTGATGAGCGGCATTATAAAATCCTGCCAGAAGCGGGAAGTCAGCATGGAGAAAATGGAGGAGGCAGGCAGGGATATCGAGACTGCTTTGAGGAACGAGGATAAAAGCGAGATCCCCAGCGGGGTAATAGGGGAGCTCGTGGCTAAGAAACTCAAAAAGCTCGACAAGGTCGCGTATATACGGTTCGCATCCATATACAAGGATTTCGAGGATGTCACCGATTTTGAAAAAGAAATCAAATCAATTAAAAAATAACAGGGGAACAAAGAAATGAATGAATTTTTTCCGAAAGTGATCAAGAAGCGCGAAGGTAAAATAACTCCTTTCGACATAGAGAAGATAAAGAGCGCTATTTACAAGGCGGCCTATACTCTGGGCGGCCGTGACGAGGAAAAGGCCGTGGACGTCGCCAATGAAGTGGCCCGCCGCCTTAACAATAATTTCACCATGTGTTCCAAGATCCCTACCGTCGACGACAGCAACACTATGTGCGTCGAGGTCCTGCGCGAAAAAGGTTTCGACCGCACCGCCGATAAATTCGAGTCTTATTCCCTGGACCGGCAGCGGGTACGCAAGAGCGGCCTGACCGTCAAAAAGAAAGCCGGCAAGGCCGACATCACCGACCAGATGCTGCTCGTGCAGTCCATTACCAACGAGACCATAGAGGCCTTCGACCGCAAGAAGCTTGCGGCCGCCCTGGAGAAGGAATACCTCCTTACCCGCGACCTGGCCGAAATGATAGCCAAAGAAACAGAGAACGACGCCTATGAGCTGTCCGAGAAATACGGGACCAAGAACTTCGACACGCAGTTCCTGCGCCGCATTTCCGAAGCGCATCTTTCCATGATGGGTATCCCTCTCAAGAATTCCGCGCTGGCCATGCCCCTTTCCACCATTGAATCCCTGGTTATCGGCAACAGCAAGGAAAACTCCAATATTACCTCGAATAATCCCGAAGCGGTGAACCTGGGAATAGCGGAATACGTCCTGAAGCAGTACAGCCTGCGCAAAGTATTCTCCGAGGAGATATCCGAGGCCCACAATAACGGGACCATTCATATACACGACCTGGGCTATCCCCAGCGCGTATATTGCTCCAGCCACTCCGTGGAATACATAAAGAAATACGGTCTTAACAAGATAGTTTCCAATCTTCAGAATAAAAGCCATCCGGCCAAGTCCGCCATGGTGCTTAACGGTCATATCCAGACCTTCCTCGCGTCGATGCAGAGCCGCTACGCAGGCGCGCTGGGTTTCGGCTTCCTTAATATCCTTTACGCCCCTATGCTCAACTGCCCGGAAGTCCTGGTGGAAGGCGAGCTGGAAGGCAAGAGCGTTAAACTGAAGAAAGAAACCCTCGAGGCCATGATAGAGGCCGGAACGGTTTCCTATACCGACGGAACTTCGGCCCCTTACTTCAAAAAGACCGGCGAAGTGCGCGAGCTCTTCAAGCTGTCCAGAAAAGAAATGCGCCAGATAGCGCAGAACCTGATCTTCTCCGCCAGCCAGAACGCCTTCAGCCGCGGCGGCCAGACCTTGTTCATAGACTTCAATATGCATACCGGCGTCCCGCAGTATATGCATAATGTGCCCGCAATGGGCCCCGGCGGCAAATATATGCTGGAAGACGCTTCCGGCAATATAGAGATGGTCGACGATGCCCCCCGCTTTACCGGCGTGGACGGAGATTCCCGGAACGGGGATGTTGTTCACCCCGGGGACGGCCGCAAGTTCATCACCTACGGCGACCCCCGCATGGTGAAGACCGCGCAGGAATTCGCAATAGAGCTTATGAAGGTCTGGGAGGACGGCGACAAGTACGGCCTACAGTTCGCTTTCCCCAAGTGCGACCTGCACGTAAGCAAGGAAGCCCTGGAGAACCCGGACGAGAGGGAAGTTTACGATTACGGCTGCAAGCTGGCCACCAAAAACGGCTCCACCTACTTCATGTTCGACCGCGACGGCGCCGGGGCCACCCTGGCCCAGTGCTGCCGGCTTAAAGAGAAAGTGACGGACCCTTACCTTCTCAAGCACCCGGAGAATATCCGGTTTACCGGTTTCCAGAACGTCACTATCAACCTGCCGCAGGCGGCTTACAAGGGAAAAACCCTGAAAGGGACGCTCGCGCAGATAGATAAGGCCATAGACTTAGCGGTTAAGGCGCATCTGCAGAAGAAGGCTTATACCCAGACCCTGCTGGACACCGACGGCAGCCCGCTCCGCTCACTCGGTATCCCCTCCGACGACGGCACGCCCTACGTGGACCTGAACAAGGCCACCTATATCATGGGGATCATCGGCCTTAACGAAGTGGTGCAGTACCTCACCGGCAAAGAGCTGCACGAGGGCCGCGACGCCTACGAGACCGGCCTGCAGGTTATCGACCACATGCACCAGACCATCAACGCCCTGCGCGCCAAGCACGGCCTGAAGATAACGATGGAAGAGACCCCCGCCGAGTCGGCCACCCAGAAGCTCGCCAAGGGCGATATGGCCCGCTTCCCCGAGGCGAAGAAAGTGGTGAAGGGCGACCTGAAGAAGGCTCCTTACTATACCAACTCGGTACACCTCAACCCGGGCGCCGACGTCTCTATCATAGACCGCATAGAACTTCAGTCCAAGTTCCACGATATGATAGAGTCCGGTTCCATCATACACGTTTACTGCGGCGAGTCCCAGATACCGCCGGAGTCCATAGGGACCCTGATAGAGAAGGCTTACCGCAATACGCGCGCTTCCCAGATAACCGTGTCCCCGGAATTCACGCACTGCAATAACTGCCACACCAACTACTTCGGCTTCAAAGAGAAATGCGGTAAATGCGGCAGCGTAGACCTGGCCAAGCGCACAAAGATCGTAGGTTATTTCTCCAATCTCGGCGGCTGGAACGATTCGCAGCTTGAAATAAGCAAAGCGCGCGAAGCCGTGGCCCCGCATTACGCCAGCTTCACTCCCAACGTAAACTGGCTGCACGAGAAGGATTCTTCCAAGAAGGTGATGGTATTCGGCAAGACCGGCTGCGCAATGTGCGAAGAAGCCAAGGTCAGCCTTGCCAAGGCCCTCAAGGAAAAAGGCATAGAGATCCCCGTGGAGTTCTACGACCTTACAAAGCAGGACGCCCGCATGGCGGCCGCCCGCTGGAACGTCCCCCTGGACCCTATACCCACGGTGCTGGTAAAGAACAACGGGACCATGAACCGCTATGAACTGGAGTTCAAGCGCGGCAAGCCCGTGCACCGCAAAGAAGTGGAATATTACAAGATGGTGGAAGGCGCTTACGCGGTAAAGTAGGCTCAAGCCAAGGGGACAGGAACGCAAAACGCGCTCGGCCACACCGTGGCCGACCGTGTGCCCGACAAACCTATACCCTCGGCAGGACCCCGACTTTGCATCCTGCGTTTTTAATAAAGATATGAAAATAGGCGCGGCGCTCGGTTTTAATCTTATCGACTATCCCGGAAAGATAGCGGCGGTCGCTTTTGCGCCCGGCTGCAATTATACCTGCCCGCACTGCCATGCCAAGCCCATACTCGGGACCGCGGCGCCTATAAACGAGGATGACTTTCTTAAATACCTGATTACGGTAAAAGACTGGGTCAACGGCGTAGTTATCTGCGGCGGTGAACCTACTCTCCAGCCGGGCCTGGTCCCTTTTATCAAAAAGCTCCGGGCGGAATGTTTCTCCGTCAAGCTCGACACCAATGGCAGCAATCCGCAGGTCCTGGCTCAACTCCTCTCGGATAAACTGGTGGATTATGTAGCCATGGATATAAAAGGCCCCAAGTTCCTTTGGCCCAGTCTTTCAGGTAATGCGGGCGCGGAAACCGCAATGATGGAAAGTATCGCTACCGTGGCCAGGTTCCCCGATTATGAATACCGTACCACCGTAGCGCCTGTAGTCAGGGGGGATGAAGATATTTCTTTTTTGACCGTTCCCGAGATGGTCTCGGCGGCCCGGCTGATAGCCAAAGTTACCGGCAGAGCCGACCATAAATACTACGTGCAGAAGTTCGTCCCCCGTAAAAACGGCCTTCTCGACCCGCGCCTGGAAGTATTCCCGGAAACGCCGCCGCAGCTTTTGCAGGACATTCATGAGGAAGTTTTGAATTATCTCCCAAACTGCCAACTAAGAGGTTAACCCGATGACTAAACTTGAAATAGCGGTGCAAAAACTCGGCGGCGACGCTAAAATCCCGGCCTACGCCCATGAGGGCGACTCCGGGGCAGACCTTTTCTCGACAATCGACCGGGTTCTGCAGCCCGGCGAGCGGGCTCTTATTCCCACCGGTCTTAAGATGGCCATCCCGCACGGCTACGAAGGCCAGGTCCGCCCCAAAAGCGGCCTCGCCCTCAAGCACGGCCTCACCGTCCTCAATACCCCCGGGACCGTGGACGCTCCCTACCGCGGCGAAGTCGGCGTCATCCTGATCAATCTCGACCCCAAGAACGCCTATGAAGTAAAAAAAGGCGAAAAAGTGGCGCAGATGGTCTTTAATAAAGTCGAATACGCCGCTTTCACGGAAGCGGCCGAGCTCGCCGGCACCACCCGCGGCGAAGGCGGCTACGGCAGCACCGGCAAGCATTGAGGGAGCCTTGCCCCGCAAAAGACCCGGCCAATGTGCCGGGTCTTTTATTTGCGGCCTGAGCCCGTAGTAAAAATTTGAGTAAAATTTTATAAATAACCGCGGTTTTTTGTATTATTATATTAATAAACAAGTAATTAAAGGGGAGTGCTTCTGAAGGAACAGATTCTGAAATGTTCAAAGCGGAAGCTATTCCATGGAGGTAATGACTATGCTAGGCTTCAACAATAAAATACTTTTTATCGGCTACGGCTCGGTGGCTCAATGCGCTTTGCCCGTATTGCTGAAACTGGTTAAAGTTCCGGCCAAGAACATTACGGTCATGGATTTTGAGGACTACCGGAAGAAAATGAAGCCCTGGACCGCCAAAGGCGTGAATTTTGTGCGCGCCCAGGTCACCAGGAAAAACCTGGGTTCGCTGCTCGGCAAATATCTTTCTCCCGGCGACATGCTCATAGACCTCGCGTGGAACATTGACGCAGCCGTGATACTCCGGTGGTGCCGCGGCCACGGGGTGCGCTATCTCAACACTTCTACCGAGGTGTGGGACCCTTACGCCGGCGCTGAGGACAAGCATCCTACCGAGAGAACTCTTTACTGGCGGCATATGAACCTCCGCCGCATGATAGCCAAGTGGAAGACCCCCGGCCCGACCGCGGTAATAGAGCACGGGGCGAATCCCGGGCTGATCTCTCATTTCGCCAAGAAGGGCCTGATCGATATAGGCGAACGCCTGCTGGCTGAAAAGAAGGTAAAAGGGAAAGCGGCCGAGACGCTCAGGCAGCTTATCAGCGACCGCGCGTTTAATCTGCTCTCCAAAGAACTGGGCGTAAAGGTCATCCATGTCAGTGAAAGGGATACCCAGATAACCAATAAGCCCAAACAGGTAAACGAATTCGTGAATACCTGGAGCGTGGAAGGCTTCCGCGAGGAAGGCGTTACCACCGCCGAGATGGGCTGGGGAACTCATGAAAAGGAACTTCCTCCTTTCGCCTACCAGCACAAAGAAGGGCCCAGGAACCAGATCTGCCTGGCCCGCATGGGGATGAATACCTGGGTCTGCACCTGGGTCCCTAATTACTGCATCCGCGGCATGGTGGTCCGCCACGGAGAGGCTTTCACCCTGTCCGACAAGCTGACCGTATGGAAGAAAGGCAAGGCCGTCTACCGCCCTACCGTCCACTACGCCTATTGCCCGGCCGACGCGGCAATATCCTCGCTTAACGAGCTGCGAGGCAACGATTATAAGCTGCAGGACAAGGCACGCATACTGGGCGACGAGATTACCAGCGGCTATGACATACTCGGCGCGCTGCTGATGGGCCACCAGTATAATGCCTGGTGGACAGGCACTATTCTCGGCATAGAAGAGTCGCGCAAGCTGGTCCCGCACCAGAACGCCACCACCGTGCAGGTGGCCATCGGCGTCATCTCCGCGGCGATGTGGATGATGGAGAACCCGGAAGAGGGCGTCAATGTGCCCGACGACCTGCCGCATGAATATATTCTCAAGATAGCCAAACCCTGGCTGGGGAAACTTCATTCCGCGCCGTCAGACTGGACGCCGCTGAAGCATTATACCAACGCCTTCAAGGGGCATAATAACCCCGCGGTGGACAGGAAGGACCCCTGGCAGTTCAAGAATTTCCTGATAACGGACGGGGACTGACCCGCCGTATTGACCGACAGGCATATTGGAGGACAAAAATAGTGATCTCAAAAAAACAGCTGCAGGCTCTGGCGGTAAAGCACGGCACGCCTCTCTTCGTGGTAGACCACGAGGAAATACGGCGCAACTACGCGCAGTTCAAGAAGTACCTGCCGCGGGTGCAGGCTTATTACGCGGTCAAGGCCGAGCCCCTTCCGGAGATCGTCAAGACGCTGTTCGACGCCGGCGCCAGCTTCGACGTGGCCTCCATGCCCGAGTTTCTTATCGTGCATGAGAACATAAAGAATATGCCTGACAAGAAAAGGCTGGACTGGATCTGGGACAAGATCATCTACGCCAACCCGATCAAGCCAAATGAGACGCTTAAGCAGCTGGACCCTTACAGGCCGCTGGTCACTTACGACAATATAGAGGAAGTGCATAAGATAAAGAAATACGCCCCTCACGCGGGCCTTGTGCTGCGCATCAGGGTGGCTAATACCGGCGCCGTGGTGGAGCTCTCCTCCAAATTCGGAGCGGCCGCCGGCGAGGCCGTGGACCTGATTCTTGCCGCCGAGAAGCTCGGCCTCGGGGTAGAAGGCCTGAGCTTCCACGTTGGCAGCCAGACTACCAACTTCGAGAACTTCGTGCAGGCGATCAGCCGGGCCTCCGATATTTTCAAAGAAGCTAAAGAGCGCGGCCACACCCGGATGAATTTGCTGGACATCGGCGGAGGCTTCCCCGCCCCCTATGACGCTTCGGTCAAGCCTTTCCAGGTTCTGGCCAAAAAGATAAACGCCGAAATAAACAGGCTTTTCCCCCCGCATATAGAGATATTGGCCGAGCCGGGCCGGTTTATGATAGCCACCGCCGGAACTTCGGTGGTAAAGATCAACGGAAAAGCGGTAAGAGACGGCAAAACCTGCTATTATGTAGACGACGGGGCTTATCATACCTATTCCGGCATCATCTTCGACCACCAGCACTGCCATATGAAGTCTTTCCGCAAGGGCCGCGAGGAGATCTGCGGCGTATTCGGGCCCACCTGCGACGCGCTGGACGTGATCTCTATGTCGGAGAACCTGCCTTCCGACCTTAAGCTGGGAGAGCTGCTCTATAGCGAGAATATGGGTGCTTACAGCCACGCTTCCTCCACTAGCTTCAACGGCTTTCCGCCCGCGAAGGTGGTGCATGCGAACCTGAAAAAGCCCGCTTCCGCTAAAAAAAAGTAGCGCGCGGACGGGCTGACTAAGGCCGGGGGTATGCCTCCGGCCTTTTTCTTGTCAAAGCCGCCGGGATATATGATGGGATACATTCACTCTTTTATTAAAGAATTCCTTAGCCTCACCTGGATGGTGCTCCCGTATTTCCTGGGAGGGGCTCTTTTCGGCGCCGCCCTGGACGTTTTCCTCAAGCCGGAGTTCGCGCTGAAGCATTTAAGGGGCGGCTGGCTTTCCATGGCCAAAGCCTCTTTGCTGGGTATGGTGATACCCGGCTGTTCCTGCGCCACTATGCCTATGGCCGACGGGCTGCGCCGGAAAGGCGCGGACCTGGGCACGGTCACAAGCTTCCTGCTGGCCTCTCCGCTGGTCAGTCCGCAGACCCTGATCCTGACCTTCGCCGTGCTGGGCTGGAAATTCGCGGCTGCCCGGGCTCTGGCTGCTTTCTTTGGCGGCCTGATGATAGGAGCCATTTTCCTCTGGCTGGAGCGCTCCAGGCCGGGTTTTCTGGATATTCCGGCCCCGGAGCCGGAGAGGAAGTGCTGTTCCGGCTGCGGCTGTTCCGGTAGCGGCGCTGAAGACGGGCCTAAAAAATTCTGGCCGGTGTTCATAGATATACTTAAGGACCTGGGCAAATATTTTGTGCTGGGTATGGCCATCGCCAGCCTTCTCACCGTCCTGCTGCCGCCCGGGGTTATTACGAGGCATATAGGTTCCTCCGGGCCGCTGGCTTATATTGCCGCCGTATTCCTTGGAGTTCCCCTCTATGTCTGCGAGGGAGAGGAGATCCCCCTGGCTCTTTCATTGCTGAAACTCGGCCTCGGCCCGGGTCCGACCTTCGCTTTTCTGCTGGGTTCGGTCGGGACCTGCATCCCCACGCTTATAATGTCGCAAAAGCTAATAGGCCGCCGCGGCCTGATGGTCTATTCCGCGTGGTGGATAGCCTTCGCTTTCTCCGCCGGCTTGCTGTTCAGCCTGGTCTGACCGCTGTATTTCCTCTAACCCCGCCATTCAGCTTTTTTGTCTTTTCCCGCCGGTTTAAAACGGTACTTGCCTGCTTACAGCCCGGTTCCCGCGCTTTGGCCGGTTTATAGAACCGGCAGCCGGGCCGCTTTTTTTAAATCTCACGACGAGGTAGCCCGCATAGGCAGTAGGACCCGGGGCCGGATAGGTCCAAAGGGAAAATTTATAGTTGACATTGCTCAATTGATATTGCACAATTCGTTTAGGTAGTTTAACGCTTCGGTATATAGACAAGGAGTCTAGCATGATAAAGATGATAGCGGCGCTGGTCATGGCAGTATCCATGGTCCCGGCCAATGCGGCGAACGTAAGTTTTGATAACACCGGCAGCAGCCTGCTGCCCGCGATTACTTCAATAGAAATCCCTGCCCGCCCAGCACTCGTGCCCGCGGCGGAAAATCCTTTCGAGCGCTTCGCCGCCGAGAAGATAGTTGGCGGCGTAGAGGCGACAAAAGGCGAGTTCCCCTTCATCGTTTCTCTCAGAAGCTCCTGGGGCAGCCATTTCTGCGGCGGCTCCCTGATAGCTAAAAACTGGGTGCTGACTGCCGCTCACTGCATCGAGGGCGGTTATCTCAAGGGTGTGACGATAGGCCTGCATAACCAGTCCGACACCGTAGGCGTGGAGAAATTCACCGTCGCTGAGACGATGATCCATCCCGACTGGAACACCAATACCATGGAGAATGATTTCGCCCTGGTCCGCCTCGAAGGCGAGTCTAAATTCTCGCCTATAAACCTTAATTCCTCCGAAATAAGCGCCGGCACCGACTTCGTAACCGCCGGCTGGGGAACCACCAGCGAGAGCGGCAGCCTGGCCCAGAACCTGATGAAGGTCACCGTGCCTTTTGTCAGCAAAGAAGACTGCCTGCTCGCCTATCCCGACGTTACCGACAGCATGGTCTGCGCCGGCTTCAAGGAAGGCGGCAAAGATTCCTGCCAGGGAGACAGCGGCGGCCCTCTGATGATGGGCTACGGCTCCTCCAGGAAGCTCGTGGGCATTGTAAGCTGGGGCATCGGCTGCGCCCGCCCCAATAAGTACGGAGTTTACTCGAAGGTCAGCGTGGGCCTTCCGTGGATAAACAGCAAGGTTAAGTGAGCGCCCAGCGCTTTGAAAAGGGCCCGGCTTTAAAGCCGGGCTCTTTTTTTTGTTCTATTCAGGTCCGGTACCGTGCCGGCTGCTTAAGACAAGTGCGGTCGGTCTGGAAATAAAAAGACCGGAGGGTGCTCCTCCGGTCTTTTTTATGGAAGCTGGTATTTAAGGCTTCTTTTCTTCCATGAACGGGTACTTATAGCTGGTGGGCGGGGCCAGGTTCTCTTTTACCGCCCTGACCGAGGTCCAGCGCAGCAAATTGTCCGGCCAGCCTACCTTGTCGTTCGTGCCGGAGGCCCTGTGGCCGCCGAAAGGCTGGCGGTTTATGACAGCCCCGGTGGGTTTGTCGTTTATGTAAAAGTTGCCTGCGGCGTTGACCAGTACTGCGGAGGCCTCGCTGACCGCGCTCTTGTCCAGTGCAAAAACAGAACCGGTAAGACCGTAGGGCGAAGTGTCGTCACAGATTTTAAGCGTCTCCGCGTACTTATCGTCTTCGTAGACGAAGACGGTCATCACAGGGCCGAGAATCTCCTCCTGCATCGTTTTAAAAAGCGGGTCCGAGGTCTGTATGAGCGTGGGCCTTATGAAATATCCCTGTGTTTCGTCGCAGCGGCCCCCGGAAAGCATGGTTGCGTCGGCAGCTTTTTTCGCCAGGCTGATATGGCCTTTTATTCTATCATAGGCAGCCTTGTCTATTACGGCGTTCATAAAGCAGGAAAAATCCTCGCTGGAGCCCATCTTTATATCGTCTATCTGCGCCACAAGGTCGTCTTTTATCCTGTCCCATAGAGTGCGCGGTATGTAAGCCCGGGAGGCGGAAGCCCGCTTCTGCCCCTGAAATTCGTAGGCGCCCCTGATGATTGCGGTTTTCAGCGCTTCCGGCTCGCAGGAGGTATGGGCGAAGATGAAACCTTTACCGCCGGTTTCGCCTACCAGGCGGGGGTAGCATTTGTATTTATAAAGGTTGCGGGAGACAGCTGTCCAGAAGCCGTTGAAGACAGGAGTGGAGCCGGAAAAATGCAGGCCGGCAAAGTCGGGGCTGTCGATAGAGTGGGTTCCTATCTCGCCGACCGGCCCGGGGAGCATATTGATAACCCCGTCAGGCAGGCCCGCTTCCTGCCAGAGCTTCATAAGATAATACGCGGAAAGCACTGCCGCGGAAGCCGGCTTCCAGAGGACAGTATTGCCCATTAAAGCGGGGGCGGAGGGCAGGTTTCCGGCTATGCTGGTAAAATTAAAAGGCGTCAGGGCGAAGATGAATCCCTCGAGGGCCCTGTATTCCAGGGAGTTCTTCTCCCCGGCTGTGGAGGGGGGCTGCTGGGTCTGGAGCCGCTCGAGGTAGTAGGCGTTAAAGCGGAAATGGTCGGCCAGTTCACAGACAGCGTCCGCCTCGGACTGCTGCACGTTCTTCGACTGGCCGAGCATGGTGGCGGCCACCAGCGTAGAGCGCCAGGGCCCTGTCAGCAGTTTAGCCGCCTTCCGGAATATTGCCGCCCGTTCCCGCCAGGGGGTGCGCTCCCAGCTCGCCTTGGCCGCGTTGGAGGCGTCTATGGCCAGCTGCGCTTCGGGAGCGCCGGCTTTGTAAAATTTGCCCAGGTTTTTCTTATTGTCGTGGGGGATAATAATGTCAGAGGTTTTACCGGTGCGCAGTTCTTTCCCGCCTATTATGAGCGGGATATCGAATGTCTGGCTTTTTAATTCAGTCAGTTTGGCGATAAGTTCCCCGCGCTCCCGGCTGCCCGGGGCGTAGTTCAGCGCCGCTTCGTTCTCCGGCCTGGGTATGCGTAAATCCGTGTCCATGGTAGTCTCCCCTGTCACTAATCAATGAATCCGCTTATCACAATATTATCAAATATGCCGCGCGCCCGGTTTTGCCCGGTTCATCCTATTCCGGTCGGATTAAATGAGCGGATTTTATGTTTGCCAGGTAGTCTATAAGGCGGCGGTGCCTTTCCAAACCAGACCTCTTGCTCTTCTGGTAAACGGAGAAGTGGTCTTCCAGCAGCTCCAGGCGCGGGAAAACATTTTTAAGCGTCCCGGCTTTGAGTTCCTTAAGGACGCAGTATTTCGGCACAAAGCCCGCGCCCAGCGATTCTATAGCCGCGTTGATTATTCCCCGTACATGGTTGATCTGGGTAATGAATTTGAGTTCAGGTCTCTTGCCGGCAGGCAGCGCGTTTAAAAAATTCCCCCACCACAACCCACCTTTATCCATCGACAGAACATTGCAGGCGGAAAGGCCGGAAGGGGTTTCTATTTTATTCTTCCGGATGAACTCTCCTGACGCTATTACGGCGTATTCCTCCCGGAACAGCGGTTTTTTTACTATTCCTTCCGCTTTGTGGTCTTTGCAGTCTATAATGATATCAAGCTCGTCGTTCAGCAGCGGCCTGAGCAGCTCATGCTTGAACAGGAAGTCTATGTGTATTCCCGGGTTTTTCTCTATAAATCCTTTCAGGTATTTGACCAACAGCGTGGTTCCGAACTCTACAGTGGCCCCCAGGCGTATGGAACCGGACTTTTTCTCTCCGGCTATCGACTCCTCCGCTTTCTCCAGTTCGGAAAAAACGGTTTCACAGGCCCGGTAAAGGGTTCGGCCGGCCTCGGAGAGCGAGAATTTGCCGCCGCCCCTGCTGAATAGCTCCGCGCCCGCACGGCTCTCCAGTTTTTTCACCGCGTGGCTTACCGCGGATTGGGTGATATGCAGCCTTTTGGCCGCCTCGGTGAAGTTGAGCGTCCGCGCTACCGTAAAAAAAGTCTTAAGCTGGTAAAGGTCCAGGCTCATGTTCCCCTCTATGGTTGTCTGTATATTTTAATAATATTATATTCATACTAACTATGAATATTATGAATTATACTAATAAACTGGTATTTTATATCATTTAACGGTCGGTATTGCTTAAGTCATGGAGGCAGTTGTGAAATATTTAATATTTGCGCTACTTGTATTTATCCAATTTCCGGCGGTTAAAGCAGGGGCGGAAGAGCCCTCCTGGGCCGGGTGGAAGCTTGGCTTCGGAGCTGATGAGCGGGTGCGCGTAGAGAATAAGAACAATTTTGACTTCAATGACGGGAGCGGCGACCATGGCGGGGTCATTTACCAGCGGTTAAAGCTGAACGCTAAAGCCGAATTGCCAGGCAAGCTTGAGTTGTTCGCTGAGGGAATGGACCTGCGGGTCGCTTATAAGAATATGCCTCGTCCTGCACAGTCGGACGATGCCGACCTGCATCAGGCTTATGCCGCAGTGAAAAAAGTTTTCAGTTTGCCCCTTGAACTCAAGGCCGGCAGGCAGGAACTTAAATACGGTCAGGGCCGTCTGCTTTGGGCCGCAACCTGGAGCAACAGGATAAACCACCTGGATGCGGCGCTGCTTAAGTATAAGTCCGGCGGTCTTTCCGCGGCCGCTTTCTACGGTTCCCGGGTTTCTTATGACGAGGACGGTTGGAATGACCCTAACCGGCACGAGATCCTTGCCGGAACCTATGTAAGTTACCGTAAAAGCAAGGAAGCTCTTCTTTTGGAAGGATATTTCCTGTCAAATTCCGACAGTTCCAATATGTCCACCCTGAACAGGAGGACTGTCGGGTTTCACGGAGAGTTCAGGCTGCCCGGCGCGGTAGTCTGCGACCTGGAGCTGCCTTACCAGTTCGGTAAAAGCTCCCGAAAAAGCGTCTATGCCAGCGCTTTCCACCTGGACCTGAGCCGGGAATTCAAGGGCGCCTGGAGCCCCAGGCTGGCCGCGGTCTACAATTACGCGAGCGGAGACAAAAATTCCGCGGATTCGGTAAATAATACTTTTATTCCGCTTTTCCAGAGCACGCATGACCCATATGGCCTGATGGACTTCTTCCGCTGGCAGAACATGAAGGAGTTCGCTTTGGAAGTTTCCGCTAAGCCCGCGAAGAGTTTTAAGTTGAGAGCTATGACCAATTACTTCTGGCTGGCGGAGGTAAAAGATTCCTGGTACAGTTCCTCCGGCAAGAAACTGCGCACTAACGCCGCCGGTACGGCAGGAGACTATGTAGGCCAGGAAGTTTCCCTGACGGCAAAGGCCGACCTGGGCGGGGGGGCCGGCCTGGAAGGCGGCTATGCCCGGTTCTTTACCGGAGAATATATTAAAGACACCGGTGTTCATGACAATGCTGACTGGCTTTATTTGCAATTCAGTTTAAAGTTGTAATTGCCTCATAATATGGCGATAATTCAAGGAGGGAAATGAAATGTTTAAAAAAATAATAACAGGGTTATGCCTTGCAGTCCTGATCACGCCGGTCTTTTCCGGAGCGGTGCAGGGAAAGTCTAAGGCGGTAAAGAACAAGACCATAATACTTGCGACCACCACCAGCGTTCAGGACACCGGGCTGCTTGATGTGCTGATATCCGCTTTCCAGAAAAAAAGTGGTTATATTGTAAAGGCCATAGCCGTGGGTTCCGGTCAGGCTATGCAGATGGGTAAGTCAGGAGAGGCCGACCTCCTCTGGGTGCACAGCCCGGACGATGAAAAGGGCTTCGTGGCCGGAGGCTACGGTACCGACAGGACCACGTTCATGTATAACGACTTTGTGCTGCTCGGGCCCGCTTCCGACCCGGCAAAAATAAAAGGTGAAAAGAAAGTCGCCGGGGCTTTCGCTAAAATAGTTTCGGCAGGGGCGCTTTTCGTCTCCCGGGGCGACAAGTCCGGTACCCATAAAAAAGAGCTGAAGCTCTGGGCCGCCGCCAAGGTTAAGCCGGTCGGAGAAAAGTACATAGAGTCCGGGCAGGGCATGGCCGCTACCGTGGCGATAGCCAATGAGAAAGAAGCTTACATCCTGGCGGACAGGTCCAGCTTCCTGTCGCTGCAGAAAAACATAAACCTGCAGATCGTCTGCGAGAATGACGAGGCCCTGTTGAACCGCTACAGCCTTATTCTTGCCAATCCCGTAAAATTTCCCAAGGTCAATGTAGAGGGGGCAAAGGCTTTCTTTGACTTCCTCCTTACGAAAAAGACAAAGAAGATTGTGGGGAAATACGGAGTGGAAAAATACGGCAAGCCGCTTTTCCACTACGATTACCCCGCTAAGTAGGGTTCGGGCCGGCATGGGGACCGGAACGCAAAAACAGGGTCGGGACACACCGCGCCCGCCCTTCCCCGCCTTAGGCTCGGCGCTTACGCAAGCCTCGCCTTCCGGCAGGGTTTTGCTAACCCGGTCCCCATATCGGCCCTCTCGGAGTTAAGGTCTTGTTCCGTTATATTTTGTAAAATATAACGGTGCAGATAAAGATCAAGCTCGGGCTGCGGGACGCGGCGGACAGGCCTTTCATGGGAATAGGCACGGCCTGGCTGCTGCGCGGGGTTGAGAAGGCCGGTTCGCTCTCCCTGGCCGCCAGGGACATGGAGATGTCTTATTCCAAGGCCCATAAACTGGTAAAAACCCTGGAGGAGGAGCTTGGCCTCCCGGTCCTGGCCAGCAGCAGAGGAGGCAGCAGCCGCGGGGGCTCCGCGCTTACCCCGGCCGGGCGGAAATTCCTTGAGCGTTTTGAAAGGCTGGACGCCGCCATAAAGAAACAGGCGGAGAAACTTCTTGAAATAGCATTCCCGGGCGGGAGGATAAAATGAAACGTCCCGCTATTTCATTCGCTCCGCGCGAATGGGCCGGGGCCATCGGGGACCTCGGGATCAGCGTGCCGGTGCTGCTTGCTCTTTCTGCTTCCGGGGCGCTGGACCTGAGCCGCGCTTTGCTGCTCTTCGGCGCTGTTTATGTCTGCGCGGGCTTCTATTTCCGTATCCCGCTGCCGGTGCAGCCGCTTAAAGCCGCCACGGCGCTGGTCATAGCGCGCGGGCTTGGCGGAACGGCGCTGAGGGCCTGCTCGCTGTGGATAGCCGCTATCTTTATAGTTCTTTCGGTTACCGGGCTCTCTGAAAAACTCAACCGTATTTTTACCAGGACCATAGTGCGCGGAATACAATGCGGCGTCGGCCTGCTCCTTTTCAGGGCGGCTTATAAGCTGCTGGTCACCGTGCCGCATGCCCCGTCTTTTCTGCCTGCCAGCGGCGGCTTTCCGGGCCTGGAAGATATGTGGGCCGCTTTGTGGGTGCTTGTTATTCCCCAACTGCCGCTGACCCTGGGAAACTCCGTTGCCGCTACCTGCGAAGTCAGCCGGGACTATTTCGGAGACAGGGCGGCCAGGGTGGACCCTTCAAAGGTCTCCTTTTCCATCGGCCTCTCAAATTTAGCCTCCGCTTTTTTCGGAGGGATGCCGGTCTGTCACGGTTCCGGCGGCGTAACGGCTCATCATAAGTTCGGTGCAAGAACGGCCGGCGCTACGATAATACTCGGGACGGTTTTTATAGCCCTTTCCCTGCTGCTGGGCTCAGAGGGTTCGGCGGCAGTGCTGAAGACTATCCCTGTCTGGCTGCTGGCGGCCTTGCTCGGCTATACCGGACTGCTGCATACAAAACTGGTCCTGGACCCGCTGGCTAATATTCCTGTTGCGGCAGCCATGGGCCTTATAGGGCTTGCCACCAGCAACCTTTCTTATGCCCTCGCCCTGGGGCTGGCTGCGGAGGGGGCGGTACGGATAACTAAATTTACCTGGCTGAAGCCGGAATTCATTGCCTGAGGTCGGATTGGATAAGGACGGATGGATTTTATCTTAGATGGTTTATTAAAGGGCTTGTCCCTGATATTTGGCGGAGACGCCGAGGTATACGCCATCGTAAGGCTGTCCCTCTTTGTTTCTGTTTTCTCCACCGCTCTCTCAGTGGCTATCGGGGTTCCGCTCGGCAGTATCGTGGCTATAAAAGAATTCCCGTTCAAGAAAATAGTCATCTCGGTGGTCAATACAGGGATGGGCCTGCCGCCCGTAGTTGTCGGCCTTATGGCTATGCTGTTCCTCTCCAGGAACGGCCCGCTGGGTTTATTGGGCTGGCTTTATACTCCCACAGGCATGGTCCTGGCGCAGGTGATCATAGCCACCCCAGTAATTGCCGGGCTCTCTCTCTCCGCGATGCAGAGCCTGGACCGGAAGTTTTACCTTCAGATGCTCACTCTTGGCGCCGGGCAGTGGCAAGCGCTTTGGGTCTGCCTTAAAGAAATCAAACTTTCCATCCTCGCAGCGGTGATCGCCGGCTTCGGCAGCGTTATTTCAGAAGTAGGCGCGGTGATGATAGTAGGCGGTAATATCAGGCACCAGACGCGGGTCCTGACCACGGCCATCGTTATGGAAACCCATATGGGGAATTTTGATAACGCTATAGCCCTCGGGCTTATCCTTCTTTCCCTGACTTTTCTTATAAATATCGCGCTGACCTATATTCAGCAGCAGAAGGCGCGTACCGAATGATAAAACTGAAAGACCTTGATTTCCGCCTCTCTACCGGGTTCGCGCTGAACATTGACAGCCTCTCCATAGGCGTGGGAGAGGTGTTCGCTATAATAGGCCCTAACGGGGCTGGCAAAACTACGCTGCTCAATATCCTGGCGCTTCTGCAGGATGCAAAACCCGCCAACTTTGAAATAGGCGGCAGGAGCGCGCTCGACCGCTCGGGCAGTACGGCGCTGCGGCGTTCTATGTCTTACCTGTTCTCGCGGCCCTACCTTATAAACGATACGGTTTATAATAATATCGCCCTGCCGCTTATGTTCAGGGGAGAGAAAGACTCCGGTCAGGTTGCGGAGATGCTGGAGGTTTTTAAGATAGCATATCTGCGTGACCGGAGCGCGAACCAGCTTTCTCAGGGTGAGCGGCACCGGGTTTCCCTGTCTCGGGCTTTCGTTACCAGGCCGCGCCTTGTCTTGCTGGATGAGCCGTTCTCAAGCCTGGACGCGCGCGTTAAAGAGGCTATCATAAGCGACCTGCGCAGGATAACCAGGGCCGCTAGAACCACCGTGGTCCTGGTGACCCAGGACCAGGAAGAGGCTCTGGCCCTGGCGGACGTCCTGGCGGTGATAAAGGAAGGGCGCCTGCTACAGACCGGCAGGCCCGAGACTATCTTTTCGCGGCCGGCTTCTAAAGAAGTGGCGGATTTTGTGGGAGTAGAAACTATGCTTGGCGGTGAGGTAACGGCAGCGAGTGATAACTTGTGTTCGGTCCGCGTCGGGGACAATACTTTAGCGGTGGTGTCGGCTTGTGAGGCAGGGGACAGCGTGCTGCTGTGCGTAAGGCCTGAGGCTGTAGCGGTGTCTAGGAGCGCGGAAGCCAACAGCATGCGCAACCATTTTAAAGGCACAATAACTTCCGTTGAACCGTGGCGGCTTGAATACAGGCTTTCAATAGACTGCGGGTTTAACCTGATAGCCGCCGTGACAAAGCGGTCTTTGGATGACATGGGGCTGAAGCCCGGTGACGGGATTTTCGCCTCGTTCAAGGCCACGGCCGCACATTTGATCAAGAGGTAAACTATGATAACTTTCGAAGAAGCGATGACGGCAGTTTTCAGGCAAGCGAAGCCTCTCCCTGCGGCGCTGACGCGCCTGGAGAGCTCGGTGGGCAGGGTCCTGCTGGAGGACATAAAATCCGGAATGGATATGCCGCCTTTCAACAAGTCGGCCGTAGACGGCTATGCCGTGCGCTCCGCCGACCTGGCAAAAAACCGTGACCTGGTCTGTGCCGGGGTTCTGCAGGCCGGCGAAGCTTTTAAGGGAAAACTGGGGGCCGGAGAATGCGTCAAGATAATGACCGGCGCGCCTGTTCCGGCCGGGGCCGACTCTGTGGCGATGGTGGAGACCACAAGCGAAAGGAACGGCCTGGTTGAATTTAAAGAAGCGGTCAGGAAGGGCGCGAATATAGCGCTGCGAGGAGAAGATATAAAGAAAGGGCGGGGAATACTTGCCCGGGGCACGGTTATCTCCATCTCCCAGATAGCCGTGCTGGCCGCGGTAGGCCGGGGCCGTATAAAGACCGGGGCGCTGCCTAAAGTTTCTCTCGTAAACACCGGAGGGGAGATAGTCGCCCCCGGGGCCAGGCTGGGTAAAAATTCAATTTATAACAGCAATGGCCCTATGCTTTCCGCGATGCTGAAGGCGGACGGGATCAGCACTGAGCCGGTAATAGTCCGCGACGAAGAGAAAGCAATGCGGGCGGCCCTGGGGAAAGCCCTGGCGGCGGATATAGTCCTTATTTCAGGCGGGGTTTCCATGGGGGATTATGACCTGGTCCCGGGTGTGCTGAAGGTCCTCGGGGTTAAAAAAGTATTTCATAATGTGCGGATAAGGCCCGGCAAGCCGATGTTCTTCGGCGTTAAAGGCCGTAAACTGGTATTCGGCATCCCCGGCAACCCGTTGGCCAATTTTATGGCCTATCTCGCCTATATAAGGCCGGCGATACTGAAAATGAGCGGCCGTCAGGATTATGCCCCGGACTTTAAAACAGGCGTTTGCTCTTCAAAGTTCGACCCGCGTACCCCGCGCCGGGCTATGGTGCTCTCCGCCGTGCGCGGCAGGACAAATTATTCCCTGGCGCCGGTTTCAAATAACGGGTCCGCGGATATCCTGGCCCTAGCCCGGGCCGGCGGTTTTACAATGGTAAAAGAGGGCGGTTCCATAAAGAAAGGCGAAAAGGCGGTATTCCTGGAATGGCAGTAGAATATTTAAGGATTTCTCTTACCGACAGATGTAATTTAAACTGCATCTACTGTACGCCAAAGGAAAAAAGAGCCTTCCTTAAGCATGAGGAACTGCTTCGTCATGAGGAAATAGCCCGCGCCGCCGCTGGTTTTGTAAGCGCCGGCGTAAAAAAGATAAGGCTGACCGGCGGCGAGCCGCTGGTAAAGAAGAATATTATCGGCCTGGTGAGCATGCTGCGCGCTATCCCGGGCCTGCAGGAGCTCACTTTGACCACCAACGGCCTGCTGCTGGGCGGGATGGCCGTCCCGCTGCGCAAAGCCGGCCTGGACCGGGTAAATATCAGCCTCGATACGCTCCAGCCCGCCAACTTCAGGAAGATCACCGGCTCGGAAGGCCTGGAAGATGTCTGGGACGGCTTAATGGCCTCCCTGAAGGCCGGTTTTTCCGAGGTGAAACTGAACGTGGTGATAATGAAAGGGATAAACGACGCCGAAGTTCCCGAATTCGCCAGGCTGGCAATAGATTTTCCTTTGACGGTGCGGTTCATAGAATTTTTTCCTACCAATGAGCGCTCTGCCAGGCTCAAAGACGCCTTGTTTACTACTGCCGAGGCCAAAAAAAAGATAGAGGAAGTCTACGGTCCGCTGGAGCAGCTGCCTCCCGGCGCTTCGGACGGCCCGGCCCGGGTTTATAAGCGGCGGGGGGGTAAGGGGAAGATAGGCTTTATAAGCGGCCGCAGCGACTATTTCTGCGGGGCCTGCAACCGCGTGCGCATGGACTGTACCGGTAAAGTCTACCCCTGCCTGTTCTCGCCCTCCACCCATAACCTGCGGGACCACCTGCGTTCAGGCGAGGATGACGCTTCTTTAGCCGAGTATATAAAAAAGATATTTTTAGTAAAATCTAACTATAAGAAAGACTCCGGGTCGGCAGGGCATATAGAAATGAGCAGCCTGGGCGGCTAGCCGGCCGGGGTGTTACCCTGCCCGCCCGGGCAGAGGAAACCCTTGCGTGGTTTCCCCCCGAAGCGGGGCCCCCCATCCGCAACGGTCGTTCAGGGCAACACCCCTGCCGTCCCGGTAGTGTTAATGATTAAACAGGAATATAAACCTTCAAGGAATTTATGATCGATGTAGGCGCGAAGAAAGACACTAAACGGATCGCCGGGGCGCAGGCTTATATTAAGCTGAACGCTAAAATAATCGGCCTTATAAAGACCAACAAGATCCCTAAGGGGAATGTTCTGGAGGCCGCCCGCTTTGCCGGGATACTCGCCGCCAAGAATACGGCCGGCCTGCTGCCTCTCTGCCATAACCTTCCGCTTAACTATGTGGGCGTAGAATTTAAAGTTGAAAAAGACGGCGTCCTTATAAATACCGAAGCCCGCTGCAACGGAAAAACCGGGGTAGAGATGGAGGCCCTGGTGGCCGCTTCCGTAGCCGCCCTCACTATTTACGATATGTGCAAAATGTTCGCCCAGGACCTGGAAATAGGAGAAGTGTACCTATTGGAAAAATCCGGCGGCAAAAGCGGGCATTACAGGCGGAAGAAATAAGAAAGGAATCGGGGATCGGGAATCAGAGAGTCGAGAATAGAGAGTAGAAATCGGAAAGCAGTGAAGGATTGTTTAGGAGCTGGCACCCAGGCCGACGAGCGGGCCGGGTTAGCAAAACCCTCTCGGAGGCCGAGGCTTGCGTAAGCGCCGAGGCCGAGAGCAGGAGTTGCGAGCACGGTGTGCGAGACAACGTTTTTGCGTTCCGGATCGCTTGGCGGCCTGGTCTAAGCGAGCAATTATAATATGGGTAAAATATTTTCGATAAACTGCAGCACCGGCAAGGGCGTTCCTAAAGAACAGGCCCGGAGCGCTCTGCTGGTGAAAGACCACGGCATACAGGGCGACGCCCATGCCGGAACCCCTGTCCGGCAGGTCAGCCTGCTCGACATTGAAAGCATACGCGGCCAGATAGCCGACGCCAAAGCCAAAAAAGCCACCGTCCGGATCCGTCCCGGCATCTACGCTGAAAATATCACTACCGAGGGCATAGACCTTGCCGCCGTAAAAATAGGCGATAAACTCCGCGCCGGCAAAACCGCCGTTCTCCGGATTTCGAAAATAGGCAAAGAATGCCACAGCCGCTGCGCTATCTATCATCAGGTAGGAGACTGTATAATGCCGCGCAAAGGCATATTCGCCGAGGTCCTTGAAGGCGGGGAAATAACCATAGGAGATCAAATTGTCCTTTATTGAAACCGCGGTCTTAACTTCCAGCGACCGCTGCTCCAAAGGCGAAGCCGAAGACGTGAGCGGAAAGCTGGTTTCTGAAATCCTGAAAACGATCGGCGCCCGTACCGCCGCCTATGATATAGTCCCGGACGAAATCCCAGCCATAAAAGAAAAGCTGATCCACTATTGCGACGCCCTCGGAGTGAACCTGGTAATAACCACGGGCGGGACCGGCTTCAGCGGCCGCGACATTACTCCCGAGGCTACCGGGCAGGTGATAGAAAAATTAATCCCCGGCCTGAGCGAACTGATGCGCGCCGAGGGCCTTAAAAAGACCAAAAAAGCAGTCCTCTCCCGCGGAATATGCGGGATACGCGGGAATACCATAATAATTAACCTCCCCGGCAGTCCCAGGGCCGTAAGAGAATCGCTAGAGGCCGTGCTGGACCTTATCCCGCATTCTCTGGAAATGCTTAGGGGTGGAAAGCACTAGTCTTTTTCAGCCCGTGGCTAAGAAAAGTTTTTTGAATTGCCGGGGGCTTGTTCATGAAAAAAACTATCCTGGTAGTTTCTCTGCTGACGCGTTTTGCGGGAGGCTGCTCCCGGAGGGGAAGCCGCGCCTCTTTTACCCAAAAAGCCTATCTCTTTAATGACGCCGGCATAGCCAAACTCCGGGCCCCCGGAAGTTTCCGGACGCGGCTGCCGGGCGCAAAAGGCCGGTCTGATTTATGAAAATAACGGTAAAGCTTATCGGGCCGCTCATTTACGAGGGCGGGTTCAGTGAAAAGACCCTTGAACTGGCCGGTCCGCTGACCGCCGAAGAATTATCCGCGCAGGTGAAGATAGATAAAAAAAGGCCCACGATAATCACCCGCAACGGCAAGGCCGCCGCGCCCGGTGAACTGGTAGAGGACGGGGACCGCGTGGTCATCTCGCATATTTACTCCGGCGGATAAGGGGGCAGCTGCCGGCCAGGCAACCCCCGCCTTTAATTTATGCTACATTTGCTTTGTCGAATCTTATTTCAGGGCTATGAGGGGCTATGGCTCAATTAGATAAACTTATTTAAAAAATACAGCCGGAGCAGGAGATAGTCCTGGAGCCGGGCAAGACTCCGATGCTGAAGACCGCGGCCGGTTTGGCGCCGATGTTCAGCCAGGTGGTTTCGGCTCAGCAGCTGGCCAACCTTCTGCTGGAGATAGCGCCGGAGGAGAACAAGCCCGCAATAGTGCAGCAGAAGCCGTGCCGGTTCGAATATACAGCCTACTCCAAGACCGTAGCCGTGGCCTTCTCTATGGAGAGCGGCCAGGCCGGCGCCAGGCTCACCCTTCTCGCGGCAGCCGGCAAATCCACCACGCTCTGCGCGCTGGTGGATTATATCAACCGCCACCGGAAAGACCATATAATTACGATAGAGGACCCTATTGAGTTCGTCCATCAGAAAAAGAACTGTCTTATTAATCAGCGCGAGGTGCACGTTCATACAAAGTCTTTCTCGCAGGCTCTGCGCGCCGCGCTGCGCGAGGATCCGGATATAGTTCTGGTAGGAGAGATGCGGGACCTTGAGACTATTTCAATAGCTATAGAGACGGCCGAGACCGGCCACCTTGTCTTCGGAACCCTTCATACTACTACAGCCGCGTCTACCGTAGACCGTATTATCGACCAGTTCCCGGCCGACAGACAGCCGCAGATCAGGACCATGCTTTCCACTTCGCTGAAAGGCGTTATTTCCCCAGACCCTCTGCAAAAAGATCGGAGGGGGCCGGATAGCTGCTATGGAAGCGCTGTTCGTTACAAGCGCGGTCTCCAACCTTATCCGGGAAGGCAAGATCTACCAGATCCCTTCTATCATGCAGACGGGAAAAAAGCAGGGCATGACTGTTCTTAACGACGTGCTTTTTAAGCAGGTCGTTGATAAACAGGTGGCGCCCGAGGAGGCTTATATCAAGTCTGTGGATAAGGCTGGGTTCGTAGCGCTGCTGAAGACTAAAAGTATAGTTCTGGACCTGAAAGAGATAGAGGAGTAGCTTAACGGAACTAATAAAAAACCGGGCGGGGCCCGGTTTTTTTATTTCCCGCCGGTGTCAGTCAACATAGAGGCAGAGATAGGCGGTATCTTCGGCGACTTTTACCCGGAACCTGGAATCCGGGGGTACGGTGAACGAGGTTCCCCCGGAGAAGCCCTGCCAGCCGCCTTCGCCGGGCAGCTTTACGGTGAGCTTGCCGCTATCACGCTCATAATTTCCCGCTTGGCGGTACCGAACTCATAATCTCCGGGAGCCATTACCCCCACGGCGGCGGGCTGTCCCGGCAGCGAAAGCGATGGATTTAACCTTACCGTCAAAATACTCGCTGGTCTTAAGGATTAGTTTTCCTGATAAAGATAATTAAAGGCTGTCTCTCTAAAATCCGTAGATCCTTGAATACTTGCCCTTAATATAATCCAGGAACGGCTCCGCGCGTATACCTTCTCCTATCTCGCGCTTGAGGAGCTGTTCGGGCGGGTATTTGCGGCCCTGCGAATGGATATGCCGGCGCATCCAGTCCAGGATCGGGGCGAACTCTCCCCGCTCCGGCAGTTCTTTCCAGCCGGGCAGGTCTTTGTCCATCTTTTCCGCCAGCTGGGCGGATAGCAGATTGCCCGGGGTGTAGGCAGGGAAGTAGCCTATAATGCCCAGGGACCAGTGGATATCCTGCAGTATGCTTTCAGAGGCCGCGGCCGGCTTATCCCGAAATATTCCTGAATTTTTGCGTTCCGGAATTCCGGGGCTTCCTCTACCCTGAGGCGGCCTTCCAGCATTGCGGTTTCTGTCTCGAACCGCAGCAGTATATGCAGATTGTAGTTTACTTCGTCAGATTCCACCCGTATCATGGAGGGGGCCGAGCGGTTTACGGCCGAGTAAAGTTCCTCGGGAGTGACCCTGTCGAATTTGCCCGGGGAAAAGCTTAGCCGCCGCAGCCGCAGCCGCCCCCGCAGTTGTGCCCGCCGGTGTTCAGAGGGCAGTTTCCGCCCCGGGGCGGGCCGCCTTTTTTGAGGCCCGGAACTTCGTCGGAGACCTTGACCACTTTGCCGAGTTTCTTGTCGTAAACGTAGCGGCCGGTAGCTGATTGTTTTTTCTGGGTTTCTTTGTTTTCTGGCATAAAGAGATATAAGGCCGGGGCCTGGGCGGTTAAGACAAAAGAAGGCAACCGAAGGTAAGCTTTTTTCTTTTTCTTACGTTCCGTTGCCTTCTTCGGCTTCCCTTCGCCGTTGGCTAAGGTGTTTAGAAAACTGGTGCGCCCGATAGGAATCGAACCTATACAACCGCCTTCGCAGGGCGGGACTCTATCCGTTGAGATACGGGCGCAAAATAATGAACAGTGAGAAACGACTGAACACTTATTTTATAATTTATGCGGGCGGTATAACAATGCTTGGCCGGCTTTTGCGGGCCGGAACCCGCGGCGGGGGATTTTTTACTGCATCCCCAGGAGTTTCTTCCACCAGGGTTTTTCTTCCGGCCTGGCTTCGGTTACCTGCTCAAAGACGCCCTCTTCAGCCTGGCCCCTGTAGACCGGCATTCCCACCCGGAAGGTGGTTCCCCGTCCCGGTTCGCTTTCAAGGGTCAGCCTGCCGCCCTGCATGACGACCATTGCCTTGGTGATGGAAAGGCCGAGGCCGGTCCCGCCTACTTTTTCTCCGGAGGCGACCTGGACGAATTTCTCGAAGATCTTGCCCTGATCCTCTTTCTTTATGCCGCAGCCGTTGTCTTTGACCGAGAAAAAGACAAAGCCGTCCAGGGTGTCCTTGCCGGCGTCGGCCGACACTTCTATGGAACCGCCCTGCGGGGTGAATTTGATGGCGTTGGAGATGAGGTTGATCAGTACCTGTACCGTCCTGCGCCGGTCTGCGTAGACGAAGGGAACGCCCGGCTCGCACCTGACCGAGAGATTGATGCCTTTGGAGGTAGTCCAGGCCCGCATCGATTCCGCCGCTTCTTTAGCCGTGTCCTCCGCTGAGGTGTTCTCCGGGTGAAAAATCAGCTTTCCGGACTGAAGTTTGGAGAAATCCAGGATGTCGGTTATTATGGAGTTGAGCCTCTCCGTATTGCGGATAGCGGTGTTCAGTACCCCGTGGCCGGGGCCGTTTTCTTTGGCTGAGTCCCGGCTCATTATTTCCAGGGCTGCTTTAATGGAGGTCAGGGGTGAGCGGAGTTCATGCGTCATGGTGGCGATGAATTCTTCCTGCATTTTTTGCACCTGTTTGAGCTTGGCGGCGTCGGTGGGGATGGAGACGGTACCTACTATTTTGCCGTCCTCGTTCTGTATTATGGCGGTGGCATTTTTTACCGATTTGGCCAGCTCTTCCGAGCCCGCCCTGGATATTTCCGTGGAGATGTCCGTATTGCTTTCCGACTTTATTTCCTTGGCAAGCGAGACCACCTGGTTCTCTATCTGGGAGAGGTCAACTATCTTTTTGCCGGACAGCTCGGCCAGTACCCCTCCGGAGATAGCTTCGGCCTGGGGGTTCATCATTAAAATGTTCCCGTTCTTGTCCACTACCACCACGCCGTCCGCCATGCTGTTCATGACGGAGTCGGCGCGCACCATGTCGTTCTCCACCTTTTTCTTTTCGCGGTGCACTACTTCCAGGGCTTTTTTCACCTCGACCACCATTTCTTCCCTGAATTTGGCGGTAAGGATCTCCATTATGCGCTGCTGTTCTGCGGTATCCTTGGTGGCCCTGCCGACCAAGGTGGAGAGCGCCGTTTCAAGGCCCTGTCCTGAAATTTTGTCCGCTACGTTCCCATCTGACTCCGTTCCGCCGGGGCCGGCGCCGGTCCGGCCGGCGGCCTGCGCTCCCGCGGCCGGGGAGACTTCGGACTGCGCCTGGGAAGCGTCCACTTTGCCGTAAATAGCCTGGCTGAGGGTTATCTTTGTTACTCCGCGCTCGGCAAGCAGGTCTTTAGCCTCCCCTTTGAAGGCCTGGATCTGGCAGAGCGCAAGCAGGTCGTCTCCCGAGACGCCCTTGGAGAAGGTGATAGTCTGGATACGGGATTTTAAGAAGAGGTTCCGAAGCGAATTGGGCAGCTTGTCGGAGGCAAGCAGCGGGGTGCTGTTTATAAGCAGCTTGTCATTGTCGAGTGTGACGGAGAAATCGGCGCCGTCAAGAGAGTCCGAGATCTGGACCAGCAGGGCTTCGCCTTCTATGAGCGCCTGCTTGACCTGGGGGTGGTCGGGCGTATACAGGTTTATCTGCACCAGCGCCCTGGTGAAGATCTTTAGGAAATTAAACCACAGGGTCTTGGGGTCCTGGCTTTCAGTCATTCCGACGCCTCCTTGACGGCAGCCGTCTTCTTCCGGGAAGATATAAGGTAAAAGCGACAAAGCTCTCTCCGGGTCATAGGCGGAAGAGGTTCTTTCCTTTCAGCCCCTTTGTAGCGTTCCTCGTATCAAAGACCAGGACGGACTTTTTTAGGATTTCAGCGTAATCTATGCAGGAATGCGGGGTCACTATCATTACGCAGTCGTAAGATTTGAGCTTTTTCAGGGCGTCTTTTTTTGAGCGGCGAACTTCACCTTCCAGCTCGGTTTCCGGCACATAGGGGTCATAATAATCTGCTTTGGCCCCTGTTTTCTCCAGCAGGGTGAGAACGTCCCGGGCCGGGCTTTCGCGGGAGTCTGAAATGTCTTTTTTGTAGGCCATGCCTATCATCAGTATTCTGGACCTGCTCAGCGCTTTGCCGCGGGTATTGAGTATCGCCCCGAGGCGCGTCACAACATGGTCCGGCATGGAAGAATTTATAGCGCCGGCCAGCTCTATAAAGCGGGGTTCGAAATTAAGCGTTTTCATTTTCCAGCCGAGGTAGTGGGGGTCCAGCGGTATGCAGTGGCCGCCTATGCCGGGGCCGGGATAGAAAGGCATAAAGCCGAACGGTTTTGAGGCAGCCGCCTCTATGACTTCCCAGACGTTCAGGCCGAGTTTGCCGCACATCAGGGCCATTTCGTTCATCATGCCTATATTGACGGCGCGGAAGGTGTTTTCAAGCAGCTTTACCAGCTCGGCCGCTTCTGTGCTGGAAACTTCCAGGACTTTGTCTATTACGGACCTATAGAGCATGCCGGACAGTTCTGTGCAGGCCGGGGTAAGCCCGCCTACCACTTTAGGGGTGTTTTTAACCCCGTATTTCTTATTCCCCGGGTCCACTCGCTCCGGGGAGAAGGCCAGGAAGAAATCTTTGCCGGCGACAAAGCCGCCAAGCTCAAGCATGGGTTTTACCAGTTCTTTGGTAGTTCCGGGATAGGTAGTGCTTTCCAGCACTATTATCTGGCCGCGGCGCATATATTTGCGCACTTCCCGGACCGAGGCCACTATATAGGAAACGTCTGGATCTTTGCTCTTGCGCAGGGGGGTGGGTACGCAGATTATTACGGCGTCCTGTTTTTTGAGCCCGGAGAAATCGAGGGTGGCCGTCAGGAGGCCTTTTTTTACAATGGGGCCGAGCTCGCTGGAGGGTACATCGGGAATATAGGACTGGCCCGCTTCCAGGTCGCGCACTTTCTGGGCGTCCACCTCGAAGCCGGTCACGGCAAAGCCGCCCTTGGCAAATTCCATGGCCAGCGGCAGGCCCACGTAGCCCATGCCTACTATGCCTACTTTAGCCTTCCTGCTGCTTATAAGTTCTTTTATCTTTTTCATTATTATAGCCCCGCCAAATCCAAACAAATTATACTAAAAAGAACGGGGGATTCCAGCGCCGGTTCGGCAAGCGCTCTTTCGGCTGCCGGGCCGGTTTATGCCCGCAGGCCCGCTCTTCTTTCCCATTAGGGCCCATAATTAATATAATCACAATTATATGGATTGGATTTTACAGATACCTGTGCTGGTTTTCTCCGTCATTTTCCACGAATTTGCCCATGGGTATTCGGCCTTCAGGCGTGGTGACGATACCGCTTATCTTTCGGGGAGGTTGTCTTTAAACCCTTTGCCGCATATAGACCCCATCGGTACGGTGCTGGTTCCGGTGGCCTGCGCTATGATGCACCTGCCTACTATAGGCTGGGCCAAGCCGGTGCCTGTGAACCCGTACCGCATGCGCAGTCCCCGCGCGGACATGGCTATGGTGGCTCTTAGCGGCCCGCTTTCAAATATTTTCCTGGTTTTGGTTTTCTCCGTTGCCTTTAAATTCCTGACCTTCGGCCTTCTTGGAGAAGATATGTCCTACACCCTTATGCGGATGGCCGGCTTCGGGGTAATAATTAACCTGGCGCTGGCCATGTTCAACCTTATCCCGGTATATCCGCTGGACGGCAGCCAGGTGGCGCTGGGGCTGCTCAAAGGGAGCTGGCTGGAACACTATGAAAAGCATCTTCCGTACGGGGTTTATATAATAATAGCGCTGGTTTTTACAGGGCTGATAAAGTTCCTTATAATCCCGCCGCTGGCGCTCGCGCTTTCTTTGCTGGCGTATTTGGGAATTTACATAGGCTGATTATGGAAAACAACAAGAAACCCGTGGTAGTTTCCGGCATGAGGCCCACCGGCCGGCTGCATCTGGGGAATTACTGGGGCGCGCTGAAGAACTGGGTGGAACTGCAGGATAAATACGACTGCTATTTTTTTGTGGCCGACTGGCACGCGCTGACCACCTCGCACGAGGAAACAGCAGCGATGCGCGAGAACGCGCGCCTGATGGCGGCCGACTGGCTGGCCGCCGGCCTGGACCCGGCCAAATGCGTTATTTTCCGCCAGTCCGACATAAAGGCGCACGCCGAGCTTTTCATGCTGCTAGGCATGCTGACCCCTGTAAGCTGGCTGCTGCGGAACCCGACCTTTAAAGAGCAGCTCCAGGAACTTTATAAACAGAAGTATAAAGGGCAGGAAGACAAGATGAAGAAGGCCGAGGGAATAACGAAGCAGCTGGCCGAGGCCCACGGCCATGACGCCGACGAGCTTGCGCTGCATTCCGATATGGCCGTTTACGGCTTTCTCGGCTACCCGGTGCTCCAGGCCGCCGATATCTTAATGTACGGGGCAAAATACGTGCCGGTGGGCCGTGACCAGCTTCCGCACCTGGAGCTGACCCGCGAGATAGCCCGCCGTTTCAACCATACGGTCAAGCAGGAGATACTTTTTGCCCCGGAGCCGCTGCTCACCAGCGCGCCTATGGTTCCCGGCCTTGACGGCCGCAAGATGTCAAAATCCTACGGCAATACCGTGGAGCTTGGCGAGGAGCCCAAAGCCCTCGAGGGCAAGGTGAAGAAGATGTTCACCGACCCGCTCAAGCTAAAAGTGGATGATAAGGGCCACCCGGAAGGCTGTGTGGTGTTCGCTTTTCATAAGCTTTACAATACCGGCTGGGCCGCCCGCAAGGCAGAGTGCTCCGAAGGTAAAATAGGCTGCGGGGCCTGCAAAAAACACCTGATAGAGCTGATGAGCGGACCGATGGCCGAGCAGCGCAGCCGCAGGCAGACCGTGGCGGCCGGGGCCGCCGCCGACGAGATACTTGCCGCCGGCGGGGCGCAAGCCGCCGCCAGGGCCGAAGAAATGATGGCTAGAGTGCGCGCCGCTTTTAAACTGTAAAGGTAAAAATGAACGCAATAGACATACATCTGGAAAACTTTGAGGGCCCGCTTGACCTGTTGATGCACCTCATCAAAAAGAACAACCTGGATATCTACGACATCCCGATATCGCAGATCACTTCCGAGTATCTGCAGTACCTGGAAGTTATGAAGAGCCTGAACCTTGAGGTAGCCGGAGAATTTCTGGTGATGGCGGCCACTCTTATGCAGGTAAAGGCGAAGATGCTCCTGCCCGCGCCCGAGCGGCCCGAAGGCGAGAGCGGGCCAGACCCGCGCGGCGCGCTTGTTTCCATGCTCGAAGAGTACCAGCGCTACAAAGAAGCTTCAAAAGAGATGAACTGGCGCTTTGCGCGCTTCAAGGACGCCTTTTACCGCGGCTCACCGGTTTTCTCAAGCGAGGAGAAGTTCCTGGACCTTGATTTTAGCGCCCTGATGGACGCGGTAAAGCGCGCTTTTGAGCGGGCCGAGCCCAGCCGGGGCGTCCAGGGCGAGCCTTTCCCTATAGGGTCGCGGGTCGCGAAGATAGAGAAGATGCTGGAAGGGCGGGAGTGGCTGCTGCTGGACGATGTATTCGCCTCGGAGACCAAGCGCCTGGGGGTTATAACCTGTTTTATGGCCCTGCTTGAGCTCGTGAAACAGCGGAAAATAATGGTCTCGCAGGACGAAGCTTATACCGAGGTCCGGATTTACCCCGCCCCCGTCCAGGCCGCTGCGCCAGCGCCGGAGCCTGCGGCAGCAGCCTCGGCAGCGGAGCCGGAGGCAGCAAAGCAAAAGTCATCGGGTACCGGCGTGCAGGCCGGGGAACCCTCCCCGGGTTCCGGCGACTGATAACGAATTACCGGCTGTTTTTTTATTTTTCTTTTATGAGGTACTATGGAAGACATCGAACTTAAAAAAGTGCTTGAGACCCTGTTGTTCATTACGGACGCGCCGCTGCCGGTGAGCCGCATAGCCCAGCTTTGTGAAATAAAGAACAAAGAGCGCCTGGAAAGAGCTCTCTCCGAACTGCGCAGCAGTTATGATGAAGAAGGCCGCACGCTGCAGATAATGCAGGTGGCCGGCGGCTGGCAGCTGGCTACCCGGCCCGAATACGGCCTGTGGGTGCGTAAACTTTATCAGAATAAAATGACGGTGCGCCTTACCCAGGCCGCGCTGGAGACCCTTTGCATAATAGCCTATAAGCAGCCGCTCACCCGGGCCGAAATAGAAGCCATCCGCGGGGTTGAAGTGATAGGCCCTCTTGAAACGCTATCACAGCGCAGGCTTATTACCGTGGTGGGCCGCAGAGAGAGCATAGGCCGCCCGATACTTTATGGAACCACCAGCGAGTTTTTGCGCCAGTTCGGTCTTAATTCCCTGGACGATATGCCGAAGCTGGAAAGCTTTAATATAGAGAACATGGCGGCCGCCGCGCAGTCGACCGCGGTGGAGCTTGTTGAAGAGGAATCTATCCCGGAGCCTGTCGCCGAGGGCGCCCCGCCGCCGGACCCGGCGCAGGCCGCCTTGGCAGAAACCGGAGAAATCGAGGGGGCCTCGGCTGAAACTGAAGAAGCTGGGCCGGCCCCGGAAGCAACCGAAGAGGCCGGTGCGGCTCCGGCTGAAAGCGAAGAAGCCGCGTCGGCCACCGAAGAAACAGAGCCCGCGGAATTAGAGGGGCAGAACTCCCCCGTGCGGGCAGAAACCGCGGAAGAGCCGGCCGCGGAGGCCGAATTCTCCGGACAGGCCTCCGACGAAACCGGGGAAAAGCCGCTCTAAAACGGCTTTTTTGGTTTTTGACGTTTACTTTTTACAATGCCTGAAATAAGAAAAGATCCCGTCTTCGGCCGCTGGGTTATAATAGCCTCCGAGCGCGGCTTGCGGCCCAATGATTTCCGGCTGGGGGCGCACCAGGACGGGAGCGGTCATGTTTGTCCTTTCTGCGCCGGCAACGAGGACCTCACCCCTCCCGTTATTTATTCGCTGCCCGGAGCCGCGGGAAGCTGGCGCCTGCGCGTAGTGCGGAATAAATATCCGGCGCTGACCTCCGAGGGGTCTTCCGATAACCGCCGCGAGGGCATCTATAACCGCATGGACGGGATGGGCTTTCACGAGGTGGTCATAGAGACCCCCGACCATGGGAGCCGGCTGGAAGAGCTTTCCCCGGAGGCCATGGGCGAAGTGCTCAACACCTTTATCCTGCGCGTGAAAGAAATAAAAAAAGATCCGCGGATAAAATACGTGATGATCTTCAAGAACCATGGCCGCAACGCCGGGGCGAGCCTTATGCATCCGCATTCGCAGATAATAGCCATGCCAATGGCCCCGCTCAGGGTGGCGCAGGAGATAGACGGCGCGGCTCAATACTATCTTGAGCGCGGAACCTGCGTTTTTTGTGATATAGTGACCGAGGAAACCGCGTTCCGGCGCCGCGTAGTGGCAGAGAACCCCTCTTTCCTGGCCGTTGCTCCCTACGCCAGCCGTTTTTCCTTTGAGACCTGGATACTGCCGAAGAAGCATGCCAGCCATTTCGAGAACATGCCGGAAAATGAAACCGGCGCCCTGGCGGAAATCCTTAAAGACACCCTGCGGAAACTTTCAGTTTCTCTGCCGGACCTGTCCTATAATCTTATCGTTCATACCATGCCGGTCCGGGAGCCGGAGGCGCAGCATTATCACTGGCATATCGAGATAATGCCCAAACTTACGCACGTAGCCGGTTTTGAGTGGGGCACCGGGTTCTATATTAACACCGTCTCCCCGGAGGACGCGGCGGAGATCCTGAATTCCGGGAAGACATTTAAGATTTAGAGGAGAAACCATGAAAATCCTGATCGCGGCGAGCGAAGCTTTTCCCTTCTGCAAGACCGGCGGCCTGGCCGACGTGACCGGGGCTCTCTCCCAGGTTTTTTCCAGGACGGAAGGCACGGAAGTAGTGCTGTTTTTGCCGCGCTACCGCAATGTCGGGGGAGGCGCCTTCTCTCTTAAAGCCGCCGGAGGAAGTTTCCTCATCCCCATGGGCAACCACGTCGAGACCGCTACCATGAGCCGCGTCCAGTGGGGGAAGGTGGCCGTCTATTTTATAGAGAATCCCAAGTATTTCGACCGGCCGGGGATGTACCGCAGCGCCGCGGGGGATTTTGAGGACAATGACGAGCGGTTTATATTTTTCTCGCGCGCGGTGCTGGAGGGCGCAAAATTCATAGGTTTCAAGCCCGACATTATCCACTGCCACGACTGGCAGACCGGCCTGGTCCCCGCTTACCTGCGCACCCTTTCCCGGCTGGACTCTTTCTTCTCCAAGACCGCCTCGGTGTTCACCGTCCACAATATAGCCTACCAGGGGATGTTCCCGAAAGAAACCCTGCTCAAAGCGGGGTTCTCCTGGCAGGATTTTACTCCGGAGCGCCTGGAATATTACGGCGGGATTAATTTCATGAAAGCAGGCCTGATATTCGCCGACCTGATAACTACCGTCAGCCCTACTTACGCCGGAGAGATACAGTACCGGGCGGAATTCGGTCACGGGATGGACGGCGTTCTCAGGCACCGCGCCTCCGACCTGTTCGGCATCTTAAACGGCATAGACGACGAGATCTGGGACCCGGCTACGGATACTTTCCTCGAGCGCGGCTACGAGCTCAAAAGCTTCCGGCGCGGCAAAGCGGCTTCAAAGAAAGCGCTGCAGAAGGAACTGGGGCTGGAAGAGAACAAGGATACCGTGCTGGCGGGCGTAGTGAGCCGCCTCGACAGCCAGAAGGGGCTGGACGTTCTCCTGAACGCCGCGCCCGAGTTCCTGGATAAGATGCAGTTCGTGGTGCTGGGGCAGGGCGACCCCGGGCTGTCGGACGCCTTCAGCGCGCTGTCGGCGGCCAATCCCAGGCGTGCGGCCTTTAAAGTAGGGTTTAACGAATCACTAGCGCACCGGATTTACGCCGGCGCCGATATCTTTGTGATGCCCTCCCGCTTTGAACCCTGCGGCCTGCCGCAGATGATCTCCATGCGCTACGGCGCGCTTCCGCTGGTCACCCGCACCGGGGGGCTAAAAGACACGGTGTTTTATAACGGCGAGCCCAAAGATTCCAACGGTTTTGCGATAGACGACGCCGACGAGGGGCAGTTAAGGTCGGTGCTTGGGCATATCATCTCGCTGTACGCCTGGAAGGAGAACTGGAACATGATGGTGCGCAACGCAATGAGCGGCGATTATTCCTGGTCAAAATCCGCCGAGGCTTACCTGAAATTATTTAATATCGCCGCCCAGCGCAGGCAGCTGTAGCCGGCCGCAATTCCGGACTCCGGACCGGAAGCTGCGGGCTTATCTTTGATTGAGAAGGTCCAGGGGGAACCATGAAAGTTGTCTTATACACGAATGAATATCCGCCGAATATCTACGGCGGCGCCGGAGTAGCCGTAGAATACCTTACCCGTGAGCTCTCCCTGCTTATGGATGTGGAGGTCCGCTGCTTCGGCGACCAGAAAGTGAAACTGCCGCATCTGCAGGTAGCCGGCTACAAGCCCTGGGCCGCCCTCGCGAAGGGAGCGGACAAAGGCTTAGGCAAGGCGCTCGAGGCGGTAAGCGTCAATCTGCAGTTCTGTAAGAATAACACGGCCGATATAGTCCATTGCCATACCTGGTACGCCAACCTGGGCGGGTTCTTCGCCAAGCTGCTTTACAAAGTCCCTTTCGTTCTGACCACTCATTCATTAGAGCCGCACCGCCCCTGGAAGCGCGAGCAGCTGGGCGGAGCCTACGACCTGAGCAGCTGGATAGAGGAAAACGCTGTTCAGTCCGCGGACGCCGTCATCGCGGTTTCGCACGGCATGAAAGCGGATATCCTGTCCTGCTATAATGTTCCGGCCTCCAGGATACACGTTATCCATAACGGCATCGACCTGGCCGAATACAGCCGGACTACTTCCTCCAAAGCCCTCCGCAAATGGAAGATAGACCCGGCTAAGCCCTATGTGCTTTTTGTAGGGAGGATAACCAGGCAAAAAGGCATAATTCACCTTGTAAACGCTATTCCCCATATCGACCCTGAAGCGCAGATAGTGCTCTGCGCGGGCGCTCCGGATACCAAGGAGATAGCCGCGGAGATGGAGGCCAGCGTAGCGAAGATAAGCAAGGTCCATAAAAACGTGATCTGGATACGCGGTATGCTGCCCAAGAACGAGGTTATTGAACTTTACAGCCATGCGGCCGTTTTTTGCTGCCCGTCTATCTACGAGCCTTTCGGGATAATAAATGTGGAGGCCATGGCCTGCGGGGTGCCGGTGGTGGCTTCCGGAGTGGGGGGGATACTGGAAGTGGTTGTGCCGGAAAAAACCGGCCTGCTGGTTCCCTTCCAGGCCCTTAAGGACGGGGCCTGCGAGCCGTGCAACCCCGAAAAGTTCTCGCGCGACCTTGCGGCCGCGGTAAACCGGGTTCTGCGCAACCCTTCCCTGGCCAGGAAATTTTCGGCCGCCGGCCGCCGCCGCGCGGAAACGCAGTTCAGCTGGGCCGGGGTGGCCAAAAAAACTTACGACCTTTACAGGAGCCTGGTCCGCTGAACCGGGGAGTGAAACTCTCCCGGGGCGTACGGTTTATGAGGTGGAATCTTCTGTTTCGCTCTCTTCCGTGTCCGCTTGCTCTTTGCCGCCGCCGGAGCTGGCGCTTAAAGGGCTGAAATCCTCGAGCTGGTGCCGGCCTGAAATGGTCTCATAGGCCATTTCCGACACCCGGCGGATGACGTCGCCCCTGGCGCGCATCCAGCCGAAGTAGTTCCGGGCGGCCCTCTCCTTCTCTATAATTCCAACGATAATATACGGAAAGCGCTTGCCGTCCTCGCGCATCGCCACGAGTATGCCCATATTGCCGCAAAGGTGGCTGGTGGTCCCGGTTTTGTCGTACACCTCCGTTCCCTCGGGAACTCCGGGGCTGGAGGTATAAAGCCGGTCCGGGTTAGGGAGGTTCATTATCCGCTTCAGCTCGGCGGAGCGGGGCAGCGTTCCGTTCCACAGCGCGTACAGGAAGCGGCTGTAATCGTGCGCCGAAGCTTTGTTGCGGTAAGTCCGGCCGCTGGCGGAGATATACTCCACTATACGGGTATTGGTCAGTATCCCGCTGTAATTAGTCTTAAGCAGGCGCTGGACCTTGGCGGGGCCGCCCAGGCGCCGGAGCAGCCAGTCGGCCGAAGGATTGTCGGAGTGCTGTATCATCCGCTCCATGCGCGAGCGCACGGCGGCTGAATATTTACGGCGCCCGGCATTAACTTCATGGAAGTAGGCCAGGGCGATGAAAGGCTTTATCATGCTGGCGGCTTCCAGCGGCATGTCCTCGTTGATGCTGACCAGTTTTTTATCGGCGGCCAGGTCGTAGATAAGCCAGGCGGTGCGCTCGTCGCCTTTAATATGTCCGCGCCGGCGCAGGCTCTTTATATATTTTTCAACTTCGGACTCGAAAGGCGCCGGCGGCCCGCTGCTCAGAACCCCGGCCTGCCCGGCCGGGGGCGCGGTTTTTTTTAAGGGTGTCCAGTCTTTCGACTGTATGGGGATGGCCGGTCCCAGGCCTTTCGCCTTTAAAAAAGCGGAGTGCTTGACCGCCACGGACCTGGCGGACTCCGCCCCTCCTTTACGCCTGTAAATAAGCCCGTAATTATCCTGCCCCTGGACTATGCTCAGGCGGCGGGTAACTTCCGGGCCGAGAATTCCTGAAATCTTGTCTTTGTAGGCGGTTACGCTGGCCAGGTCCGGGTGCCAGAGATAAGAAATATCGTAATTGGCCCCCAGCGCCGGCGAGGCAGCGGCGATAAAACTGAAGAAAGCCGCCAGCAGGGCCGGCCGCTTAAATCCGTTTAGGCAGACGAGGATAGAAGAACACATCTATATATTTTTACCTGATTCTCATTATTATTTCAAGGGGAAATGTTTTTGCGGCGGCAGCGCAGTAGCCGGAGCTGCCTGAAAATTTAAAAAGGGAGGCAGGGCCTCCCTTTGTTAAGGGCAGAACGGTTTTACCGGTTTGCTCAGACGGTTTCCCGGTCCGTTTCCCCGCCCATGTATTTCTTCCGGAACCAGATCTCCAGGTCATCGAACAGTGAGTAGGTGACCGGGGTCATAAGCAGGGTTATCAGCAGCGACAGGGTCTGTCCGCCGATGATGACGATAGCCATTGCGCGGCGGGTTCCCGATCCTGCCCCGGTTCCGAGGGCTGTCGGGATCATGCCGGCTATAAGAGTCAGGGTGGTCATCAGTATCGGGCGCAGCCTGGTCTTGTTCGCCTCTATCATGGCCTGGTAGCGCGGCATGCCTTTGGCGCGCAGGGTATTGGTATAGTCAACCTGAAGTATGGAATTTTTCTTTACTATGCCGAAGAGCATGAAGATACCCATGATGCTGAACAGCGACAGGTTCTGCCCGGACAGGAACAGGGAGATGACCGCGAACGGTATGGTCAGCGGCAGCACTATCATGATGGATATAGGATGCACGAAGCTTTCGAACTGGCTGGCCAGCACTATATAGATGAAGATAAAGGCCATCAGGAAGGCTATAAGGAAGCCCTTTAACATATTGCCCAGTTCTTTGGCTTTGCCGGTCACCCCGCCCTTGTATTCGGGGGGTGCGTTCAGTTCCCGGAAAGCTTTCTCAGCTTCTGTTATAAGCTTTCCTATGGGGATGCCGGACATATTGGCCAGCACCTTCACATTGCGCTGCCTGTTAAAGCGTTCTATCTGGGTAGGGCCTACGCCCTGCACCACCTTGGCTATATTGTCGAGCCGGGTAACGCGGTTGACGCCGGCGGGGATCATAAGGGCCTCTATGGCCTCTTTGCGGTCGCGGAAGGACTCCTCTGCGCGCAGGCGCACCTGGTAGAGTTCGTCGCCGTCCTTGAACTTGGTTATGTCCTCCTCGCCTCCCACCATGGTGCGCAGGCTGGTGGCTATATCCTCTACTTTAACTCCCAGATCGTGGGCCCGCTTCCTGTCTATTTCAACGCGATACTCCGGCTTGGCGTAGGAGAAGCTTACGTCCACGTCCACCGCGCCTTTGACCTTGCGCAGAGCATTGGCGACTTTGCTTGAGTACTCCTGCAGCTTAGCCAGGTCGGGGCCCGAAATGTTGTACTGCAGCTCGGCCTCGCCGCCGCCGAAACCTCCGACCGCCGACACCGAGACGCGCAGCCCCTTGTATTTACTCATCATTTCACGGGAAGCCGACACCAGTTTGGAAATAGGCAGGGGGCGGTCCTTGATATCGGCGACCTCCACCATTATATAGCCCTCGTTCGGGGAGGCCGAGCCGCTATGGCCGCCAGTGCCGGTGCCTATGGACGACAGAGTGTTTATCACATAGGGGATCTGTTTTGTCTCGGTTTCTACCTGCGCGAAGATCTGTTTCATCATTGAAAGGCTGGTGCCTTCCGGCGCGATTATTATTATCTGGTATTGGCCGGTATCGTCGGAGGGCAAAAAATCCTTGCCGAGGAACATGAACAGCGGGACCATGGAGATCATGATGGCCGCCGCGAAGGCCACCATCCGCTTCCGGCGGGCCAGGGCCCACTCGAGCATCTTTATGTAATATTTCGCCAGGTATTCGTTGATCCTGTCGGTGCTTTTCTGCAGGTTCGTCTTGCCTTTGGGATTGACCTTCAGGAAGATGGCGCAGAGCATCGGGGTGAGCGTCAGGGCGACCAGGGTGCTGATCGCCACGGCATAGGCTATGGTGAGGCCGTAGCTCTTAATGAAGCGGCCGATGATCCCGCCCATATAGGCCAGGGGCACGAAGATAACCAGCAGCGCCGTGGACATCGCAAGGACGGCGAACGCTATTTCCCTCGATCCTTCCAGAGAGGCTTTAAGCGGGCTCATTTTATGCTCTTCCATGTGCCGGTAGATGTTCTCGAGCATGACTATGGCGTCGTCGATGACTATGCCGACCGCTATGGTCAGGCCCAGCAGCGTCATATTGTTGAGCGTAAAGCCCGACAGGTCCATGAAGATCAGGGTTCCGATGAGCGAGGTGGGAATAGCGAGTGAAGAGATAATAGTGGAGCGGAAGTCCCCGATAAAAAGAAGCACCATGAGGGCCGCGAAAACGGCGCCCAGGATAAGATGCTCTTTTACCGTGGAGACCGAGGCCTCGATAAAGACGGACTGGTCGCCGATTATCTTGGTCTGCACCCCGGGCGGCAGGGATTTCTCAAGCCCGTTAAGACGGGCTTTTATGTTCTTGACCACGGCCACGGTGTTGGTCCCTGACTGTTTTTTTACCACCAGGGTGACCGAAGGGGTTCCGTTGTAGGAGGAAGAGGTGGTCATCCGGGCCCCGGTGTCCTCCACGCGGCCTATATCCGAGAGGCGCACCGGCGTCCCGTTTATGTTGGTTATGACTATGTCGTTGAAATCTTTTACGCTCTCCAGGCGGCCCATAATTCGCAGCACGAATTCTTTGTTCTTCTGCTCCACCTTGCCGCCCGGGATCTCTATGTTCTGCTGGGTTACTGCGTCTTTCACCTGCTTTATCGACAGGTTCATGGCCGAGAGTTTGAGCGGGTTCACCACCAGGTGGATCTCCCGCTCGCGGCCGCCCACGATGTCCACGGCGCCGACGCCGTTGACGGTCTCTATGTTTTCTTTTATTTTCTTTTTAGCTATCTGCGTCAGGCCGATAAGGTCCCTGTCCCCGTAGATAACCACGTTCAGCACGGGCGTGGCGCCCATGTCGAACTTGGCTATCATCGGGGCGTCGGTACCCTGCGGCAGCTGGCGCTGCACGGAGTTGACCTTGTCGCGGACTTCCTGGGCGGCCACGTCGCCGTTCTTTTCCAGGATGAATTTCACCATCACTATCGAGAGTCCCTCGTAGCTGGTGGAGGTGATGTCCTCTATGCCGGAAATGGTGTTTACGGCTTCTTCAATAGGTTTTGTTATCGAGGATTCCACTTCTTCGGGGCCGGCGCCGCGCAAAGCCGTCTGCACGATCACGAAGGGGAATTCCACGTTCGGGAAAAGGTCGACGCCCAGCCTGAAGTAGGAGAAAGCGCCCAGCACCACTATGGTGAGGATCATCATGGTGGTGAAGATGGGTTTTTGAACCGCAATTTCAGTTATTTTCATAAATAGTTAAACGATCGGGAATCGAGGGTCGGGAATCCGGAATCTCGGGAGGGGGATCTTCTTTCGGTTTTTGAACCGGTTCCTGACTGCTGATTATCTATTTAGTTCTGTACTTTTATCTTGCTGCCGTCTTTTAATCCATAGAGGCCGAAGGTGATCACTTCCGCGCCCCGCTTAATCCCGCTGACCTGTACGAACTCGTCGGTTTTTATCCCGGTCTTTACGGGGATCCGCGCGGCAAGGCCGCCTTCCGCGGGCACAAATACGAAGTCGGCGCCGTCCTGTGTTACAACGGCCCCGGCCGGCACGGAAAGCGCCGCGCCGCGCGAGGCCACGATAAGGCGGGTTTCCGCGAACATTCCCGACTTGAGGCGGCTTTCGGGATTGTCGATGAGGACTTCCACCAGGGTGTTGCGCGAACGCGAATCAACTACCGGGCTTACTCTGTAAACTTTCCCGTTAAAGCGGGTGTCAGGGAAGGCGTCCACTTTTATGGCCGCGCTCTGTCCCTGGAAAACTTTGCCGATGTATTGTTCGGGCACGTCCACGGCTACGCGCACCTGTACCTGGTTAACCACCAGAGCAATGGGGGTGGCCGGGTTTATGCTTGCGCCTGTATCCTGGTAGATGCTCCCCACAACCCCGCTAAGAGTGGAAGGCACGGGCGCCGGTTCGTATACCGCGCCTACCTCGTCGCGTTCTATAAGGGCTACTGTCTGGCCCTTTTCTACCGGGTCGCCTTCTTTAAGCAGGTTGCGCAGAAGTTTGCCGGAGGTCCTGGGATAGAGGGTGGCTTCTTGCAGCGCTTTTATCGAGCCGGTGAGAAGTATATACTCCTCCAGGTTCCTTACGCTTGCCTTCTCGGTCTTGACGATGAAGCGGTCTTTCTCTATATTGTCGAAGGCCTCAATTTCTTTATTTCTGCAGGCGGCGGTAAAAGCGGCGGCCGCGGCCAGGAGGATCAGTATCTGCGTTTTGATATTTTTCATGAATTTTTCCATTCTGCTCGATATTTAGTTGCTTTGGGCTTCTGTTTGTTCCCCGACAGCCCAGGCCAGTTCGGCGGCCGCGGAGCATACGTCGTGCTGCGCCTGGGTATAAAGCGTCCGGGCCCGGTTAAGCGCCAGGGTCGCGTCGTTAAGGTCCAGCTGCCCCGAGAGGCCGTTTCTAAAGCGCAGTTCCGTGGCTGAAAGGGCTATCTTCGCCGTTTCTACCGCGGTTTCCTGTGAGGCCAGCCTGTGCGAAGCTTCGTTGCGGTCCAGCCAGGCTTTTTTTACGGCTATCTTTAATTCCCGCTCGGCGCTCTTCAGGTTCTCGCCGGCTATCTCCAGCTCCAGCTGCGCCTGTTTTACTTTTGAATTTACCGAGCCTCCGGCAAAAAGCGGCAGGCTGAGCCGGAGCCCGGCAGAAAGGCTCCACGCGCTTTCGTCCGGGCCGGGAAAAGCGCCGTTGGTCTGCCCCTGGAACTGCCTGGTGGCAAAGGCCCCGAGGTAAGGGTAATGTCCGGCTTTTTCAAGCGTGATCGTTTCAAGCGCCAGCCGCTTTTGCAGCTCCGCCAGGCGGTATTCAGGCCGGGCCTTGGCTGCCCGCGCGTAAAGAGCGTCGATAGGCTCGGGTTGGCCCGCATCGCAGCTCATGGTTCCGGAGAGCAGGAGTTCCTCATCCGGGTCCAGGCCGAGCAGGCTCTTGAGGGTCAGCAGGCCGGATTCGTAGTAGTTAAGGTTTTGCATTACGGCCGGCTCGTTATTGGAAACCTCCACTTTCTGGCGGAGCACGGCCAGGTCGCTGGCCAGGCCCTCTTTGTACTTTGCCTCTATCGTGGCCAGGTGCTGCCTGGAGAGATCCAGGGTTTCCTTCTGTACATCGGCCATGGCTTTTGAGAGCAGGACGGAATAGTAAAGCTGCGTTACGGATTTTTTTATGAAGTTCTGCGTTCCGCGCAGCCGCTCCGCGCTTGAGTCGGAGTAGATGTCGGCCATCTTTATGCCGGTGTAGACCTTGCCCCCGGCCCAAAGCACCTGGTTCAGGTCCAGCGAGGCGGCGTAAGCGTTATCGGAGCCCAGTTTTATTTTATTGCCGCCGAAGAAGATGGCGGCCTGTTCTATATTGCGGGTATATTGGGCGCTGGCGCTCAGCTGCGGGTATACCCCGCCCCAATATTCGCGTATTTTCTCCTTATAGATCAGGCGGCTTCGCTCGGCGTTGGCTACCGCGGGGTTGTTTTTCATGGCCAGCTTGACCGCGCCTTCCACGCTGAGGCCTGCGGTCCGGGACGAGGCCAGGAGCGGGGAAAGCAGGATGATCGCCAATGCGACTTTCAGCTGCCTGGCCCCGGCGGTTATTATTTTAGCCATGCTGGCCGGCAGGCCTTTGGGGAGGCTGTCTATTCCCCGCTCCCGGGCTTCCACCATGAAATAAAGCAGGACCGCGCTGACCATTCTTATTAACCCGTCCATGGCTGTTTTGCTGAGGGATTCCTTGCCGGCCTTGATAGCATCCATCAGTGATTTGCGGTTGCGCTCTTTGAGTTCCCTGGCCAGGAGGCCAAGCGTCCCCTCGGAGGGGGAGGCCATCATTTTCAGCGCGCACTTGGGCATGTCGGGGTAGAGTTTTATGAAGTCCAGATAATTGGAGAAAATACGCTCCAGTTTCTGCTGCAGGGAAAGCCCGGGCCCGCTTATCTCCGCGTAGAGTTCCCTGAAATGCTTGGTTCCTTCGATAAAAGAAGCCCTGATCAGTTCGTCTTTGTTCTTGAAATAATAGTAGAGCACCGGCTTGGTTATCCTGATCTTTGCGGAGATCTCGCTCATGGATACGCTGTCGGGGCCGTTTTCGGCCATCATTGCCGAGGCGGTTTTAAGTATGCGGCGCCGGGTCCTGTCGCCCTTGGTTGTTTTTTGTGTCGTATTTTTTTTCATAAAACTTACCTACCGGTAGATTAATTATACCATGCAGTTTTTTCGCCGTCAATGAACCGGGCCCAAACCGGAAAGAATACCTGCGCCACGCCTAAAGGCCGCGGAGGTTCGGGGGAACTGCTCCCGAAAGGGGAGGGGGGCGGCCCGGGCTTTAACAGCCGGGAGCCTATAGGCCAAAAGGCCTAAAAGCGCATAGGCCTTTTAATTTTTAATTTATAGGACTTATGCCTCTATTGATTTTTGTCAGAGAAAGTTACACTTGATACTGTAGTCCCCTTGTAATCCTCCGAACAGGCGGGGGAGAATCCACCGGCAGGCCTTAACCAGCTGTAACCAAGGGAAACGAAAATATTGTTTCGTTTCTCTTTTTTTGCGTTGGTAAACCGGATCTGAAATGAAAAAAAACCTGATAATAGCTATTCTGCTCACGGCCTGCGCCGCCAACCTTTCCGCCGAAGGCGTATATTCAGCCGGCGACCCCCTCGCCGGGGCCGGACCTTACGCCGACCCGGTTTTCCAGGACTTCATAGAAACTGCCGACGGCTATCTTAATTCAAAGAACACACTGGCGATCCGCACTGATTTCCGGGAGACCGGTGATTTCAGGGATTCCGTATTTTCTTCTCCCGCCCCTACGCTTAAAAACCCGGCTCCCGCAGAAAAAAAGTCTGCAGATCCAAGGGTGCGTCCGGAGGACCGGAGCGGCCTGCCCATGCTCCCGAACGGGCATTATAAAGTAACTTTTGCCGGGGACAGCGGACCGGTCGGGTCTTTTGTGTGGCCGCTGGATTCAGGCTCCAGGAAATATGCCAGGGAATATGTCCTTCTCGGGATCTCGGTAGGCGAAGGTCCCTATGATAAAGTTCTGGCCAGGCTTGAAGCCGCGGGCCTGCGGTTTGCCGGGGAAAAGATCTCCTATTCCGTAAAGACAAAAAAAACCGTTATTCTCGGCTGGGCGCCGTATTCGGGCATCTCTAAAATATCAAAGATCAGCGGGGTCGGCGGGGTAGTAGTGGAAAAAAAGAGAATCGGGGTCCCGCTTAAGGCCAAAGTGCGGTTTACGCTTAAAGTCCCCTACCAGAACAGGCCTAACGCTTTTGTTCCCGAGTTTGTAAAACGCCTTACGGACGAGGGCGGATTTGACGCCGAAGCCTGGTTCAGGATGCCCCAGAAAAATAATGATTCCAAGTTCAGCGTGTTCAATGTTACGGGAACCCTGCCGATGGACATGATAGGGGAGCTTTCCCGCTCTCCTTTTGTCGCCTCGGTGGAGTTTAACGATATTTCGCTGTAAGCGGCGGGCAGAAACCTCCGCCGCCGGGGAAGCAGGCCGATAAAACGGCCTGTTTTTTTTGCCCTCCGGTAGGCGGAAGCAGCCGCAAAGAGGCGCAAAACGCGCAAGAAACGGGAAAGCTGAAAGAACTCCGGCAAAATCCACTTCCTGTATTTTAAGCTTGCGGTTCCCGCTTTTTTTTGCGGCTGCCCGGTAATTCTTTGGGGTTTAGTTGCCGTGTCATAAAAGTTATAATTACGCTTTATGACCGAACACAAACACACGTCACATTCTCCTTCCCCGCATAAGCCGCGCAAAGGTTACAGGGTGGCTTTCCTGCTGGCTTTTTCAGCCGGCTTGCTGGCCGAGATGCTGCTTTTTATGCACGCGCAGATGCGCGAGATAGCGACCCTGCTTAAAGAGGATTTTCGCGTCGTAGTAGTGCGCGACGGGAAAACCAGGGAAGCTCCCGAGAAAACAGGCGCGGCCCTGGCCGGAATAAAGGGCACCGTACAGGCGGTCTTCGTCAGCCGCCAGGACCGCCTGGCGCGGCTTAAAGCCGAAGAACCCGAACTGGTGTCCTCCGTGCTGCCGCCCGGTGAGAACCCCATGCCCGAAACCTGGGAAGCCAGCATAAGCGAGGATTCCCTGGGCGACATCAATGCCTGGGTTTCCGCGGCCCTGCGTGTTCCGGGGGTCGGAGATATCAAGTACAAGCCTCTCGAGGCTTACGCCATAATGCATTCCATCTTTTACGGGCACCTGATCACTCTGGGCCTGGCCCTGTCTTTTCTGGCCTTCATGATAATGGCGGCCATGGCTCTCGCTCACGGACATACCCCGGCGTCGCTGCTGGCTTCGCTGGGAGCCGACAGGAATTGGTTTCTTGCCGGCGCCGGCGGCGGCACGGCTTCCGCCCTGGCCGCTTATGCCGTAGTTTATCCGGTGAAATACCTGAGCCCCGTCTGGGTCTGGCCCAACCCGTTCTGGCAGGTGGGCCTGGTTGCTTCCGGAGCGCTGCTGGGCTGGGCGCTCTGTCAGTGGAAAAACGACCGCTACTGAACTATGCAAATTCAAAAAAGCAAAATCAAGGCGCGCCGCGCCGCGCCCGGCTTTATGCCGGGAGTCCTGCTTATCGCTTTTATCTGCGCCGCCCTCTTTTCAGCTTTTCCCCAATCCGGTTACGGCCTGAGCGCGGCGGAGCAGAAAAAGCAGAAACTGGAGCAGATAAACCAGCAGCTGGAAGAAAAAAAGCGGGAAATGGAAAAATACCGCCAGGAAGAGGAGCGGATCGCCGAAGAAATTTCTGGCCTGAAAAAAGAGGAAAAACAAACGGCTTCCAGGCGGAGGGAGCTCGAGTCCCAGCTGAGTAAATCCCGTTCCCGCTCCGGCGAGTCCCGCCAGAAATACGAATCTTTGGAAAAAGCTAAAAAAGACCTGGCCGGGGATATCTTCGGCGAGCTGGTCATGTATTCTTTTCAGCGGGATTTTTATTACCCTTATTACGGAACGCGGGACATTTCAAAGGAGATGCTGGTCCGCTCCGCCATGTTCAGCAAGCGCGCCCTTCTTACCAGGATCAAGGGTGAAACGGCGCGCGTAAACAAGGATATAGAAACTTTTAAGCGCAAAGGGGCGGAGCTGAAATCCCGCCAGGAACTGCTGCGCAGGCAGAGCTCCGCCCGCAGGACGATAGTCCGGGCAAAACAGGGAGAGCTTGAAAAAACCCGCTCACAGCAGGCCAGGCTCGCCAGGGACCTTGAAAACCTCCAGAACGCCGCGCTGGGCCTTAACCGCCTGGTAAAGAAACTACAGAAAAGATCCCCTTACCGCAGTACCGACTGGTCCTCCGAGCTGCCTATAGAGAAAGACGCTATGGCCTGGCCGGCCGAGGGAAAGGTGATAAGCCGGTTCGGTAAGGAAGACGTTCCCGGGCTTAAAACCTGGATCGTGCGCGAGGGTATACGCATAGCCACCGACCAGCACGCTGTCGTGCGCGCCGCGCTGTCGGGCAAGGTTATTTATGCCGGGCCGTTTCGAACCTACGGCAATGTGGTCATAGTTGATCATGAGCTGGGCTTTTTCACTATCTACGGGCTTCTGAGCCGGATAGAAACTTCAAAGGGGCAATCCGTAGAGGCCCTTTCCACTATCGGCTACTCCGGCGAGGATACCCTGGCCGTAAACTCGGGGGATAAATCTTCAGGCAGCGCCGTTTATTTTGAGATCCGCAAGGGAGACCGCGCTGTGGATCCTCTTAAGTGGCTGCCGAAATTATATATAATCAAATAATATAAGCGCCGGCAGGTTAACTGGCCGGCTTGCGCTTTCAATCTTCAGGGCCACGGTCAGGAAAAGGTTTTTCCGTCAAATATAGGGCCCGGATTATGCGTTTAGCGGGCTAAGTAAGGCGGTTTTGCAGTACAGGAGCGTAAATCCCCGCCGGTTTTCTGTTTAAGGAGCTTTTAAAATGAAGAATGCCAGAAAAATTATTTTAGTCGCGCTTTCAGCCCTGATAATAGGCGCTGTTTTTCCCTATGTAAACTACGCCCTGGACCAGACCTATCAGCAGCTTAAGGTGATAGTGGACGTGATGGAGCTTATAAAAGAGAGTTATGTCGAGGAAATAGACTCTCAGACACTGGTTTACGGCGCAGCAAAAGGCATGGTGGCCGAACTCGATGATTTTTCCCAGTTCATGGAGCCTGACGTTTATGACAGGGTGAAAAGCGACACCGAGGGGGAATTCGGGGGTATCGGCATAAGGGTGGACACCCGCGAAGGCTGGCTGACGGTAGTGACTCCGCTGCCCAATACGCCCGCGTGGAAGGCGGGAGTGATGCCCGGGGACAAGATAATAAAAATAGAAGGGGTCACCACCAAGGACCTTATAATAGACGATGCGGTCAAAAAATTAAGGGGTAAGCCCGGAACCAAGGTTAAGATAACGACCGCGCGCGAGGCGGACGATAAAAAAGCCGATTGGATAACTAAGGACATCGAGCTCACGCGGGAGCTTATAAAGGCCGAAAATGTAAAGTGGCATATGCTGGACTCTAAGACCGGGTATATAAAACTCGTGGAATTTACCGGCCACGTCACGGAGAATTTCGGAAAAGCGATGAGAGAGCTTAAAGGCAAGGGGATGGAGGCGCTGGTCCTCGACCTGCGCTACAACCCGGGCGGCCTGCTTTCTTCGGCCGTGGACATTTCCAAGCTTTTCATGAACAATAACAAGATGATAGTTTACACCAAGGGCCGCAAGCCGGAAAACTACCAGGAATTCAGGGCCAACGGAACGGCCCCCTATGAAATGCTGCCCGTGGTGGTGCTGGTCAACCGTTATTCGGCCAGCGCCAGCGAAATAGTCGCCGGCGCAATGCAGGATAACAAACGCGCCGTGATAGTTGGAGAGCGCTCTTTCGGCAAGGCCAGCGTGCAGTCCATGATACCTCTTTCGGACAAATCGGCCCTGCGCCTGACCATAGCGAAGTATTACACGCCGAGCGGCAAATCCATACAGCATGACGCTAAAAACAAAACCGGCGGGATCACCCCGGATATAGAGGTCAAAGTCTCCCTGGAAACCGAAAAAAAACTTATCCAGCAGGGTGAGGAAATCTATTTCCCCGGCAAGGAAGATAAAGACAAGAAAAAGGACCTGCAGAGTGATGAGGTCCTCGACCGCGCCGTGGAGCTTCTGAAGGCGCGTGAAGTTCTGGGTAATTTAAAACCGGGGAAATGAGTTCCGGAATCGGGAATCAAGGGCCGGGGAATCATCAATTACTGAATTGGGCGCCGGTAAAGCTGCGGTTTGGCGGCCCGCGACCCCCGGCCAACCTCACGGATTCCCGGCTCCCGGTTCCTGATTCCGAATTTGCTTAATGAAAATACTGGCTTTTGAAACCACCTGCGACGAGACTTCCGCCGCGGTAATGAAGGGGCGGAGCCTGCGCTCCAACGCCGTTTACTCCCAGATAAAGCTGCACCGCAAGTACAGCGGCGTTGTTCCCGAGCTGGCCAGCCGCGCCCACCTGGAAAAAATACCTGTTATTCTGAGGAGCGCTCTTAAACGGGCCCAAAACCTCCCGCCCCTGAAACCCGGAGATTTCGACGCCGTGGCTTTTTCCCGCGGGCCCGGCCTGCCCGGAGCGCTGATGGTAGGCAGAGTGGCCGCTGAGGCCGCGGCAGAGCTCTCCGGGGCCCCGCTCATAGGGGTAAACCATCTGGAGGGCCATCTCCTGGCTTGTGAATTTAAAAATGGAAGGGCCGCGAGGCCGCTTGAATTCCCGCTGCTGACGCTTATCGTTTCCGGAGGCCACACGGAACTCTGGCATGCGCGCGGATACGGCGATTACCGGGTTTTGGGCCGTACCCGCGACGACGCCGCAGGAGAGGCTTTTGACAAAGTCGCCAAGCTCCTGGGCCTGCCTTACCCGGGCGGCCCCTCCGTAGAAAAAGAAGCGGCGCGCGCGCGCGGCAAGGGGCCGGATTTCCCGCGCCCTTTTATGCCGGGGACAATGGATTTTTCTTTCAGCGGGCTAAAGACGGCCGTCAGCTACTATCTCGCCTCGGAGCTAGGCGGTGATTTTTATAAAAAAGGCCTGCGGCTGCAGCCGGCGCAAAGGGCGCGGGTATGTAAAAGCTTTCAGGATTCCGCCGTAGAGACGCTTGTTAAAAAAACATCCCAGGCCGCCCGCTCGCTCGGGCTTAAGCGCATAGCCGTAGGAGGGGGAGTGTCGGCCAACGGCGCGCTGCGCGCGGCCTTCGGTGCCCTGGAAGGGTTTGAGGTCAGGTTCTCTGAGAAGGCCTATTGTTCCGATAATGCCGCGATGATCGCTCTCTGCGCGCTGCGCCGGCTGGAGGCGGGGGGGTATAAAAACAGCCTTAAGGTCGCTCCGGACCTTGCGGAGCCGGGCTGGTAATAGAGGACCAGGAAACCGGAAGATTAGAGGATTAGCTTTAAGGACGGTAGTTCATGCCGGTTAATCCTCCGGCCCTCCGATCTCCCGGATCTTCCAGCCATGGCGCAATATAACTGTAATACCTGCGGGGTATATAACTAAAGATGATTATTTGGCTGCTATCGGATTATGATCACAGGAAGCACCTGGCTTTCAAGAGCCTGCTGGCCAGGTTTTCCTCCGCCTATCCCGATACCACTATAGAATTTTCCGTAAAGAGCAGGCGCAGTCTCTGGGAGAGCCTGTTTACCCACCTGCGCGATCCCAAGCGCAATCCGCTGGCCGACGTTATAGAGATCCCGCAGAACTGGACCGAGCTTTTTTCCCGGCTGGGTCTTTTGTCCGAGCTTTCTTCCAGCGTCGAAGTCCTGTCCCAGCGCCGTTATCCCGAATTTATACTGAAGGAACTTTGCCGGCAGGAGGATTTTCGCGCTTATTCCGCGCCCTGGTGGCTGGAGGCCCCCTCGCTTTTCTACAGACCCCAGGCGCTTAAGGGCGCCGTAGAGGAGCCAGAGAATGAACTCGCTACCTGGGACGGTTTCCGGGCCGCGCTCGACCGGGTGCGCGCCCCGGCCAAACGGGGTAATTTCCGGGTTCTTTCTGTGCCGGGCTCCTCGGGCTCGGTTTCGGTGGCCGATGTTCTTCCCAGGGTATGGGGCCGCCGCGGCGGGCTTTTTTCCGACGATTTTAACAGGGCTACTTTCAGCCGGGAGGAAACCGCCGGCGGTATAGAGGACTGGCTGGAGCTGGCTGTCAGCGGCAAGATAGAACTTTTCAACGCGGACCGTTTTGAAAACGGGCCCCGCCCGGCCGAGGACTGCGCGTTTATAATTTCCGGGCGGAAGCTGCCGGGCGCTAGCCGCTCCGGGCTTAAGATGCTGCCCTACCCGGGTTATCCTTCCGGGGGGGGGCTTATGCTGGTCTCCAATCTGGCCGTCTCTGCTTCATCCCGGGATCACGGCGAGGCGGCGGCCTTCGTGGCCTGGGCCATGGAGCCGCGCAATATATCCTCTTTTGCGGAAAGCTTCGGGGTTTATCCCTGTGTTAAATCGATGTTCGAAGAACGCCTGAGGGAAGAAAAAGATGCGGGCGTCTACAGGCGGCTCTTTTCCGCTCCCGAGCTTAAGCCGAATATAATGGTTTACCCCACCGCGGAACTGCTGCTGGAGCACGCGCTGTGGAACCTGTCGCTCAAGATAGCCCGAAGGGATTATGAGCGTGAAGACCTGATGCGGGAACTTATACTGGCGCAGGGCGAGGCGGATTATCTCCTTTCGCTGTATTAGAGCGGCGGGGTTCTTAAGGCCGCGGGGTTCGGCAGGCGGCCACCGGTTCAGGTTTAATTTGTGATCGAGGACTGATGAAAAAAACTGCTAAGAATTTATGCGGGCCGGAAGCCGGGCGGGCTTTTTACGACGGCCGGGAAGCCTTCATGAAGGCGGCTCTGGAAGACGTAGCGGGGCAGTTCTCCCTGGACGGCGCCTCGTTCTATGAATACGACGAGAAGCTCGGCCTGCTGCGCCTGCGCCAGCGTCACGCGCACGGGATATCTTTTGAGCACGAGGAAAGCCTGCGCCCGCTTCCCGGCTCGGCGGCCGCCCGCGCAATCGAGGCCCTCGCCCCCGCGTCCTCGAAGACTCCGGGGGGAAGCTTCCTTTACTCGCCTTTCAGGTTCGACTACTGCGACCCTTCGGGCGGCCGCAGCGTGGTCCCGTGTTTCGGCCTGGTCCGCATGGAGCGCTCTGCGAGAAAACCGCGCTTTTCTCATTCCGAGGCCTCCAGGGCTGACGCCTATCTGCGTTCTTTCCTCCGGGATTATTACAAGGCTGAATTCTTTTCTCTGCACCGCAAGTATGAAAAGAGCGTGGCCGCGATAACCGAGCTGACCGAGGTTTTCGCCACCGCCCTGCGGGTGCAGGACAGCTTCCGGCACATCCTCGCCGGCATACAGACCTATTTCGGTTTCGACCGCGTGCGCCTTTATCTGATAGACGAGAAAAACCACAAGCTTAAAGGAGAGCTTTCCGCCGACATCCGCGGGCAGATAAAGAGCATGGCCTATGAAGAGATCCCTCTGGAGCCCGGCGCGCACCGCTTCGCGGACATAGTTCTGGGAAAAAGCTCCGGCGCCTTCATGGAGCGCTACAAAGATTACGTGCTGTATATGCCGCTGGCCGTCCAGGGCGTGACCATAGGCCTGCTTATCGTTGATAATCTGCTCAGCCAGCAGCTTATAGAGCCCGCGGAACTGGCCATGCTGAAATCCTTCGGCGGGCAGATTGCGCTCGCGGTGGACAATTCGCGTTTATTCGACAAGGTGGAAGAGCTTTCGCTTTACGACGAGCTGACCAAGCTCCCCATGCGCCGCTACTTTAACCAGCGCTTTCAGGAGGAGTTTTACCGCGCGGAGCGCTTCAAGCAGCCCTTGGCGCTCGTCTGGGCCGATGTGGACTACTTCAAGGAAGTTAATGACACTTACGGCCACCAGATAGGAGATAAGGTGCTTAAGGAAGCCGGCAGGGTGATACTTTCCAACCTGCGCAAGATAGATTTTCCCTGCCGCTACGGAGGCGATGAGATAATAATCCTGCTCCCGCAGGCCAGCGGGATAGAGGCGCAGCGCCTGGCGGAGCGCCTTAGCCGGGAACTTTCCGAGCTGCGGATCCCTGTTCCTTTTTCCAAGACCCGCGAGCTGCGCGTTACAATGAGTATAGGGGTCTCCACTTTCCCCGCCGACGCTTCCACAATGGACGGCCTGCTTGAAAAAGCCGACGACGCGCTTTACTGGGTAAAGTCTCACGGCCGCGGCAAGATAGCGCTTTATTCGGATGTGGCCGAGGAAAAGAAAAAGTCCGCGCAGGCGGAAAGCAAATAAAGGCGGTCAGCCGCAAAGAAGCGCAAGACGGCGAAGAATAAAAATAATGAGATTACAAACTATGACTTCCCCTGAATCCGAACCCGTATTTTTTGCGCCTGCCCGCGGCTATCGTTCAGGCGTATTTTGCGGCCTTCTGCTTATTTTCCTCGCTATCCCTGCGCCCGCTCTCTTCGAGGACAATCCGGCCGGGGCGCGCCAGGCGGGTTTCGGCGGGCAGGCGGCCGCCCTGGAGGACCCGCTGTCTCTTTACGGCAATCCGGCGCTGGCCGGCTCTTCGCGTAAATTTGAAACAGGCGCGCATTTTCTTTCCTCGGAAAGGACTACCCAGGGCCCTGCCGACTTTGTCTCGTACGGCGTGTGGGCCCTGCTCCCGCGCATGGCCTACGGCAGGATGGGAACTCTCTCGATAGCCGGGCTGTACAGGGACGACGGCGGCGTCCTGACGCAGAAAACAATTTCTTTCGGCTGGGGCACCTGGCAGCTTCTGAGAGGCGGTTCCGGGGTAGTAGACCTGGGCGCTAATCTGAAGATACTCCAGGCGGCTTCTTCGGCGGGGGATTCGGCGGCAGGGGCGGCGCTGGACCTGGGCGTGGTTTTCAGGCCGGATGACAAGCACAGCGCGGGTTTTTCAATTCAAAATATAAACAACCCCTCTTTCAGTGTCGGGGCGCTTGATGATAAAGCCCCGATGGTATTAAGGGCGGGGGTTTCGGAACGGCATGAAGATTATACACTGTCCCTGGACCTGGCCAGGCGGACAGCCTCGGCCGGGCAAAAGGGGAATGTCAGCTTTAATCCAGGAGTAGAGCATGTCTGGCGCACCCAGCGCGCGGGACTTCTGTTTTCCAGGGCCGGCCTGAACCTGGCGGAGCGCGCTTCCGCACTGAGCGCCGGCCTGGGCTGGAAGCATCTTGCCTCGGAAATCTCCTACGGCCTGGCCGTACCGCTTACCGGAGCGGTTGTCCCGGCGCATTCCCTTACGCTCGCGCTGCGCTTCGGCGACCGGGACATAGGCGCGGAATACGAGCGTCTTATAAAGCAGGAAATAAAATACCGCAAAGACCTGGTAGAGGCCCTGGATGAATCCGCCAGGCGCGAGAATATGCTAAAGGAAGAACTCGCCTCGATGAAGGCCGAGATAGATTCCCTTAATTCCAGGCTTAAAGATACCCAGGAACAGAAAGCCAGCGTCAGCAGCGAGAGGGAAAGGCTGGCCGCGGTGGTCAGGCGCCAGGCCGCGGCAGAGGCCGAACTGAAAGCTATGGCGGAGAAACGTAAGGCCGACAAGATGAAGCAGCTTAAATATGATTACAGCGTGGACTGGCAGAGCTATCTCAAACTGAAAGGCGGGGGGGCTCCTGCCGATGTTCTGAAAGGTTCCCTGCAGCGCATGCTGGCCCAATACCAGGACTCCGGGATAGATATAAGCCAGGCCACTATGGAACTGCAGGGGCTGGTGCGCTAGGAGCCTGTCCGGCATAAGGCTTTCATGACGAAATTGTCTGTTTTGAAGCCGGGCCGAAGCGACGCGAAACGAGCACCCTTGACGGAGGTTGTGGGTTGAGCGGCGCAAAGGCGCAGGCCAAAAGCGGCAATTGCAGGCGAAATTGCTTATGTCGGACAGGCTCCTGGGGGCGGCTTGCCGGAACCGTCTTTGAGCCTGCCGGCTGTAACCTTTTGTTAACATTTAGTTCACCGCCGGTTAATACCCTGTTGCTAAACTAAACATAGAGAAACTGGAAAACCGCATGGCGGCTAAGCGGTCTTATATGGAAAGCAAAGAAATAGACAGGCATTTAAACGACCTATGGAAGAAGGTTTCCGGGAGTGAATACGTTCCGGACTCTTCGTCTTTGCCCCCTGATATCCGCCAGTCGAACATGGAAACCATGCGGTTCCTGCGCGAAAACTTTTCCAAGGCCGAGGGCGAATGGAAGACCCTGCTGGCCGGCAAGGAAGCCCAGCTGCGCGACCTCAGCTCCCAGCTGGAAGAGACCAGGGCCCATCTTGGCGAGATCAAGCAGCATTACCAGGAAGCCCGCGAAAAGAGCCTTAACGAAGAACTGTCCACGGCGCTGAGCCTGGAAGAATCCAGGAAAACCCTGGAAGAGCAGAGGAAGAATCATTCCCGCGAGATAACCCTGCTTAAAGAACTGCTGGAGCGCACCAAGGTGGAGATGGTAAGCCTCCAGTCACGGATCGGCGCTCTGCGGTCAGAACGCGACGAATGGCGCAATAAATTTACCGGTCTTTCAGTTGAGAAAGCGGACCTGGACGACGCCAGGGCCGGCCTTGCTGCGAAGCTCGGCGATTCAAAAGAAGCGGTGGAAAAAACCCTGTCCGAACTGCTCTCGGAGCGCAAGAACCGCCGGGACGACCAGGTAAAGATGAAAGACCTGGAAGGCCGGGTGAAAGATCTTACCGGGCGGCTGGACAGCGCAAAGACCAACTGGGACGCCGAAAGAACGCAGTGGCGCGAGCTCTGGGACAGGGAGCGCTCGGTTTGGGAAACCCACAGGCAGGAATTCGCGGTTTGGGAGGAGCGCCTGCGCTCCGAGCGCGAAGCCTGGACGATGAAAATGCGCGAGCAGGAATCCAAGGGCGTCGAGAACGCCGCCGGGCTTGCCAATATTCTGAAAGAATCCAGCCAGTGGTCTGAAAAAGTCACGCAGGTCCTTAAGCTTTACGCCCTGAAAGGCGTGGAGCTGCCCAGCGTTTTTGTTTCCGCCGGCCCGGACCAGGGGTTTATGCGGGCGCGTAAAAATGTTTCCCGCGCGCTCGCGCTCGGTCTTGCCGGCCTTCTCCTGATGTCCGGCGCTGCCTGGCAGGTATACGCCTGGCGCGCAAAAGCCCATTACAAACTTATGGCCAGCTCTCCGCTCGATCTGCCCAATCCTTCCGGCCTGGCCGTGACCAAAGACGGGATCTGGCTGTCCGATTGGAATAAGGGGCTCTCCCTTAAGGATATTAAAGATTTCTCTACGCTTCGCGTTCTGCCCGCGCCCGCCAACGGCTTGCTGAGGGCAGGGGCCCTGAGCGCCTCGGGCAGCGGGCTCTGGACGCTGGACATGGCCCAGCTGCGCTATGTGCGCCAAAGCTTCAGCGACGGGGCTATAACCGAGTCCGTGAAAACCCCCGGCCCCGCGCCTCAGGGAGCGGCCTGGGACGGATTTAGCTTATGGGCTTTCG
>MNUR01000088.1 GCA_001871115.1 Elusimicrobia bacterium CG1_02_56_21 | reverse complement strand
GCCGAGCCTTGCGAACCCGCTTCTCGCGGCAAGGAGCAGTGCGGGGCCGCGCTGCGTGGCCACGCCTGCGACGACATCTCGCGGATAAGATCGGCCTACCGCTTCCAAAGACGGCAGGGGAGCCGCATAGTGGCCGGCAAGCGCGGCCACCCTGCGGCGAGCGAGCGGAGCGAAGGCGCGTAGTGCCGGGTGGAGCGAAGCGACACAATTCAGTGATCAGGCCCGCGACCCGCTTCTCGCGGCAAGGAGCAGTGCGGGGCCGCGCTGCGTGGCCACGCCTGCGACGACATCTCGCGGATAAGATCGGCCTACCGCTTCCAAAGACGGCAGGGGAGCCGCATAGTGGCCGGCAAGCGCGGCCACCCTGCGGCGAGCGAGCGGAGCGAAGGCGCGTAGTGCCGGGTGGAGCGTAGCGACACAATTCAGTGATCAGGCCCGCGAACGGCTTCTCGCGGCATCACCAGGCGATCTAGGCGCTGGATCTATAGAGATTTTTTAGGAACCGATACAGAGCAAGGCGGAATCGTCCCCACAGGTCAGCCGAAGGTAATGATGTGCACAAGTCTGGCGGCCCCGCCCGCTGCGGGCCGGGCCGCCGGTTTTTCTGGTTTCGGTTCGCTCAATTGATTTCCTTTATGAACATTACCCCTACGCTTCCAGGGTCTGTTCCGTTTGCTCTTGCGCCTTTGATCTGCAACAACATCTCCATGCAGTTTGTGTGCTTGTATCCTGTGAATATCGGCATTTGCTGATGATTGAATACGTATATTGGCCGTCGGGCATCTCCGTGGTAATATGTTTGCCCTTTTGCCAAGTTCTGCACGCACCAGATAGTGTATTTTTCTAAGTACTTATCGGGGTTGCTTGTTGCCGTGTCAAAATCCAGGTTCAAATCTTTAGCTTCGGTAATCATCGGCATATATGGCCGCATGCGTCTATTATGTGCCCGGAGTATGGCATAGAGAACTAATGCCGCAAATACTATCACAATACCGACGACCGAGAGTTTTGTCCATTTCGATATCTGGAATCCTGTGGTCATTTATTTAATTGTGCCGTTTCTGCGCTATATGCTGATAATAAACCACGAAGCTAGCAGGTTGTTCGTGCAGTGGGCGGCGGTGCTGCTCCAGATCGAGCCATCCCATTTCCGTAAAAGTCCGTAAATGATACCTTTTATGAAAATTTCAAAACTAAACGATATGATGCTCGAGGTGTGAAATGCGGAGAAAAATAGCGCGCTGCCGAATACCGCCCATTTCCAACCTAGTCTTTTTTCAAGAATGCTAAATACAAGGCCGCGGTATATCAGTTCCTCGAACAGCGGTGATACAAATGGGACAACTATCAGGTGATAGTAGACAACGGGGTTGTTCAATGCGCTCCAGAAGCCGCTTGGCCCTAAATGAGGGGCGAATGTGCCGTCTGCATTTCCCCAAAAAATAGTTTTCAGGAGCCTGTAAGCTATTAATATGAGTACGCCGGATGCTATTTTCCCGAAGTGCTTTGGGAGCCGCCATCCTATATCAGCTTGTGTGAGATGACAGAGTCTGAGGCTGAATGATATGAGCAGTATCTGCCAGCCTATTATTAAAATATTCTTCACAATCGTGATTGCAAAATCTACAGCGTATTTGTCATGGCCTGCGCCTGTATAGTAGTTAAAAATGTGCGGATGGAGCCTTCCGGAAAGCAGGTAGAACGCTTGATTTAGGATCAATAGCGCGGCCAATACCGCGAAAGGCATCCTGACGGAGAGTTTTGTCTCTCCGCCAGGGTTTGTATTTTGCTGGGTAAAGTTCTGCATGTTTATCTGCTTATGGGCGTGTGCAATAATTTTCTCCATTGCAGGTCGGAGCGCCGCCGGTGGGATGAACGTCGTAATTCTCATTGGGCGGCGGCGGTTTAGGGTTGCTGTCAGATGTGACTAAGTCGACAAGGAAATCTGTGACGATATCGAGGTCTTCTCCATAATTGCTGAAGTACCCTTTTTTTCTGCCGGCTAAAGCAAGGGCAGCGGCGCCGGCGGCAAGTGCGCCGGCCTGGATAGGAATTTCAGTGCGGTTGTGTTTGCTCTTGTCGCTTTGTGACTGAATAGGTGGAACTTTTCCTGAGAGGGCTATCTTTGTGGGTTTAGCGTTGCATATATCTTTGACTGGGGTTGCTCCACGAGTAGTGGATGGGTCTGCGTAGAGAGCAGGAGATTCTTTCTCTTTTTTTGAAGTGGCGCCAGTGTAGAAGGTGTCTAGGACCCTGCCAGCTTCGCCAAAATCCTTATCCATATCCATTTCAGATATTTTAACACTTGTTTCTGTAAGGTTTCCTATACTGGCTGGCTCAGTGGCATAGATCGCTTGTCCGCAGAAAAGCAGTGCTCCGAATATCCCTGAGGTTGCTTTGTCTTTTATGTTCATAGTTTTCTCCCTTTTTCCCAAACAAAAAAGGGAAAGCGATTTGAAATTTCGCTTTCCCTGGATACAACCGATTATGGTCGGTTCGTGGATACTCCGGGGCCAATCCCCCGAATTACAAGGCTACTTCTGCTACATGCATAGCATACCCTGCAAGAGTTGACACAGCCAGAGCACTAAGAGAATATTTTCTGGTGCCAAAGGGTCTATATGAAAATTTTGTCTTTGCTAATGCCGGAACTGCCCTGCTTTGTCCGGGCTGTACCGGCATTAGCCTCCCCGCCCACTAGCAGCTGCGGCCTCCTACGGGGGCTACAGATAATTAACAGAAAAGCCCGCCAGGGCGAGCGAACAGCGGGTGGAGCGAAGCGACACTTTCTTGCCCGCGAGCGGCTTCTCGCGGATAAGATCAGCAATACAATGTTTTGAGGATTGGATGAACTGTACGATGTAGGCGGAGCAAAAGTTCAGCCGAAGGTAACGATGTGGACTCGCTTCCCGGTGAGTACATCACCGGGAAGCGATTTTTCCGTCGGAGAACCGGTGGTTCTGCCTTTTGGGTTTGTCGACAACTCCCTATGGGGTTCTTTCATTTGGGTCGGTTAGTCCTAGTTTACTCTCACTATTATATCTTTCTGCGGCCACGGAGCGGTTCTTTTCGCTAACCGCGCCAGGGGTATTCACCTCAACTATGCCGGTGTCTACGTATAGAGTTTTCAGGACGCGATATACGAAGCGATGTAAACGCATCCATAGATCGTCCGATATTCCGTCTGTTCGGGGTGTGCGATTTGGGCCGGTTCCGCGGGCGTTTTGTCGACAACTCGCAGTGGAGCTCTCGCGCTCCTTAGCAGCTTTCTTCTTCAGGAGATACTTTTTGCAGGTCTTCTACCGTGAAATTCTTCCGTCGTAAAAGTGGGCCGGAAACCTTGGCCGGAAGATGTCGCAGTATAAGGCCTATTCCCTCCTGGTCAGCGCAGTCGGTAAGGTAGTATTTGCCGTCCGGAGCCTTTAAACGCAGTTGTCGACAAAGTGTCGACAACTGAAGTCCGCCTTGTCCCCTCTGCCGCTTTTTGATCCGGTACCAGTAATCCCGCGGGTTCTTGCTGCCTGTGACGCCCGCTATGGCGTCTACTACGGAATAGTACCGCTTTTTGCCTCTGGTGGTCTGCCGTATCCAACTGCCCACAAATGATTTTTCTTTCATGAAACCTCCTGTTAAGATAGGTTCATGAAACAATGTTTCAGGGGCCGCTTCAACAGATTTTTGGGGATATTCACGTTTCCGGCACGAGTATTTTCTGTGTTTTCACGTTTTGGGTGGCACTTCCTTGATTGTCCTCACGTTTTTGGCTAATATATCATTATGAAAAGAGATATTTACCAAGGGCTTATCAGCTGGAAAAAGTCCGATACCAGGAAACCTTTAATTCTTCAGGGCGCCAGGCAAGTGGGTAAAACCTATATCCTGAAGGAATTCGGAAAAAATGAATATCAGGATACTGCATATTTTAATTTTGAAGAAGATCCCGCTTTAAACGATTTTTTCAAGGGTAAAATATCACCCACGAAAATTATTGAGAAGCTGTCTATTTACCGGGAAAAAAACATCCTGCCGGGAAAAACGCTGATCATCTTTGATGAAGTCCAGAATTCCCCGGAAACTTTGACGAGCCTTAAATATTTTCAGGAGGAAGCCGGGCAATACCATATTGCCGCCGCCGGTTCCTTGCTTGGGATAAGGATCGGCCGCTATGCCCCCTTCCCTGTGGGTAAAGTGAATTTCATAAATCTCTATCCGTTGTCTTTCGGCGAATATCTTGACGGCGTCGGAAAATCCGGGCTGCGCCGGCTGCTGCAAGCCGCCGCCACGCCCGAGCCTTTCGACCTCGCCTTTCACAATGAGTTGCTTGAAAATCTGAGGCTATATTATTTTATCGGCGGGATGCCCGAGGCGATCGCGCAATACAAGCATGACAAGGACCTGAGTAAAGTCAGAACCATTCAGGCTGAAATACTTGCGGCCTACCTGATGGATATTTCCAAGCACGCAACCAAAACCGAAGCGATCAAAATTGCGAACATCTGGAATTCCATGCCGGGGCAGCTGGCCAAAGAAAATAAGAAATTCAAATTTTCGGAAATCTCTGAAAATGCCAGGGCTAGAGACTATAACGAATCTATACAATGGCTTGTGCAGGCGGGACTCATTTATAAATGTTTTTCAATAAAAGCGCCGAAGCTGCCTTTACGCGGATACTGCGAAGATAATATTTTTAAGCTCTATCTGCTGGATACCGGGCTTTTAGGGGCCATGCTGGATTTATCGCAAAAAACGATAGTAGACGGGAATCGCCTTTTCTCCGAATATAATGGCGCGTTCACGGAGAACTATGTTGCCCAGGAGTTGATCGCCAACGAGCACAAAGCGCTTTATTACTGGACGAGCGATAATAGCGCTGAAGTTGATTTTGTTATGCCGTACAGCGATGAGATATTCCCGCTTGAAGTAAAAGCGGGAATGAGCAAGCAGAAAAAAAGTCTTGCTGTTTTTGGCGCACGGTACGGTTCACGCGTTTTGTCTATGGCTACATTAAGGAACTTCAAACAAGACGGCAAAGTCTGCAACTATCCCTTATACGCGGTTTCGCTTTTCCCGAAGGTTCACCTCCCCGTTTGAGCTATTTCCATTTTGGAAACAGTTGCCCTTCACTATGGCTGGTCTTTTTTTAGCCGCCGCAGCATTTCTTGTATTTTTTGCCGGACCCGCACGGGCAGGGTTCATTGCGCCCGATCTTAGGCGCCCGTTCCGTCTCAGAAAAGATAGGGAGCTGACCGTCACTCTCCGGTTCTTCGTCGCCGCTGCAGGCCTCTTCTTCCCAGCGCTTTTGCCTGACGGCTAGTTCGGCAGGGGAATAGAAGCTGAGCCAGTCTTTTTGATATTGCGTGAAACAGGTCTTGCCGGAAGCGGCTTTTTCAACGTTGTCCCGGCTGAACTCCCTGTTCAGAACGATAGTCTCAGCCAGTTCAAGCAGCAGGTCTTTGTGCTCCGCTTTCCCGAAATTAAGCAGCGTCTGCCCCGCCCACACCCGCCCTTCGGGGTCTTCCTTTTTATCCGCAGCTATGGCAGCCAGAAATGAAAGCGCTTCAGGCTCAAATTCCGGGTTGTTCAGCGCTATGGCGCCCAGTCCTTCAAAGGCGGTACTTCGGGGATACCAGTCCCAGGCGGAATTACGCGCTATGATCTTAAGCTCGTCCACGGCGCACAGCCCCACGCGCCCGAAAATAGCGGGGAGCGCTTCGGTGATCCAATAGTTGCTTGTTTCCGTAGCCGGAAGAATAGAGGCTATAAGTGGTTTCACGGCCTCTTTGCCACCGATGGCGCCGGCAAGGAACACGGAGTGTAAAACGGCCCAGCAGCCGTCGTCGTCCCGCTCCCAGTTTTTAGGCTCGGCTATTATCCCGGCCATGGGAGCAATCATGCGCGTCCCTCTTGCAATAACTTCCCGCGCAAATTCCATGGGGAGCCGGTCCGCTCCTGTGAACATCAGGTCAATAAGTTCAGCGTCGCTCAGGGCGGCATAGGCTGCGGTTTGCGCGTTTGTGGCGTTTCCCATCTTCTCCTGGTTATTTTGTTTATTCATTAGGAAACCACTATTTTGTTGACGTCAACAAAATGCCCTCCTTCCCTGGGATATTTAGATATTATCCCTTTTCGTGTTATGCAAAGTATAGCAGGCCAACCCGTCAACGGCGTGCCGGATTGCCGGGAAGATGCTTTGTGTCACTTTGAACTGATAGGGAAGGTGAACTCATAAACGCCAGGTATATTCCCACATACAGGGCTATTGCTCCCGGAATACTCCAGCCCAGCCACCGGAACCGCCGGTTGGAACTCCCAACCGGGCCCAGCATTCCTATTAGCCAGCAGAGTACCGCCCACGGCAGGAAAGTCAGCCCCCGATAGAAGCCGGCGGCGACTGCTATCGCCAGTATCGCGAGCGCAGCGATGAAAAAAACAAGTCGGATCAATGATAAATCAATTAAAGCCGCGGGTTTAGTCGCCTGCATTATTTATCTCCCGGTCGAGCTGATAGTCATCATCTTCGCGGCGAGCGGTGGAAAAAGCAAGGCGCAGATGACTGCGAGAGTTCGGTATGTTGTAAGCATATTCTTTTGCGGGCTATTCCCACTGCAGCTTGTAATATCCGGCTTCGTCAATGTCGGGGCCTATGAACGAGGCTTCTCCCTTTGCGTTAAGGACGTATATCCCCTCGCCGGTAACCAGCAAAAGCCGGTCGCCGACACGCTGGATGGCGGTAATGACGACCGGGATGCCGTATATTTTAACTTCTCCGGTAGCGGGGTTCAGGGCCGCCAGGCCGCCGGCTTTCCCCCACCCTTCACCGATATGCTCCAGGCCCAGCCAGACGGTATTCTCTTCGGCCAGGATGGCGGAGCAGGACCATGGCGCCGTAATAGAGGAATAGAAGATCTCGAATACCTTCGCCTTAGTGTCGAAGAAGCCGGCGGCGCCGACACCGCATTCCCCCTCCCCGCCGTAAAAATTCTTGCAGAACCAGATGCGGTTGCCCAGCTTCTGGAAAGGCCCCAGCTTGTCGTTTATGCCGCAGCCGTCCTTGGCCCGGTCTGGACGGTAACGCTTCAGGACCTCTTTGTCCGGTACCGGCATGGGGTAGAACTTGCAGGAGTTGCTTCTGACCTCATAAACGCCGGTACGGGCCTCATAGCCCATGGCGGCGTCGTAAATAAAGAACCTGCGCCGCGCGGGGGGCGCGGTCTCGACGACACGCTCAAGTACGGCGTAGCGTTCCAGCCGGCCGTTGTAGGAACCGGGCAGCCAGGCGTATTCGCCGGGGTTTTCGGTTTCGCAGCGGCCGGAAAATCCAACCAGCCCGGCGTCGCCATCGACCTGGCGCTGCTTGTCGCATTTCTCGTATAAGCTGAAGTCTTTTCCTATTTCTTCCACTGGAATATCCGCGCAGGGGTCCTTCTGCGGGCGGAAATAGCGTCTGTCCGGTCCGGCGGCGCGGGTCCAGGCTTTGCCGGCTCGGGTATAGGTCTCCACTGGAGCGTAAAAGCGCAGGGCGCCGCCCTCAGCTTTTGCGAAAACCGCCGGCTGCAGCTTTTTGTTCCCGATAGTGTCCACTATTTCCCAGTCTCCGGCGACTGGCTCGCCGTCCTTAAGGCCCTGCCTGATGAGTACGCCGTCATCCACGCGCTGCCCGGTGAAATATAGATCGCTGCCGGCACGCGTAACTGTCTTTATACGGACCGGCTTGTAACTGAACGCCTTCGCCGGGCCGGTGGACAGCTCGCTGAAAAAATATTTCTGCCTGGACCGTTCCACCGCCGAGTCGGCGTCCTCCTGCGTTATGGTGACATAGCCGGGGCCCGCCGCTTTTATCCCCGGCATGAGGTTATTGGGCGAAGCTGAATCGAAAACGGAAAGGGTTCTAGTAACCGAGCCGGAAGAGGTGTCGACGAGAAAAAGGCCGAAGGGGCCGTCCAGCCAGGGGAAGCCGCCGGCGGCGGCCAGCGCTACGGTCCGGTCCGCAGCGATGCGGCGCTCAGCGATGAGCGCCACCTTGTCCACGCCGGGCCTTTCCGCCCTGAAAGCGGCCGTGATGCCGTAGAGGTTGGCGGTTGAAATGTCTACCAGGTGCCCGGGGTCCCACCAGGCGGCTGCCGGCCCGGCGGCGCAGAGCAAGGTTCCGACAAGGATAAAGGCGGGGGGTAGCATATCAGCAGGGATTGCAGTTTATGTAAAACGCGCAGTAAGAACTGCCCTTGGTCTTCAGCCTTGGAAGGATATACTTGAGATGTTCCTCGTATTCCTTTGCTCCGGGCAGGGTGAGCAACCGTGTATAATGCTTTATGGCGTCCAGGCGGTGCTTCTCGAGGGTGCGCTCCAGTTCTACACAGTAGGAGTGGGTGCAGAGATCGGTGTATTTGAATGGCGACAATCCCACCGTGTAAGCCGTCTCATTCGCTTTTCCCAACAGGAACAGGACGCGCGGCAGAAAAGGCGAGTCGGGATGCGCGGCCAGGAATTCCTCCCCTTTCTTCATGACCACAGGCATCTCGTCGTCGGAGCCGGTAGTCGGAAACCCTGACTCCATTTCTGTCATGAAGGCGTATTGGCCCCAGTAAGAGTCAGGGAACGAATCGTAGGCCGGCATCAGTGTATTATTGACCGCGGAGTAGCTCTCGCGCATAATAGGGGCTAGTTCGTAGGCGACCCCATATTCTTCCAGAAGCTTGAGTCCCGGTGGCGGAACCGGTTCTTTCCCGTCTTCGGTGTATGGTCTGAAGTCGCGATTGATAGGCACTAGCGCCGCGTCGACCAGGTACTTGGCTAACACCAGGAACGGCGCCCCGTCAATACCCTCCGGTGTGGCCAGGCAGGCGGCCCTGGCGTCCAGCAGCTTTTCCACCGGGACTGTCTTGTTCAGGGTCGGCCCGCTCAGCAGCATCGGTTTTATTTCATCCCAGTCCTCGCCCAGCACTTTTTTCGCGCCGGTCTTCTCAAGGTCCTCTACCAGGCCGGGGATGATCTCCTGCATTTTTGTGAATTCCTTCACGGAGGGAGGCCGGACGGAGTACTTGCCGGTATCCTTGTGCTCCAGTTTAATCCTTAGCACAGTGCCCATGCCGTGCGGCTCGTAATACCACAAACCGGACAAGTCGCCTTTGGCGAGCTCCATTACGCCGCTCCAATTGCGGCCACCGGGGCTGGAGAGGTGCTTCTCGGTGGGTTTCGGGTCGAAGCCGGATTTTTTCAGCAGTTCCATGACTTCGGCCTGCTCGACTACCTTGAATATTTTAAGGTCGCCGGATAAGACAAGCTCTTTGGCTTCGGTCAGGGACGGGACCGTGTAGGAGTACAGGTTTATTTCCATGCCCGGCCCTTTGCGCCGGAAGGTTTTGGAATACGCCGGGGGGGCGCAGTAGTCGGGCGGGTAGGCCAGCACCCGCCAGTTGGTCTTCTCGCTTAGCGTTTCCCCGGGCTCAGCCCCGAAGGGCGCGGTTAAAAGCGTACGTATCACTTCAAGCGGCGGCTCCTCTGCCGTGAGCTCGAACGGCTCCCGCGATTCCACCGCTTCCTGCCGGGAGAATCCTTGCACCGCTTCTTTTGTGTCGACGCCTTTGCCGGCGGTCGCCTGCGGGACCGCGGAGACGGAATCGACGGCCGCTTCCGCCATGGGGGCAGCTTTCTGCGGCCTGTTGTATTGCGTATAAACCGCTACCACGGCCAGCAGGCTAAGCCCGGCACCTTTTAAAATGGTCTCTTTGGTCATGGTCTCCTTAACCCGTTCCTGTATAGATGTTACTATTTGAAGGGCCGGATGAAAAGCGGCCGGGGCAGACCGGCGCAGCCGGGCTGTACCGGCATGGGTGCCTGTTGCTGTTTCCCCACGGGGGCTACATAACAGTGATCAGGCCTTGACCCCGCTTCCTAGCGGCAAGGAGCAGCCGGCGTGCGGCTTCTCGCGGATAAGATCAGGCATACAATGTTTTGAGGAACTTATAGAGAGTACGGTTGAATTGAATCCACAGCTCAGCCGAAGGTGATAATGCACACTCTCTTTGCGGTCATAATTTCAGGACTGCTTGATGCTTATGGCTGTGCGCAGGCCGAGACGATAGAGAAGGCCTTTGAACTCCAACATAACCCGGGCCGCGATCTTAAGCGGCAGCGGGGCGAGATGGTGGGGCGGTCTGGCGGCGGGTAGTTTGCGGTAATAGGCGGCGGTGGGGCCGACGCCTTCGAAATCGTGGTCCAGGCGCACGGCGGGCGGAGCACCGCCCAGCAGCGGCAGCACCGGCTCCGTGCCCAGCAGGTATTCCGGAGCCGGCACCTTGTTCTTTAGCATGCGGTGGACCAGTATGACGTCCATGCCGGCGAGCTCGGTGAAGGGGCCTATCTTCTGGCGGGCGGCCTCGCCGGCGTGCGCGGCGAACTTGACGCGCAGGGCGTGCATCTGGGAGCAGCTGTCGCAGTTGCAGGTACGGGCGGCTTCCATGGCGGACTGCCTGGCGGTGAAGGCGCCATGCATGGCCTCTACGGCTGGGAACAGGGCGGGCGGCGGCGCCTGTTTCGGCCAGGGCAGGCGCAGGAAGAGGGCGTCCCCCTCGAGCTTTTCCACAGTGAAGGGCGCGGAGGCCTCGAGCAGGGCTTCCAGTAATTTTGCGACCACCACCTGCGCGTGGGCCAGCGCCTGCGCCTGGCCGCGCATGAAGCGCGTGTAGCCGCCGATGTCCGCGATGAGAAAAAGTTCCCGCATAGGGTTACGTTGACAATGTTACTATTTTTGAGCGCCGGGGCCGGTCATGGCCTTCAGCTTGCCCCGCGCGAGCCGCGTGACGTAGATGGTCACTATTACGGTGGCTGCCAGCCCCGCCGCGTAGAGCGCCCATTCGGCCGGAGTGCGGCCGCCTTCCCCCCCGGCGCGGGCCAGCTCTCCGGCGAGCGCGCCCAGGTAGACGTACATCACGGTGCCGGGCATCATTCCTATCCAGGAGGCGAGGAGGTAGTCCTTGAAAGGGACCCTCGTCAGCCGTAGGCATAATTGAGCAGTGTGTAGGGGAAGACCGGCGAGAGCCGTGTGAGGCCCACTATACGCCAGCCGCCCTCGGCCACGGCAGCGTCGATGGCGGCGAAGGCCGGGCTGCCGGCCACTTTCTTCTCCACCCAGCCGCGGGCCAGGTGGCGGCCTATAAGGAAAGCGGCGGCGGCGCCCAGCGTGGAAGCCAGCGACACTATGAGCGAGCCCCAGACCACGCCATAAATGGCGCCGGCGCCCAGCGTCAGCGCCGAGCCCGGCACCAGCAGCGCCGCGGCGGCGATGTAAAGCAACACGAAGGCGGCGGCCCCGGCGGGGCCCAGCGCCGCCTGCCGGTCCAGCGCGGCGCGCAGCAGCGCCTGCAATCCGAAGTGGCGCGGCAGCAGGACGGCGGCGGCTATCAGCGCCGCGGCGAGCAGGATTTTGAGCCAGGTGCGGTAATTGTTCATGGTCAGTATTTGAAGCCCTGCCGCTCGGCCTCGCCTTCCAGGCGCATGACGGGAGGGAAGAGCCGCGGCAGCAGCAGGGCGGCAATGCTGTAAAGCCAGGCTACAGAAACGCCCATCCCTATAAGCGTGAACATGTTCAGGTTCCAGGTGAGAACGGAGCGCCAGGCCTTTACAAAGAACGGCCAGCCCCCCCACAGTACCACGGGCGTGGCCAGCGTGAACTCCGCCCATTGAACTGTTTTCATGGAAAGCCCCGCCGGCAGCCAGGAGGGCCTGAGGTCCGCGGTCATAGCCAGTATAAAGAGCGGCGCGGTAATAGCCGCGCTTACCCAGAAGCGGCGGGTCATATCCTTAAGTTCCGTGTTTTCTTCCTCGCCTCCCGCATTTACCGGCTCCAGGGCCATGCCGCATTTGGGGCAGCTGCCGGGGCCCGGCTGGTTTATTTCCGGGTGCATCGGACAGGTATAGCCGCTTCTTGCCGCTTGCGGTTTGCCGGCCGGTACTTCCGGCAGCGGCGCGATGGCGCCGAATTGCGGGTAATCGCCCTGGCCTTTCCCCAGGGGTTGCGCGGGCTTTAAAGGCATGCCGCACTCCGGACATTTACCGGGATCCTGCTGTTTTATTTCCGGGTGCATCGGGCAGGTATAGATAAGAGTATCAGCCATAAAATATTCCTCCTGACTATAGGGGAAATGCGGGGACATAAACCGTAATTAATAACTAATTGCCCTCTAAATCCTAGCTTCGTCCGCTTTGCTGATATTGGCATATTTTTTATGGCATTTCCAGCTATTGTTGGTACAGGGCGGATCTAAACGCCAGGGTCAGGCCGAATCCTGCTGTTGAAAGCGGCTGCAAGGAGTTCGAACGGAGAGATTGTTAGCCGGAACGCCGCAAACCTGGTCGGGCGCTATGAACGTCAGGGACCAGGAGGAGTGTTACTACTGAACCGGCCCGGCTTTTTTCATATGGCTGACCTTGCGGTTTATCGCGGGTGAAATCCAGAGGCGGCGGGAGAACAAAAAGAAAGAGCCTGCACGGTCCCGTTTATAAGGGCGGCAGGCTCAATGATATTCTAGCAGAAATATTTTAACTGTCAAGACCCAGATTAAATTACCGATCAGCTTTTCCGGTCAGCCTCATGAAGCTCGGACCAGCGGGTGAACAGGGTTTCCACCCTGGCCAGGGCCGCGTCCAGTTTTTTCTGGCGCCCGGCCAGTTCTTGCGAGTCTGTGGCTATGGCCGGGTCTTCCAGCGCCAGGCGGGCTTTGTCGGCCTGCCTTTCGGCGGTCTGCATTTCAGATTCAAGTTTGCGTATAGCGGCTTTCATTTCCCGCGTTTCCTTGGCGGACTGGCCCTGTGCGGCTTGTGCCGCAGGGCTGGCCGCGGCTTTGGCTTCCGCTCTCTGGTCGGCCATCCTGTCCTCCCACTGGGAAAGGTCAGCGTAAAAACGGGCATTGCCGCAGCCGTCCAGGGCCAGCAGGCGGCGGCTCACGCGCCCGAGCAAATAGCGGTCATGGGTGACCAGGACCAGGGCACCCGGGAATTCCTGCATGCTACCCTCAAGCACTTCCAGGGACTGGAGGTCCAGGTCGTTAGTGGGTTCGTCCAGGAGCAGTACATCCGCGGGCTGCAGCATGAAGCCGGCAATAAGAACGCGGGCCTGCTCGCCTCCGGAAAGAAGCCGCAGCGGCATCTCGAGCTGCTCGGTCCGGAAAAGAAAGCGTGAAGCCCATTTATTAACGTGAATAGCGGCTCCTTTGTAAAATACGTTCTCGCCGTTGCTGCACAGAGCGCGTTTAAGCGTAAGGTCCAGGTCCAGCTTCTCGCGGTGCTGGTCGAAGGCGGCCACGCGCAGGCCGCCGGCCCGCTTCAGGGTTCCGGAGTCAGGGTCTAATTCCCCCGCCAGCAGTCTAAGGAGCGTGGTCTTTCCGCTGCCGTTGCCGCCGAGCAGGCCGAGTTTTTCGCCCGGCCCCAGGGTAAGGTCCAGCGGGCCGAATAGTTTGCGGCCGCCCATGCTTTTTTCAATATTTACCGCGCGGATAAGCCGGTTGGCCTGGCGGTCGCCCGCCGTGAAATCTATTTCCGCGGCGCGCCCCTGGGCGTTATGGTATTCCAGCTCCGAGAGCTCGGTGATCATTTCCCCCGCTCTGTCTATCCGGGCTTTTTGTTTTGTGGCGCGGGCCCGGGGGCCTTTGCGCAGCCAGGCTATTTCGCCGCGCACAATATTGCGGATGGAGCCTTCCAGCGAAGCCTGCGCTTCAAAGAAGACTTCCCGGTTTTCAAGGAACTTGCTGTAATTTCCGGCGCTGCTGAAGTGGCCCTCAGGGTAGCGCTTGTTAAGCTCTATTACGCGGTTGGTCACGCGTTCGAGAAAACTGCGGTCATGTGTGACCACGAGGAAGGGAAATTTAAGGTCCGAGATGAAGCGCTCCAGCCAGAGCACGCCTTCGATGTCCAGGTGGTTTGTGGGCTCGTCGAGCAGGAGCAGGTCCGGCTCGCGCACGGACTGGGCCAGAATTGCCAGGCGCTTGCGCCAGCCGCCCGAGAGCACGTTTACTTCCTGCGCCGGGTCCGTAAAACCGGCGGCGGCCAGGCCGGCGTCGGCGCGCAGGTCGGCCTCGTAACTTTCTATCCCCGGGTCCTCCAGGGCTTTAATAATTTCGTCGCGCGCGCTCCAGCCGGGAGGCTCCGCCTCAAAGCGGTCCTGCTGGGCCAGGTAGCCCAGGCGCAGGCCCCGGCGCGGGGTTACGGCGCCGGCGTCGGGAGTTTCTTGCCCGGCGAGAATTTTGAGCAGGGTGGATTTTCCCGTCCCGTTGGGGCCTATCAGGCCGGTGCGCTCCCCCTCGAAAAGACCGAAGGAGAGCCCCTCGAAAAGAGGCCGCGAGCCGAAGCTCTTTGAAAGATTTTGACAGCTAAGAAGTATGGCCATGGGAGCGTAGTACTGTTGAACCTTTTTAACGGCGCTTAGGGGAGCAGAGGAATAAACTGGAATTTCTTCTCCGGGCCGGTATGCCGGACATACCAGGCATAATCGGCCAGGCCCAGATCGGCTTCAGGGAAAGTTGAGGGGCAGGCTTCAGAGCCCTGCATAAAGAAGGAGGCGACCTTCGCACCGGGCGCGCGCGCCTGGATAGATGCCGGGATGCCGGCGTTGAAAATTACATGCCCGCTGCCCGCCACTACCAGACCGGAATAGCCCGGGTTGGCGTTTATAAAATCAGCCATCCGCGCGCCCATGGTTTCGTTCCAGGCAGACATAGCGGCGAGGTAGTTTTCAAATTTAAACATATCCGCCATGTGTCCCTGGAAGGATTCCCTTATATAGGCTATGTATTGGGCATTGGCGGTTACCTGCAAATCTGCCGGCAGGTATTTACGATCTTCTTGTGAAAGCCCGTCGAGCCCGAGCTTGGCGATGTTGGACACCACTTTTTTAGGCAGGTTAAGCGCAAGGGCGCCGAGCTTTTTTTCGCGGATAAAGTCGAAGAGAGGTTTATAGAGGTTGAAGTCGAAGCCCCACTCTTTCTGCCAGCCGGCTTTCTTCAGGAATTCTGCCTCGGTTATTTTTCCCGAGGCGTATTCATCCAGCACCGGCTGGAGGGTCATGTTCAGCATTTCAAAGCCGACTACGACGTTACTGCCGCGGACCTCGTTAAGAACTTTAAGCGCTTCGAGCTGGGCCAGGTGGTCGTTAAGCTGGTCGTGCGATTCTCCTACGCAGAGAACATTGTTCTCCTGTGCCGCTGTTTTTAAAACTTCGCGGCCGGCCATAGCCGCGCCGTTATTCGCGTTGAAAACGCAGAAGCCCGGGGCCGTGTCAGCGGGGGCTGCCGGGCTGAGGCCGGGGACAGCGGGCGGAATGCCGGAGCTTCTAGCGAAAGCTGCCAGGTCGCCCTGTCTGTCGAAAGAGACGCCGAGCGCGAATGCGCCCTGGCTGAACGCGAGTGATGCGAGGAGGGTTAGGAGCGGGGTTTTTATCATTTGATTAGTCCTGATACCGCGAGGTCGGCCGCTTTTATATAGCCGGAATAGTTGGCCTGTATGTCGGCCGGGGTTACGGAGTACGGGATGTCGGGGGTCACGCCCAGGTTCTCTATGGGCTGGCCGTCAGCGCGCGCCGCTATAGTGGCCGTAAGGTTAATAGCCTGCACGCCCAGAAGGTTATTCTCGCGCTTGTAGGGCTTTACCACGCCGCCGGCCCCGGCGGTGCGCTCGCCGAATATTACCGCGCGCTTATTGTCCTGCATGATAGCCGGGAAGAAATCGCCGCCGGAGAAATCCAGCTGGTTGGTCAGTATCATCAGCGGTTTGGAATAATGCGCCGCGGCGTCGGGAGTAATTTTGCCTATTCCGTACACGGGCAGCGGGTCGGTAATGGTCTTGCCGGCGCTCCACTGTTTTACGGTGGCGAGATAGAAGGCGGACCAGTTCTTAAGAAGGTCGTAGGTTACCGGATAGCCGGCCGCGTCGGGGCCGAGCAGCGCTTTGGCGTCGTCGTCGGTCTTAGCGTCCGCCGTTTCTTTAAGGAAGTTGATAGCTTCGGCAATGTCGGATTGGGTAAGGGAGATATAGTGATTCGGCACGGCCAGGGGAGAGCCGGTGAGCATTGAGGCCAGGGCGTAGAGATAAAGGACCACCCCGCCGGGGTTGTTGGCCTGGTCTATGACCAGGGCGTCGGTGCGCTGGTTGAACTCCCGGATTATAGCGGCGAAATCCCTGACCATCAGGCCGGGGTTTTTTGCTTCATAAGTAGGGATGCGGACATAGCCTATGTTTTTCCCGCTTGCGGGGGAGCGGTAAACATAAGCTCTGAAAGTGTTGGTTTCCGGAGCCTCCCAGAGCTTTTCCCCGAAATCGGGCAGAAAGCCGTTTTTATCGCCCATCGCGTAGGAGGCCTGCGCCCCGGCGGCGGCGTAAGGCGTTTCAAGCATCATCATGCCCAGCCAGGACATCGGGATCCTGGTGACGGTCCCTTTGCTTACGAAGGGTTGGGGCGCTATAAGCTCGGGGATGTAGCGCCATTCTACCTGGAACGGAACGGCCTGCGCCGAGCCGGCCGGCTTTATGCTGATGGTTACCGGGCCCTGCGGAACTGTATCGGCCAGCGCGCCAACGCGGATAGTGAGGGCCATCATAGCGGTCATAGCCGCGTCGGTATGAGGCACATTGTCCATTCCGGCCTGCTTTTGCAGTTCTCCCACTATTTCTCCCACGGGTTTACCGTCGAAAGCCGTAAGTTCGTCTCCGACCTTGAAAGGAAAAGCGGCTTCCGGCAGGGTTTTGCGGTTTATCGCGGTAATGAAATACCGGCCGCCGGCCTCGGTCACGCTGAACGGCAGTATAGCCGCTTCGGTTGAATGGAAAGAAACGGAAACATGGTAGTCCCGCATTGAGTTCAAAAGAGTTTTAAGCACTTTCTGATAGTCTTTTACCCCGAAAGAGGCTGAGGAGTTTACCTGCTCTTTCGCCTTCTGTATTTCTGTGTCCAGGTCCCAGCCGAATTGTTCATGCTTCCACCCGGCCGGGGCGTAGCGGGCGGCTACCATGTTCCTGACCGAGTCCAGGTCCTGCAGCATAAGCTGTTTGAGCCGGGCCTGGCTGAGCTGGGAGGAAGCGCTGCCGGTGGCGGAAGCCAGGTCTTTGTCGTAGATCCTGCCGTAGTCCCCGGGTGAGGAGGCCGAGAGACTCTGAAGTTCTTCAAGCGAGCCGGCAGAAGGACTTCCGGGTAAAAGCGCAAGGCCGCAGAAAAAGGCAAAGAGGAATCTGAGCGGGTAGTTCATTTACTGGTCTCCGGATATAGCGTAGTTTAGAATCATTAATAAGCAGTCGGGAATATTGTATTTCATGCCGCCCGTACGCGCTAGTTGCGAAAGACCCTTAATTAGATAGGTCTTTTGGTCTTTCAGGAGCCTGCTTTAAGCTCAGGTTTTGCGTTTTCCGTCGCGCTTGCCGAGGATATCTTTAAGGGTTTTGTGGCCGCGCTTGCCGCCGGTTTTGTTCTTGAGCCTTTCAGCTATTTCCATCCGGGCTTTCAGGGCGGCGGCTTCCGCGCGGATCTTGAGATAATTATCGAAGTGGGTTTTGTCCAGCTTCCCTGCTGCCATAGCTTCCCGCACAGCGCAGGCCGGTTCGTTTGCATGGGAGCAGTTGCCGAAGCGGCACTGCGCAGCCAGGGCCCGGATATCCTCAAAAGCCCCGTCTACGGTCTTTTCCCCGGCCCAGAGTTCCAAGCCCCGCATTCCGGGGGTATCTATCAGCAGCGCGCCGCTGCCGGGCAGAACGAACATCCGGCGGCCGGTTGTCGTATGGCGGCCTTTTGAGTCGGCCGCGCGCACCGCCGAGGTCAGCTGGGCGGTACGGCCCAGCAGGTTGTTTATAATAGTGGATTTTCCCGCCCCCGAGGAACCGGAGAAAACTATGGTTCTGGCGGGCCCTATATGCGCGGCCAGGGCTTCGTAGCCTTTGAGGTTTATTGAGTCAAGCGCCAGGGTCCGCGCTCCGAAGCCGAGCGTATCTATTTCTTTGGCTTTCAAGGCCGCGTCGCCGGCCAGGTCCGCTTTATTGAGGATTACAACCGCCTCAGCCCCGCCGGAGCAGGCGGCCGCAAGGTAGCGCCCGATGCGCTTGAGATTATAATCGCCGTCCAGGCCTATCACAATAAAAACAGTGTCTATGTTCGCGGCTATAACCTGCTCGTCTTCCCCCCCGGGGTCTTTGCGGGAAAGGCGGGTGCGCCGCGCAAGCAGGCCGTGTATGGTCTGGCGCCGGGCGGCCGGGTTGAAAGCTATCGCGGCCCAGTCCCCCACCGCCGGGAAATCGGCTTTTGAGCCGGCCGCTTTGCGGAAGTTTCCCGATACTTCGGCCGTGAATTCCCCCCGGTCGCAGACCAGGTCGCAAGCCATACGGTGTTCAGCTATAACCCTGGCCGGGAGCAGGCCGCGGAGGGCGAAGGGTTTGAACGCTTCTTCCAGCCGGGGCGTCCAGCCCAGATCTTTCAGCGTCGGCGCCGCGCGGTGAGCGGTCATCGGGCGGATCCGCAGCCTTCGGTGTGCTTTAGTATCCGGTTCATCATCGTGACAGCTTCAACGGGATATTTACCGGCGGCTGTCTCTGCCGAGAGCATTACATAGTCGGTTCCGTCCAGGACGGCGTTAGCTACGTCGGAGACTTCCGCGCGGGTGGGAACCGGGTTTCCAGTCATGGTTTCCAGCATCTGGGTCGCCGTAATGACGGGTTTTTTCATCTTGTTGCAGAGCTTGATTATCCGCTTCTGCAGCATGGGGACTTCCCAGACAGGGAACATCACTCCCAGGTCCCCGCGGGCCACCATTATCCCGTCCGCTTCGGAGACTATTTCGTCAAGGTTCTTTATGGCCTCGCGGGCCTCTATTTTTGCGATTATTCCGCAGGAGGGGTGGCGCGGTTTTACCAGCCGGGCTACGGCGATAACTTCGGCCTTTGAGCGCACGAAGGACTGGGCTATGAAGTCTACTTTATGCGCCACTCCGAATTCTATGTCCTCCCGGTCTGCGCCCGAGAGGAGCGGGAAATCAAGACGGGCCAGCGGGATGTTCACGCCTTTATGTTCTTTAAGCGTTCCCCCGGCGGTTACTTCGCAGGAGAGGGAGGCGCGGTTGACGGTTTTTACTTCAAGCGAGATGCCGCCGTCGTCAATGTAGACGAGATGGCCTTTTTTTATCACCTTCAGGGAGCCGCGGTAATCGAAAGGGATTTCAGCGCTCCCGCGGGAGCGCTCGTCCTGTACAAGGGTTATCCGCTGCTTTCTTTCCAGGGTCACCGGCTTTTTCAGGCTGCCTACGCGGATGCGGTTGCCTTTCAGGTCCTGAAGTATGCGTATGTGCCTGCGCATGCCTTCGTTGAGCCGCCGCACCTGGGCGATCCTGGCAGAGTGCTCATCCGTAGTTCCGTGGGAAAAATTCAGGCGTACGGCGTCCAGTCCCGCGCGGTAAAGCTTTCGCAGCATTGCCGGACTTGAAGTAGCCGGGCCAAGCGTTGCGAGAATCTTTGTTCTGGGGCAGCATGTGGTTCGTCTCATAGTTAGATTGTATAAAAGTCCCGGGTACCGATAAAAAACCGCCTCAGCAGGAGCCGAACGGAAGCTCCACAAAAGACGGTTTCTCTGCCGGTAAGGCTTTTGAAATGGTCAGCTTACTTTGCAGCGGCGGCGCTTCGAGATCAGGTACTCCCCGTTGCGCTTGTGCATCCGGGCAACCAGCTGGTGGGTTCCGGGCTGAAGATCGTTCCAGTCAAACCACCAGTAGCCTACTGTCTGCCTGCAGGGCTGCCAGGGCTGGTCGTTGATGGAGATGTCCACCCCTGTGCAGTCGCTGGCGCCTATGCGCACAGAATACTGCCAGGAGGTTATGTTCTCCAGGTTCTTCGGGTGGTCCACTACGACGTACTCGTTGGTATTTACGAGCCTGGTCCTGGTGGCGGTATTGGTTTTTGTGTTCTTTTTTATTAATTTAACCATTTCGCTTTCCTCCGCTTCGGAGGCAGCCCGGGTTTCTCCGGGTTTGCCTATCCTGGCAATGCGCTCGCTAAGGTAAGCGAGCGAATTTTGCAGTGGGTGTTTCAGGTGCAGCCTTAAAACGCGCCTGTTCTTGGAATCCAGGGCTTCAAAATCGCCCAGGGCTTGCGCCGTTTCCAGCTGCCAGAATGTGTATTTCTCCCCTGGGATAATTATATCTTTCCGCGCCTGGTTAGTCAATATGATGAAGAAGGCGTTATCAGGCCCGCCCTTGTGCAGTTGGCCCGAGGAATGGAGGTAGCGCGGCCCGTAAGAGAGGGTGCAGGCCGAAGAGGTGTAGAGGGTGAGGCTTTCGCGCAGTTTGATAAGTTCAGCCTCGACCTTGGGGGCATTGGGCAGATAGGCCAGCAGGCCTATATATTCCTTTTCCCCCAGAGAGGAGAACAAGGTCCAGAACACATCGTCGTAGCTTGCGATAGGCTTCCCTCCCGCTTTAAGGGCGCCGGAGGCGTAAACTTCAACGCGGTCAGCCGAGAAATCCGGTTTGGGCGAGGACTTTTTCCCTTTTTCGGCGTACTGCGCCAGGACTTTCATGGTGAGGGCCTTGGCCTCCTGAACATTAGGCTGGTCGAAGGGATTTATCTCCAGCAAGGCCCCGGCCGCGGCCGTAGCGACTTCCCAGCGGAAGAACTCGGAACCAAGGTCATAGGGGTCTTGTATATTAAGGGTATATACGGGGTGCCCGGCTTTCTTTATGGCGTCTATGCGGGCCTGGGTGACGGCAGGCACTACCCCCCGCATTTTTGTATGTACGAAGAAGCGGTCCGACTGGTATTTGTCAGGCTCCATGAGCGGTTCAAGGCAGACCGGGGTTATCCCCTTGGCCTCTTTGCCGGTGCTTTCGGCTACCAGCTGCTCTACCCAGAGCCCGAGATATTTGAATTTTTCAGGCATTATCAGGGTAAGTTTGTCGCGGCCCTGCAGAGTAAGTGAACCCATAAGAGCCCCGAGCAGCGCGCCGGGGTTTTCCATTATGTCCCGGTTCTTGCACAAATTGGCCGTGTCTATTGCGCGCCCGAGAAGTTTCTTTATATCGGCGCCGCAAAGAGAGGCCGGAACCATGCCGAAGTAGGACAGGGCCGAAAAGCGGCCGCCTATATCAGAGGGGTTTATGAATACTTTGAGGAACTTTTTCTCTTTAGCCAGCTTTTCAAGGCCGGTGCCGGAGTCGGTTATGGCCATGAAGTTCCTGCCCGGATCTTTGACCCCGGACTTCTTAACCAGGCTCCAGAAATATTTGAAGTGGCTCGACGGTTCTATGGTTCCGCCTGACTTGCTTGCGAAAATGAATAGAGTGCGCTTAAGGTCTATCTCCCCGCGGACGGACTCTATCCAGGCCGGGTCGGTGGTATCAAGCACCAGCAAGCGCGGGAACTTGGGGTTTTGGAAGATCCCGCGTATCACTTCCGGCGCCAGGCTTGAGCCGCCCATGCCCAGCAATACCGCGTGAGTGAACCCGGCGGCGCGTATTTCCGCGGTGAACTTCTCTATTTCCCCGGCTTTGGGGAGCATTTTGAAGGGAATATCCAGCCAGCCCAGGGCGCCTTGTATGTACTTTTTGGCAGCGGCGTCTTTCTTCCAGAGCGCGGCGTCTTTTTTCCAGAGCCTGGAGGCAAAGTCCAATTCGGCCAGCTTTTTAAAGGCGGGAGCGGCGTCCGTTATTGGGAGTTCGTTCTGCACAGGGTTCTCCAGGCCGGCGGCTGCGGTCTCTTTTCTTATGCGGTCCAGCAAATCGTCGTGAGAACTGGCGAACTTGGCTATTCCGTCTTTTTCCAGGCCTTCAAGAATGCCGTTGAAATCCAGCCCCAATTCTTTAATTTCTTCGAAATAAGCGGCAGCCGCGCTGTAGCGGGATTCAAGGGGGTCGGAGTTTATTTCCCCTCCGGCGAAATAGGCCTCTAAGGCGCTTTCGGGGGCGGTATTGACAGAGCCGTCGAGGGCAAGCTGCTCCATGTAGAGGGAGGGCCTGTAGGACGGGTCCTTTACGCTTGTGGAGGCCCAGAGTATGCGCTGCGGAGGCAGGCCTGTGTCAAGAAAACCAGGGTTGTAATAAAGGTCCCGGTAGAGCCTGTAGGCCAGCAGCGAGTTCTCGATCGCCGCGCGGCCCGCCAGTTTTGTTGCGGGGCCGGGAGGCAGGGCCTTGAGCTGCTTGTCCACAGCGCCGTCTATGCGGCTTACGAAGAAGCTGGCTACCGAGGCCATGCCGGAGACCGGCAGCGAGTTCTTTTTCCGCCAGGACATCGCCGAGGTATAGGCCTGGGTTACCGACCGGTAGCGCTCTACGGAGAAGATAAGGGTGAAGTTCACGCTGAGGCCTTTTTTCAGCAGGTTTTCCCCGGCCAGCAGTCCTTCTTTAGTGGCAGGGACCTTTATCATAAGGTTTTTGCGTCCGATGCGCTCGGCCAGGCGCAGCCCCTCGGACTCGGTGCGGGCAGCGTCGAAAGCCAGCTTAGGCGACACTTCCATGCTGACGAAGCCGTCCCTGCCTTCGGAAGCCTCGTAGACGGGCCTGAGGAGGTCTGCGGCGCGCTGGATGTCTTCCACAGCGAGGACTTCAAAGATCTCCTCTGCCGTTACGCCGGCGGCGGCCATCTTTTTTATAGGGCCCTGGTAGTATTCCCCTGTAAGGGCTTTTTCGAAAATAGAAGGATTGGATGTTACGCCGGTTACGGCCCGGTCCCTGATGAACTTAGAAAGGCCGCCGGATAAAAGCAGGTCCCGGCTGAGGTTGTCCAGCCAAAGGCTCTGCCCGGTTTTCTTTATGTCTTGAGGTGTCAGCATTATATCCCCTTTTCCAGATCGTTTATTTTGTCTACCCGGCGGCGGTGGCGGTCTTCCCCGGAAAAGCGCGCCCCCGCGAAAGCGGAGGCTATCTCGAAAGCGAGAGCCCGGCCTATTATGCGCGCTCCCAGGCAGAGTACGTTAATATCGTCGTGTTCCACGCCCTGGTGGGCGGAGTAGGTGTCGTGGCAGAGCCCGGCCCTTATCCCCTTTATCTTATTGGCGGCGACGCAGGCCCCCACGCCCGAGCCGCAGACTACGATGGCGCGTTCAGCGCGGCCGGCGATCACTTCCCTCGAGGCTTTCGCGGCGAAATCGGGATAATCCACGGGGATATCGGGCGAGTCCGTTCCGAGGTCCGCTACTTCATAGCCCAGGCATTTCAGATGCGGGATAAGCGCCTCCTTAAGAGGATATCCCGCGTGGTCGCTGGCAATAGCAAGTTTCATATATTTCCTTTCCCCTTTCCCCTTTTTCCGGCAAGAAACCGGTATCGATCCTTAGGCGTTTGCCGGAGGCCGGTCGGGATTGTGCCCCGCGCACCCGTACTGCAGGAAACCCTTGCGTGGTTTCCCCCCGAAGCGGGGCCCCCCATCCGCAAGGGTGCGCGGGGTACAACCCCGGCCTCCCCGCAGCTGTTTCCTTCAAAAACCGCTGACGCTATGGAAACGGTTACTACAGCTTTTCTATATCGGTTTTGAGCGCCCAGCCTTTTATGCCTTCTCTCTGCAGCCCTATCTCGTAATAAGCTTCGTCGCCGGTATCAAGAATCTTAACAAGCCTCCCTTCAGGCGCCGAGGCGTAGGTCTTGAACTTGTCTCCCGGGCCGCTCAGCATCCGGGTTCCCCCCGCCTTTATCACCACCCCGGCGGAACTGTAGGGCGAGGACTCTCTGGCTCCCAGCCATATTACGGTAAAAACAAGAAGTCCTGCCGCGGTCAGCGCGACCCGGCCGGAATAGTAACCTGTTCTCCTCCCGCCGTCCAGCAGGAAACATCCTGCGCCGGCCAGGCAGGCGAACCAGAAAAGCAGCACCGCGAAAGCTTTTAGTTCTAATTCCGAAAACAGGTAGTAGAGATAGTGAAGAGCAGACGGCGCGCCTTCAGGAACCAGGGACTGGCCCGTCTGGCGGAGGGCAAAGTCAAGGTTGGCCCTTATGTCCTGCGAGCGGGGGTCCAGCATGAAGCTTTTAGCGTAGTTATACACGGCCGGGCCCGTACGGTTAAGCCGGAAAAGGGCGTTGCCGGCATTGTACCAGGCCCATTGGTTGGAAGGCTCCTTGGCTATGATAAGCTTATACCCCTCCAGGGCCTCTTCGTACTGTCCGGTCCGGTACTGGTCGTTGAATTCCGCGAGTTCCCCGCTGTCATAAGCGGCCGCGCAGGCCGGCAGCGCGAGAAAGAAGGTCAGGAAAATTTTTTTCAGCATGATAAAAGTTTAAGAGCGGGGTTCTCCGGCTTCAGCCTGACCCGGTTATCTCTGCTTAAGCTCCTTTTCCATGAATTCCAGCAGCAGGGAGTATTTTTTTGCCAGGTCCGAAGCCCCCTCCGAACCGGCTTCCTCTGGCGAGAAATGGCGCAGTTCGAGGGCGGCCCAGAGCTCGCGCATTTCATTAAGAGAATGTTCCGTGGCGGAAGGGAAGCGGGTTTTTACCAGGTCGGCCGCTTTTTTAATAGTAAGCGCGCTGACCTTTAAGCCGCACTTGTCGGAAAGATAAGCCATGAAGGAATCGTAAAGCACTGAAACCGCCTCGTTGGGTTTGCCGCTTTTTATCAGCGCTTCCGCCTCCTCTATATCGCGGGAGGCCTCGCTGCGCGCTCTTCGGAACCTGAAAAGCAGCGGGTTCGCCAGTTTGAACCGGTTGAACCTGGCCAGCCAGAACGTGAGCGCGAGCAGGGCGGCCGGAAAGGCGTGGACCCAGTAGGGAAGTTCCAGAATTGTGGAGGAAAGGTAAGGCAGAGCGTCGGAGCCGGATTTTTCGCTGACATAGCGGATGTCGGAGCCGGAGGCTGTAACGGGGCCCGCGGCGCTGCCCTGGCTGAAGTTTATGTTTTTCGCGGTCTGGCCGCCCTTTTTAACCTGCAGGGTGACCTGGTTGGTGGCAAGTTCGCGGTAGGTTCCGGAAGCGGGTTCGAAGAACGAGAACTTTACGGGCGGGACGGTCTTTTTCCCTTCGGTGCGCGGGACGAGTATGTAGGTGAAGGTTTTCTTGCCGCTGATCAGATCCCCGTCCTTCCTTACGTCCAGCGAGCTCATGGTGTCGAATACCTTGAAGTCGGGCAGGTCGGGGAATTTGGGGGCTATGACGGCCTTAAGGTTGCCGCTGCCGTTGATGGTGATGGAGAAATTAACGGCTTCCCCCGCGCGGGCCTCGGAACGGTCCGCCGCCGCCGTAACAGAATAATTACCTACCGCCCCGGAGAAGTCGGCCGGGGCGCCTGACGGAAGCTGTTTTATTACAAGCTTGACAGGATCGGTCGAGAATTCACGGCTTTGTCCCTGGGCCCCGCTCATGGCCATGAATTTCTGGAAGAAATTAGGGTCGAAAGGGTCTATGGCGCCCTCTGAAGGAACCTGGGCTATTACTGTCGCGGACCTGATCTCGGCCGCGCCCGGGTTCAGGGCAAAAAGCGCGGCTTTTATTTCGCTGTAGGCGTAGCGCACTCCGCCTATATCGGTCTCGCCGGTGCGTACCGGCGGCAGGTCCTCGGAGATGAGGTTCTTGAAAGTCGGCGGCACATATTGAGGGTTGGAGCTGAGCGGCACCGACGTATAGAATTTTATGCTGATATTTATCTGCTCTCCGGGGTAGGCGGTTTTTTTGTCCGTTTCGGCTTTGAGGAAAAGCTGCTCGCCCCTGTTAGAAGAACTCCCTGCTCCGGCGGACCGCTGGGGGCGCGACGGCTGCTGCGGCCTGCCCCGGGGCTGCTGGGCCGCTGTCTGCCGGGCCTTGGTTACGGTGATCTTTAGTTCCTGCGTTACCGCTTTTTCCTTGCCGTTAAAAACGGAAATAGGGCCGATGGTCTGCAGGCCTATGAAGCGCGGAGTAAGTATATAGGTGAAAGTGACTGCGGTGGTTATTTTTCCGTTTATTATGGAAATGCTCTGGCTGCGCCCCGAGGAGTAGACATTAAAATTCTGCATGTTGGGGAGTTTCGGCTCAGGGACGCTGGCCGAATCCCCGGATACCGTTACGGTGAGGTAAATGTTCTCGTTTATTTCAACTGACTCCCGGTCTGTCCCCGCGATGACAGAGAGCAGGGCCGACGCCGGCGCAGTAAGCATAAGCGCGGCCAGGGCGGCCAGGATTATCGCCGGGGATCTTTTCACCAGTCCTCCAGGCGGGGCTGCGGCTGAGGCCGGCCTTTCTTAAGAGCGGCCTGCCTCATCGCTTCGGGGTCCCGGGCGGCCGCCTTTTCTTTTTCTTTCATCATCTCAAGTATCTGGCGGCTCCTCTCCCGGGCTTCGGCTTTTTTCTTTTCCTGCTCGCTTTTCTTCTCTTTGTCCTGACCGTCGTTCCCCCCGGTCTTGTCCTTTTTCTTGTCCTGGTCCTTCTTCTGGTCTTTTTTATTATCCTTCGGGGTGCTGCAGGTTTTATTCTTCTGCTGCTCCAGGGCTTTCTGCAGATTGAACTTGGCGTTTTCATCCCCGGGAGCTATTGAGAGGGTTTTGCGGTAGCCGGCTATGGCTCCTTCTATGTCCCCGCTCTTGAAAAGCGAGTTCGCGCGGTTATATTGCGCCCGGGCCGAGATCTTCGGCGAGGACGCCGCCTGTTCGAAAAATTCCTGCGCCTTGCCGTAATCTTCCTGGCGGTAATAGGCGTTGCCTATATTGAAATTCAGGCGCTTGTCGGCCGGGTCTTTCTGCAGCGCGCGGGAATAATATTCAACGGCGTCCGGCCAGTCTTTTTTGCCGTAAGCCGAGGCGCCTTTCCTTGCGTCGGCTCCCGGACCGGCGGCCCGCAGGTTTGCCGCTGCGGCCAGGAGGATCAGGAGGGCTCCCGCGCCGCGTTTGAAGCGGGGCAGTTTTAAAGAACGCAGTCTGATCCTGAAGCCTTTCTCCATTATCAGTAATTCTACCAAAAGCAGGACCAGCGCCAAAGCCAGCGGCCACTGGTAGCGGTTTTTAAAATTAGAACGGCCTTTGCCTTTGCTTCTTTCCATGTCCAGGGCGCTGACCGCCGAGCGGACCGATTCGGCGGCAGAATCCGGGTCCGTATAGCGCAGGTAGGCGGCACCGGTGCGGCTGGCTATTTTCATAAGGGCGGTTTCGTCCATCCGGCTGACCACGGTCTTTCCGTTTTTATCCTTCTTGTACTCCATGGTATTGCCGGCCGAATCCGTCATCGGGACCAGTTCTCCGTCCGCGCTGCCTATGCCTATAGTGAAAATCTTAAGGTTCTGCTCGCCCGCGGTCTTAAGGGCGGTATCCAGCCCGGGCGAATGGTCTTCTCCGTCGGTTATCAGCACCATGACCTTCTGCCCGCCATAGCGTGAAAGCATGCCCAGTACCGTATCTATAGCTTCGGAGAAATCCGTGCCCTGGGCAGGCAGCATGCCCGGTTTCAGCCCCGAGGCAAAATAACTGATGGCGTCCTGGTCGGTAGTGAGCGGGCACTGTATATACGCTTCTCCGGCGAAAGCCACCACGCCTATGCGGTACTCCGTGAATTCCCTGGCTATCGCGCCAAGCAGCAGCCTGGCGTTAGAAAGCCGGTCCGGCTTCATGTCCCGCGCCCCCATAGACAGCGAAGCGTCCACAGCTATAACGATATTGCCTTTCAGGTCCGTGATAGGGGAAAGTTCCATCCCCCACTGCGGCCCGGCGGCGCCGAGCGCCAGCAGCGCGAGGGCTATAAAATAAAGCAGGTCGCGCAGACGCCTGCGCGCGGCTTCCGGGCCGGAATTCAGCTGTTCTAAAGCCGGGCCAAACAGCTTCCGGGCGATCTTAAGCCGGCTCTCTTCCGCTTTGAAGCAAAAGAACAGCAAAGCGGCGAACCCCGCTGTCAGCCAAGCCAGAACGACAGGGTATCTAAAGAGTTCCATGTCAGGGCACCGTCCTGAAGTAGGTCCGCTCTAAAAGCAGAAGCAGGGCCAGCAGGGCCAGCGCCGGCGCCAGGAAATAAAGGTAAAGGTCCGAGTAGTTAGTGAAGGTTTTCGCGTTGAACCTGGTTCTTTCCAGGGAATCTATTTTGGCGTAAATATTATTCAGCTCGGCGTAATTCTTGGCCCGGTAGAACTCGCCCCCGGTGAGGCCGGCTATCTCGCGGAGGGCAGGTTCGTCCAGGTCTTCGTCAATAAAGATAACGGGCTGCATCGGGTCCCCGGTCGAGATCTGGGCCCTGCCTTTCCCGGCAGTGCCTATAGTGTAGATCTTTATATCGTAGGCCTGGGCGGTCTTTGCCGCAAGATTAAGGTCCGTAACCAGGCCGGTGTTGGAACGGCCGTCGGTGAGCAGTACTATAGCCTTGCTTTTAGCCTTGCTTTCCCTGAGATGGTTTACAGCGGTAACTATTGCGTCGCCGATAGCGGTTCCGTCGGCGCGAGTCATGTTGAGGGCGGAGGTTTCGAGCATTTCAAGTACGGACTGGTAATCCAGCGTGAGCGGACAGGCGAGAAGAGCCGCTCCTCCGAAAACAGTAAGGCCGATGCGGTCGTTCTTTCTTCTTTTAACAAAGTCGGCCGCCGCTTTCTTGGCCGCTTCCAGCCGGTTATACGGATGAAAATCCTCGGCGGCCATGCTGTAAGAAGTGTCCAGCGCCAGCATTATGTCTATCCCTTCCGCGGGGGGAACCTCTCCGCGGCTGGCTTTCTGGGGACGGGCAAGCGCAAAAATAACGAGCATTATGGCCAGGACCCTGCCCCAGAAAGGCACTATGGCGAAAAGGCGGGTGCGCAGCGTTCTGAGCGCGGGCATCTCGGCCGGCATGCCGGCCGAACTGAGGCGGCGGGCCGACTGGGCCCTGGCAAAGCCGGCCAGCAAGCCGGCCAGCGGCATCAGCAGCAGCATCCACGGATGCTTGAAGAGATTCACGGCCGCCCCCCCGCCTGGTTTTTAGCGGCCTCTGCTTCGGCCAGGGCCCGCGCATTTTCAGCGGCGCGGTGAAATTCCGTCAGCAGCTCTTCCAGAGCGCGCGAGTCTTCCCCGGAGTCCTCCGGTTTAAGCCGGGCGAATTTTACAAGGTCCGACTTTTTCAGCAATTCCCTGGCCCTGAGCGTTGTCTTTATATCCGCTCCGGTTCTTTTCAGTTCGCGGGCCAGGGCGGATGTGGTCATAAGCGCGGCGCCGATAGAGAATTCTTCCGCAAGGTAGAGGCGCAGTACGGTTGTCATGCCTATATAAAATTCCTTAAGCCTGCCTGCCGCGGCGAGCGGCGACTTTTCCAGTTTCTCCAGGCGGTCGCGGGCCCTCTGGTAGGGGGTGCGGGAATCGGTCCAGCCGGGGCCGGAGAGCCCGCCCGCCTTTGCGCGCCTGCGGCGGAGGTAGAGGTAAAAAGCTCCGGCAGCGGCCAGCGCAAGCGCGATCAGCCAGAGCCAGGGCAGGTAGCGGAAAGGGGGATAGATGTCGCGTATTCCTTCCCCCTCCTTTGTTTTAAAAAGGGGCAGGACCTCAAGGTTAAAAGGCGCGCTGTTGAACACGGAGCCGGCCGCGCCGGCAGCCCCTGCCAGGCTCCAGGAGATAGCGGGAAAGGTGCTTATCCCCAGGGTGAAAGCCCTGGCCGAAACCTCAAAGAACTCGGTTTTCAGGCCGTCTTTTTTTATTTCGCTTGATTTGGTGACTGAAAGCAGCTCGAAGCCGGAATCTTCGGGAGCGGCGGTGTCAGGCCTGAGGGTATATTTTTCCGGGATGGAGGCCGCCACCGTGAATTTGAAGGAGTCCGCCAGGCGTATTCTCCCCGCGGGCGGGGTTACGGTAAAGGAAACGTTTTCGCCTGCCGCGGCCGGAGAGGCGCAGAATAAGGCGGCCAGAAGAATCAGCTTTGTTTGCCTCATAAGAGCTTGAAGTTCTTTTTGCGCTGCCTGAAAAACCTGACGACAGGGCCGTGCACGGGCAGGGCCGGGTCTATATCTATCCAGTCCGAGCCGGCCGAGCGCAGTACGCTTTCCATAGCCGCCCGGCGGCCCGAGGCGGCCGTTTCATAGGCAGCGCGGTAAGCCGGGCTCGAGAGGTCCGCTGTGAAGTTTTCACCTCCCTCCAGCTGCTCGGTGACCAGCAGGGCGCGCGCCTGCGGCAGGGCGCGTTCAAGGCCGTCCGTTATGACAACAGGGATAAGGTCGTGGCGTCTGGCGGTAAGGCGGACTTCCTTGGAGTAATCGGGCGAGTTAAAATCGGAAATAAGGATTATTATGCCGCGCCGCTTCATTACCCGGTTCGCCATTTTGAGCGCCAGGGAGATATCGGTTCCGCGGCTTTGCGGAGTATAGGCCAGCAATTCCCTGATCAGGCGCAGACTGTGGTTCTTGCCTTTCCGGGGCGGTATATAGAGTTCCGTCTTATCGCTGAAGAGCAGGAGCCCGCTTTTATCGCTGTTCTTGAGCGCGGAGAAAGCGAACATCGCGGCCAGTTCGGCGGCGGCTTCGCTCTTGGGCTTTCCTGACGAGCCGAACGACTGCGAGGCCGAGACGTCGCAAAGTATCATCAGCGTGAGTTCCCGCTCCTCGACAAAACGCTTGACGAACGGTTTGCCGGCCCGGGCGGTAACGTTCCAGTCGATAGAGCGCACGTCGTCGCCGGGCACGTATTCGCGCACCTCCGAGAATTCTATGCCGCGGCCTTTGAACACGCTCTGGTACTGTCCGGAGAAAGTTTCGCTGACCAGCCGGCCGGTCTTAATCTCTATCTGCCGGACTTTTTTAAGTATTTCAGCGGTATTCATAGGAAATCTAAAATCGAGGATCAAAAATCGAAAATCGGGAATCAGGAATTCTGTGATCTTCGATTATCGATCTTCGATCGCTTTAAGGTACCTCGACGGCTTCGAAGATGCTCTTTATGATGTCCTCCGCGCCGATGTTCTCCGCCTCGGCTTCGTAGGTGAGGAGAATGCGGTGGCGCATTATGTCGAAGCCAACCGCCTTGATATCCTCCGGGGTTACGTAGCCGCGCCCGTTTATGAACGCGTAGGCTTTGGCGGCCTGGATCATGTAAATAGTGGCGCGGGGGCTGGCGCCGTATTTTATCCAGGGCTTGATCTTATCAAGACCGTGTTTTTCCGGCTCGCGAGTGGCTATGACCAGGTCGAGAACATAGTTTTTTATTTTATCGTCCACGTAGATAAGGTCTGCGGTCTGGCGCGCCGTCAGGACCTGCTCCATGCTGACGGCTTTGCCGGCTGCGGGCACGCTCTGGGAGGCCATCAGTTCAAGCACCCGGGCCTCCTCTACCTTGGTCGGGTAGGTGATGTTTATCTTCAGCATGAAACGGTCTACCTGCGCCTCAGGCAGCGGGTAGGTTCCTTCCTGCTCTATCGGGTTCATTGTGGCCAGAACCATAAAAAGGTCCGGCAGTTTGAAGGTGGAGTCGGAGATGGTTACCTGGCGCTCCTGCATGCCTTCCAGGAGCGCGCTCTGCACTTTTGCCGGGGCCCGGTTAATTTCATCGGCCAGTATTATATTGGCGAAAATAGGGCCTTTGCGCACCGAGAAGGAACTTTCTTTGGGGTTGTAGATCAGCGTGCCGGTAATGTCGGCGGGCAGCAGGTCGGGGGTGAACTGTATTCTCTGGAAAGAGGCTGAAATAGCCTGGGCCAGGGTCTTGATGGTAAGGGTCTTGGCCAGGCCGGGCACGCCTTCCACCAGCACGTGGCCGTTGGCTATAAGGCCGACGAGCAGTCCGTTTATCAGTTCTTCCTGGCCTACGACCACCTTGGCCATTTCTTTGCGCAGGTCCTGGATAAAAAGCGCGTCCTGCTGAATTTTCTGGTTCAGTTTAGAGATTTCCGAGTCCATTGTAGGTCCTTGTCTTCTTAGGAGTTTCCTGGTAGTTTAAGGGCAGAAGCCTGCCCGTAAAAATTTTAAAAAAAAGATAAATTCCTGTCAACAGCCACAGGCTATTCAATACGGAAAAGCGGCTTGGAATCAAGTTCCATCAGTTGCTGCTCTTTATGCGCTTCTATGTCTTTGCGTATCGTATTTACGGCCTCAAGGGCTTTAAGGCGGACTTCCTCGTCATAGTCTTCCATCGCGCGGTTAAGCACGGGGATGGCTTCTTTGTTGGAGAAGGTCCCGATAGCGTTCACGGCGAACAGGCGGGTTTCTTTGTCGTAATCTTTGAGGGATTCGTTGAGCAGCGCCAGGCTCAGTTTACTCTTGTCCTTGGACAGCATGGTGATAAGGCTTTTTTTAACTTCCTGCTCCGTTTCGTTCTCCAGCATGTTCTTTATTATGCGCGGGGCGTTCTCATCCTGCAGCTGCCAAAGCAGCTCGGCCGCCGCAAAGCGCACCTTTCCGTTGGAATCCTCGGTAAGCCCGCGGAGGGTTTTAAGGGTCTGCATGGAGAATTTTATCAGATAGGTTTTTTCCGGCTTTACCGGGAGCGCGGGCTCGGCGAGGGTGTTTATCTGCTCTTTCTTCGCCTGCTGCATCATCTCTTTTTTTTTCGCGTCGTTCCTGCTCTGGTTCACCAGGTAGTAAACTCCGGCCAGAAAAATGAGAAACATTAAGAACCATTTCATAGGGTAATCCTCTTGAAGCTGAGCTGTACTTTTCCGCCGCTGACGCTGGCGCAAGCGATTTCCGGGTCATTCATCTTTTTCCAGCCCGGCCCGCAGTCCGCCGGCTCGCTGGAAAACACCACCCTGTTCTTTTCAGGGCGCCAGGCCACCCGCCCGAATTCCCAGCCGGGGGTGAGCAGCGCGGTTTTTTTAGCGTCCTTCATGAAATGGAAGTGGCAGAGCACGGTAAGGCTGTCTGCGGAAGCCAGAAACAGGTTAAGGCCGCGGTACGGGACTTTGACTCCCCGGTGCCTGTCTTTGCACGAAAGCCATACGGTCCGTATCTCGTCGAGGGCCATCTCAAGCGCGACAGGGGCCGAGCCGTAAGCGTCCAGCATTTTTACGGTCTGCCAGAAGAGAATTTCCGAGTCGTTATTGCCTTTTACCTTTGAAGCGTATTTTCCAAGCAGCGCTTTTATTTCTTCCTTGATGAAAAGCGTTCCGTTGTGCGCGAAAATGAGGCCGTCGGCAGTGAAGGGCTGGGTGTTCTCTTTGGAGATCAGCCGGCGCCTGGGGAGGCCGGAGGGGTTCGAGGCTTCGCGCAAGTGCGCGACGGTCACCTTTGAAACGGCGGCGGCCGCTTTTTTGAAAACTTTTTTCTCCAGGCGGGCCGGTCGCGGGCTCTTTATTATCCTGGCCTCGCGGCCGCGGTAAAACCCTATACCCCAACCGTCGTCCTGGAACCTGCCCTTTACGGCGTCAGCCTGGGCCAGGAGACTCTTGTCGTTCCCGCCCAGGAGGTCAAGGCTGGAGGCCGGCGAGCCCGAGATTACCGAGGTTATTCTGCACATACCCATATTTAAACAATTTTAAACCAGGTATTCAAACACTTCGGGAAGTTGATATAATAAAGCCTGTGAACGCCGCAGGCGCAGCCGCCTGACCGGCACAGTAATCGCTGGCAGGTATTGGGGTTAATAATGGAAAATAACGATTTCGTATTCAAGCCGCTGCCGGAAATCCCGGGGCAGGACGACAATGAGGCCCGCGTCCAGGAAGGTCCGGTTCCCGCGGGCTTCAATGAGCGTTTTGTCGCTTATGTCGTGGACGCGCTTCCTTTTGTCCTTCTCACTTATGCGACGCTTAAGATAGCCGTTAAAGCGGGGCTGTTCCGCTATTCTACCGGGAACGAGTGGATGTGGAAATTCCTCTGGATGGGCGTATATATCCTTTACGAGGCTTACTTCTCAAGCGGCGGACGGGCCACCCTCGGCAAGTACCTTCTGAATATCCGGGTGAGGTCTAAGGACGGAGGTGATCTTTCGTTCCCGAGGGCTTTAGCCAGAGCGCTCTCCTATTTCATCAGTTCCGCTACTCTCAACCTGGGCTATCTTATAGCCCTGGTTACGGAAAACAAACGCGCCCTGCATGATTTTGTGGCGGGAAGCCGCGTGGTAAGTATACGAGAGCGCAGCGACTGGGCCAACGGCCTGGTCCTGGCGGCGTCCTGGGGAATGCTGGTGATACTGACGGGGACCTGGCTGAACAATACAGTTCTGAAGATAACTCCGATGGAGAAAAAGCAGATAATATCGGCTTACCGTACTATCTCAAAGCTGGGCAAGCTGGAGATGATATATCTGCAGCGGGAAGGTCATTATACCAATGACCTGCGCAAACTGGCGGCTCTTACCGGCAATGTTAACGCCGTCAGAGCCGAGCTTGTGAAAAATCTCGAACCTAATACGCTTACGATCTCTTCCAACGGCCGAAGGTTCATTATAACCGCCAAGGCTAAAAACTGGCGCAAGACAGAGGTGCAGGTCGTGTCCAGGATCGACGCCCCCCCTCCGCCGCTGATACAGTAAAATGTAAAAACAGCCTGCCGGGTGGCAGGCTGTTTTTTTTTAAGGCGTAAGGGCAAACGCTGAAAAACACCGCTATCCCGCTGTCTCCGTATGGTTGAGGCGTATCCGGGCCTTTTCCGGCTAGCCCCTGTTCTTTTCCGCGCCGCTCTGGCAGATCATGCAGTAGCGGGCCGAGGGCAGAGCTTTGATCCGTTTCTTTTCAATGACGCTCTTGCAGTGCTCGCAGAGGCCATAGGTTCCTTTCTCCATCTTGCGCAGGGCCGCTTCGATATCGTGAAGTATCTTGCGCTCATTGTCTGAAAGCTCGAAAAGTATTTCTTTGTCCAGGCTCTGAGTGGCATGGTCTATAGAGTCCCCTACTTCGGGCTCCAGAATATCCAGGGTTTTTTTATCCTCTACGTTTTTCGCGATCTCGTTTTTCATTTCGCTGAGGGAGGCTGCAATTTCCGCCACCTCATGCTTTGTAAGGGGTTCAGCCGGCTGGATCTTTTTTATCGGGGCCGCCTTTCCCTGTTTCTCCTCCGTATGCCGGGGCTTGCGCACCAGATATTTGGGGGCTTTGCTAACCATGATCTTTTTGGCCGGGGTTGCCTTAGCCGTGGTCTTCTTAGCCAGAACCTTCTTAGCCGCGACTTTCCCGGCCGGGGCTTTTTTAGCTATAGCTTTTCTGGCCGGGGCTTTTTTAGTTATAGCTTTCCTGGCCGGGGTTTTCTCCGCGGTATTTTTTTTTACTATCTTTTTCATTTTTTTCATATCTGACTCCATTTCTCCAAGCCTATATCATGCGGACTGCGCTTTCAAAGATTGGCTAGAGCTGTTTCTTTTTCAAGGCCGGGTTCCTGACGGCGGTCTACTGCTGCGAGGTGCTGAAAAACATCGGTCTGGCCGCGGTTATTACCGAGCGTGAGGCTTTAATCCTGTCCCTGTAGTATTTAGGCAGGCTGAAGGCTCCTGTTATTGTCTCCCCATCCGAGTATTTCAGCGGGCGCTTAAGCCTTTTTGCGGCGGCGCGGTCCAGGGCGGCGGCTTTAAGCCTCGCTGGAGCCAGGGCGGGGAGATCCGTGCAGTAGAGAAAAGTCCAGGGCATGTCGTAAGCCGGGATAAAAGCGGTATAACTGCCTACAAAGCGGAAGACCCGGCGGAGCGTGTTGTAAATAGCCGGGTGCAGTTCGAACTGCAGGGGCGTTCCCGGGCCGGCCTGTATGGAAAATATCCCACCCGGGGCCAGTATGCGCTTCATGCGGCGGTAGAACTCAAGGGTGTAAAGCGCGTAAGCCGGGCCGCCTTCTATGGGGCTGGGCAGGTCCGAATAGATAAGGTCGAATTTCAGGGAAGTGTTCTCCACGCATTTCCTGGCGTCCTGGACGAGCAGGCGCATGCGCGGGTCCGCGAATGAGCCTTTATGCCAGGTCTCCAGGTGTTTCTCCGCAAAACGCAGGATATTGTAGTCTATGTCGGCCATAACCACGCGTTCAATGCCGCGGTCATTGAGGATGTCCCGGGCGGTAGCGCCTTCGCCGCCGCCGAGTATAAGCGCTTTTTTCGGGGACGGGTGCGCAAGGAGCGCCGGGCAGACCAGGGATTCGTGGTAAAAGGCCTCGTCGTACTGGCTGGACTGGGTTTCTCCGTCTATGACCAGCACTTTGCCGAAGGTGTGCGTCTTTATCAGCGCGGCCTCCTGGAAGGCGGTGGCGGAGGTTTCTATAACCTTAAGCGCCCGGTGGGCGTGCAGCTCTCCGGGAGTAAAAAATTCCACGAACCAGTCCCCTTTCGGCAGGACGTTCCTGGAATTTTTTATCCAGTCAAATTTATTTATTTTCTTCATTATTAGACTCAGCCTCAAAAACCTGTCGTCGGTTTTCGCCGCTGCTTTCGGCTTACTTTGGCAATAATCCTCTTTCCATCTTCATAACGCTGAAGTGTGTGGCCTTAAAAAGTTTCTTTACCACCTTGAAAGCTTCCCAGGGCCGGGTTTTGGCGCCGCAGGTAAAAAGGTCCACAGAGGCATATTTATGCTCCGGCCAGGTATGTATGGCAAAATGCGATTCCGCTATAACTACAACTCCGGAAACTCCATAGGGCTTGAAATGGTGGAAGATGGAGTCTATTATCGTAGTTTCGGCCGCCCTGGCCGCTTTCAGCATCGTATCCTGGACATTCGCCACTGAGGAAAGCGCCGCGGCGCTGCAGCCGTAAAGTTCCAGTATCAGGTGTTGTCCAAGGGCTTTCATTAGTGCTTTCCGGTCTAACAATCTATATTATTAAGAGTGGCATGGCAAGAGCGCGGCAGGATAAAAGGCAGCGGAAAGTAAGAACCCCGCCCCTTACTTTCCGCTGCCCTCGGTTTTTTGTCCGCGTATGGCGGGTTTATTTGAAAGAGATCCCCTTCATTTTGGTGAAGATGGTCCGGTCGCGGCGCTGGAAGATAGGGCTGCGGAAAGGGAAGTCGAAGGTGAGCGAGATCCGGTGGGTGGAGCCGAGTTCACCCATCGGCACGAAGGCGTAATCAAGGCTGAAGAAGTGCAGGGTGGCTCCGACGCCCATGGAGAAGCCGCCTAGGCCGTCGCGCATCTGCTGGGCGTTGAGGCCGGCCCGTACGCAAAGGCGGGTGAGTTCGTTGGGGGTGGTGGCAAGTTCCGCGCCGAACAGGATATTGGGCTTGTTCTGCTTGGGGAATACTACGTCGGTGGCTATCAGCATGTTGCGGAAAGGGTTTACCGCCGCGCCCAGTTTGAAAGTGAGCGGGAGCGGGTTGGATTCCTTGTCGTAGGTGAGGCCGCCGCCCATATTGGTGGCGGTGACGGCGAGGCGGTAGGGGATGTCGCCGAAGTTGTAGGTCATTATGCCCAGGTCGGCGGCGTAACTGCTGGCCGTATCCACTATGGTAGACTTTAGATACTTGGCCGAGACGCCCACCGAGACGTCTATGTCTTTGTCCGAGAATTCAAGTATGGCCTTGCTGTATGAAAGCGTGAAGACCTGGTCCCGCGGGGTAAAACTGCCGAGGGTATTGCCGGAGATATCAGTTTGCGTTATAGACCCGATATCGGTAAGCAGGACAGAGCCGGCGAGCACCGAGTCGTAGGAGAGGCGGTGCGCGTAAGCGGCGTACTGGTAGCTTATCTCCTCGAGATACTGGGCGCGCATGAACACGGCCGAAAGCTTGGGTATCTGGACGAGGCCGGCCGGGTTCCAGTATATGGCCGAGGCTTCCTCGCTGATAGCGGTATAGGCGCCGCCCATAGCGGCCGCCCGGGCTCCCACCGGCAGGTTCAGGAAATCCGCCGTAGTCGCGCCTACCGCCTTCGAATCGAAATAACGGGGGTCTTCGTTGGCAAAAAGCGGCATGGAAAAAGCCAGAGCGATACAGGCGGCCTTCAGAGAGGCGGTAAGGGCTGTTCTGGCGTAAGTGGTTTTCATAACTTACCTTTCGACCGCCACTTTAAATACTTTTTTGCCCGAACTGGAATCTATTACGACCAGGTAAATTCCGCTGGCTACCAGGTTTCCAGACTTGTTGGTAGCCCGCCAGATGATGACGCCTGTGGAACCGGCGGTGGCTTCCCAGACTTTGTCTCCGGAGAGGGTGTAAATGCGTACTTTGGAGCCGGCCGGTATTTTGTCTATGGTCACAAAACCCTGGCCCCTGTTGGTATAGAAAGGATTCGGGTAGATCAGCACATTGTTCAGGTTAGAGGCCGCGGTCCTGGTCATGAGCTGGAACAGGCTGAAGTGATTAAGGGTGGCCGTTATGGTGCGGTCGCCTATGTTGACTTTTGTTTCCAGCGGCAGGCACTGTCCAGAGTCCGGGTTGTAGCGGGCCAATACCAGTTTGGAGGCGTCGGCTATTATGGCGTTCTGTGTCGCGCTCGCGTCCGGGCCTGTTCCGGCACCGAAGATAGAGTTGGTCCCGAAGCTGAAAGTAAGAGTGATCGGCTCCTGGGGCTGGCTTTGGTTCTCCGAATAGATGGCGACCTCTACGGGCGTCCCCCCGGGCAGGTAGCCGCAGGAATTAGTAGTGGAGGAAGAGATGGCTATTGCCGTAGGCGCCGGGAAAGAACCGGCCGGTAGAGTCATAATCACTCTGCGGTTATTGGGCAGGTGCCCGTCTATGCTGACGGTTTTAGTCGGGTCGCTGGTTCCGCCTACCGATCCGGACGGGGCTCCGCCGGGCCCGGGCAGGGTGCTTACCGCCGCCGAGCGCTTGCGGGCAGTTACGCCTACCCCGGTGCAGTTCAGGGCGACGCCTTCGCCGTTACAGGCGGCAATGTCGAAATAGTAGGTGGTAGCGGTCTGCAGTCCGCTGGCCAGGGCGTAGTTGTCGGTGTAGAGCTGAGAGAAATAGATGTGCTTTACTATCGGGTCGGCGAACACATCCGAGGTAGAGCTGCGCAGTTCGTAAATGGTTTCCGTAGAGTTATCTACCGTGTCCCAGCCAAGGACTATCCCGGACATATTGACGTCCAGCGCGATAAGCGCGGCGGGAACCTTTGCGAGGGTGTATTTAGAGCCGAGCTCAATTGCCGTTCCCTCTATCCCGTCCCCGTTTATAGCGGTAAGGGTAACAACATGCTGCATATTGGGCGACAGCGGACTGAAAGTAATAGAATTTTCAGTGGTGGTGTAGGAGGAAGCCAGGACTCCCGCCGTAGAAAGTTTTACTCCGTAGACGGTCCAGGTGGAGTTGCCGTTGGTTATCCAGTTGGCGGTAAAACTGCCGGTGCTGATATTAGTGAAGACATTCGGGGTGGCCGGCAGGGGTTGTACTGTAAGGGTATAAACCGGCGCTGCGGTGAGCAGAGGCCCCCTGATGGGTCCGTAGCCGGAGGTATCGTTGACCGCGTTTACCATGGCGGTGTACCGGAAGTTGGCGGAGAGGTTTGTCTGGGAAAGGTTGCTCTCGGTGGTAGATCCTATAAAGACTGCGGCCGCGGTTCCGTCGGTCACGTCGTAAAGCTCATAATAGGTGGCGCCGACGGCCGAGTCCCAGGACCAGTTTATAGTGGAACTGCTCAGGGCCTGGCCGGTGAAATTGTTCACCCCGCTGACGGTTATGGTGGTAACGTAATTGCTGAAGTCAGTTACTATCCCTGCTCCGTTCCTGGCCCTTACCCGGAAGTCGTACATCTGGTTGGCCGAGAGCTGGTTTATCACCGTTGAGGTGCTGGTATAGTTCACGCTGAAAGGAACCGGCGTGGAGATGGCCAGCGCGTCCGAGAATTTAGGGGTCTTGACCGCGGACATTGAAACTTCGTAGATAGTAAGCTCTGAGTTGGCGTTCCTGGCCCATTCCAGGGCAGCGGTTTCAAAACTGGCATTCTGCACGATGAGCGGGGTGGGAACTGCAGCCAGCGTATAATAGGTAACTGATTTTGAAAGCGGGCCGTTGCCGCCCAGGTTATAGGCGGATACCATTATTGACGCCGCGGTATTGGGCGGCAGGCCGGTCTGGGTGTGCGAAACCAGCGGGGTAAAAGACACGGTGGTGATAAAAACGCTGTCGGTGGCGGAATACATATTGTAGCCGTCGGCCGAGGCTATTGTGCCGCTGTTCCAGGCCCAGGTAATAGAACTTATGCCGAGCACCGTCCCGGTGGGGGCGGAGGCCAGGCCGGTTGGGCGGGGTACTGTCACCTGCACGGTGTGCCCGTTTGAAAACACTCCGGCAGCGGCAGTGCGCATATGGTACCAGCCATGAGGCATTACCCCGGGCAGGTCGGGAGTTATTATGGTTATAGAGGAGAGGGTGGCTTCCCAGTCCGTATTGGGGCCGCCGTAAGCGGAGTAGATCCTGGTGGACAGGTCTATCATGAACCCGCTCGGATTGTCTATCTGCTGCATGTAGACCCTGGGGTTATGGAAAGAAGAGTTGGCCGGCCCGGCGCCGCCTCCGGAGGCTTCGGTGATGCCGTGGAAATTGGAGGTTCCGCTGAGCAGCGTGGCTATGCCGCCGGTGTTGAAATAAACCGTGCCTGTGGAAATTATTGCCTGCCGGGTAGTGTCTGCCTCAAGGCCGTTGATGTCAGGCGAGTAATTGAAATTGACTATCTCCGTGGTATCGAGGTATTTCCCCCCGCTCCAGCCGCCGATGGTCATCAGCATATTATCTTTAGTCATCAGGGAGGTGTGGTGGGTTCTGCCGGAAGCGGTCCCCTGCTCGCTCCAGCTCCTGTAATCCGGGTCGAAACCCTCGGGCACGGACTGGGCAGTGCCGCGCATTTCTCCGCCTGTCAGCATCAGTTTGCCGTTAGGGAGCAGGACGCTGCGGTGGTTGGCTCTGTTAAAATTCAGGGTTTCCGGAACTGCGGTCCAGGTTCCGCCAACTGTATAAACCTCGCAGGATTTCATGCCCTCTATATTATCCGAGCCGCCGGTAACGATAACATTGCCGTCCCTGAGCTGGTTGGCAGTATGCGCGTACCTGGCTGTGTTAAGGTCGGGGCCGGCGCTGAAGGTCCGGGTCAGATAGTTGAAAATTTCAGAACTCTTCATTGCGCCGAGGCCGTTTATGCCTCCGGCCATCAGAATGTTCCCGTTCTTGAGAAGGGTGGCCGTATGCTGAGACCTGCCGTTGGTCATTGACCCCGCGCTTATCCAGATATTGGTGGAGGAAATATAGACCTCGGCGGTGACCGTATAGGTGCTGAGCGTGGCGCCGCCCGCAATCAGCACATTGCCGTCTGGCATGAGGGTGGCGGTATGCAGCTGCCTGGCGTCGGTCATGGAAGCGGCAGCGACCCAGCGGCGGGTAGCGGGATAGTAAATTTCGGAGGTGTTTACCGCGGTCCCCCCGGGTATTATGCCGCCGGTCGCAAATACGTTACCGTTTGGGAGCAGCGTGGCTGTGTGGTTGGCCCTGGGGGAATTCATTGAGCCGGTAGCTTCCCATTCTTTTGTGACAGGGTTCAGCAGTTCGCAGGAGGAGAGCTGTTTAGCCCCGTCCGAGCCGCCGCAGGTGAGTATGCTGCCGTCCGGAAGCAGGGTAGAGGTATGGAAAGCCCTCTTGGTGATCAGGGGGTTGCCGTTAGGCCAGGAGAGGCTGCCGGCGGCTGACCGGAAGACGGGGATGAATATGGTTCCGGAGCCGGAGGGAAGGAAATTCATTACCCCCCTGAGGCAGTCAGCGGCAGGGGTGGCTTCGCAGTTGCGTCCGCCGGCTATAACCGTATCGGCCGCCGGGGTCAGCAGGGCAGTGTGGTTAAAAGCAGGCTCGAACATCGCCGGGGATTCCTCTTTGTCCGACAGGTCCGCCCATTTATTGACATCGGGGGAGTAGCCGAGCTGGCTGGAGAAGACCATGCCCCTGATAACCATAGTGGACCGGTCGAAATTGTAGTCGGGTTCCCTGTCCAGGATAGAGACCTGTTGCGCGATGTAGTCCAGTTCAAAGGTGAGCTGTACGGGGGTCCCGGCCGCGGGTACCGGGTTGTCTGCTACGTAAAAGGTGGTTCCGTTTTCCAGGGTGGTCAGATTGGCCATTGTCCCGGTTACGCCGGTGAAGGCTATGGTAGAAAAATAAATGCAGGTATCCTCGTCCGCGTCGCAGGAGATAGGGTTCGGTATGTTGAATGCCCCGCTGCCGGATTCCCCTAACTGAATGGTGTAATCAGGGTCTATTATCGTGCCGGATTTAAGGTTGGCGACTCCGACAATATTACTGTAGGAGTCAGGCAGGGTAAATGATACTTCGGCTGTTAAATTCCCGGTGATGACGCCGTCGGTCTCGGCCGGGTAAAGATCCGCGGAAAGATTGAGGCCCGAAACCGTTACTAATGTAGGGGCTGCCTGGCCCGAAGCGGCTTGTTCTTTTTCAAATATCGCGCTGCCTCCGGGGTTCTGCAGTTGCAGTATACTATCGAAAGTCCCCGGTTCAGAGTCGGGTATTAACAGGCCCACAGGTGAAGCGTCGGCTACAGCCGTGCTGTTTGCTATGAAGAACTGCACTGTATCCTGTTCAATAGACGGTTCCAGGGGATCCTCATTGGGCGAAATAAAAACATCGGCGTCGACCAGCCTGCCGGAGACAGGCCTGGAAAGAGGGAACATTAAAGGGAACTTTATGATGCTTGAAGCATTTATGGTTGCGGTATGGTTGCCGGTCGCCGTAAGGTATATTATTGAATCATCTTCAAGAACCGGGGTTGTTTTGAAGAAAGTTGGGACAATCCCGCCGTAGCCGCCCTGCATTTTCCATCTGCCGTCAGGCAGCAGTACGGCCGAATGCCCGGCAACCCTGTAAGGTATTTCCCCGTAAGTTTCCTCGGAGAGGACCACACGGGCACCGTTCTGGTCAAAGAACTCAGCCCCGTCCAGGTAGCCGTGATTGCCGAAATCCTGGGCCCAGTTTGTGTCGTACTTTAAATGCCAGCATTCGTCTTCCAGGGCTTCGGGGTCAGTGGACTGGCAGTAAGCGTAGTTGTTTGCGTTGTAACCGCCGGCTATCATTATTTTGCCGTTGTTGAGTACTGTAGCCGTATGGTTTATTCTGCCCTGGAGAAGGGCTGAGACCGGGGTCCAAACCCCGGTAGTCGGGTCGTACATCTCGTTCATCGGCTCGTAGATCCAGGCGGAATCTGCCGGGTTTCTGCGTCTTCCGCCTGTGGCAAATACCTTTCCCGTGATAAGCAGTGTAGCCGCATGGCCTTCTCTCGGGCTGATCATCGGGCCGGCCGCCGCGCGGGTTTGCGCGACCGGGTCAAAAATTTCGCAGGCCTCGGTGATAGAGGTTCCCGTGGTCCCTGTGCGGCCGCCGCAGAGAAGAACCCGGCCGGCATTAGCACCCTTTGACAGCAGCGTGGCCGTATGCCCCCCCCTGGCGGTAAGCATTGTGGTATCGCCGAACCCGGGGGCGGCGCAGAGTTTTGTTACGGGGTTGCAAATTTCAAGAGAGGTCATGGGCTGGCCGTTGGCCGCGAAACCGCCGGCTATAAGTATCCGGCCGTCCGACATAAGGGTGGCGGTGTGGGAGGACCTGGCGGTTGCCAGGTTGCTGCTCCAGGCCTGGTAGGTGTTGGTGGCCATATTGTACATTTCCACATTGGCGGTTACGCCGCCGCCAGCATCGGTGGTTCCGCCCGTAATAAGGATATTGCCGTCCGGGAGGAGAGTGGAGGTGTGGCCGTGGCGAGGCGTGCCAAGAGAGTAGGCTCCAGGCGCGAGAAGCGCCGGAGCAAGCAGGAAGATAGCAAGGACTTTTCTGAGATTCATAAACATGTCCGGGTATAGTCTAACAAAAGCCTGTTACGGAAATATTGACAATAATGCAGGTGTAAATACGCTTGCTGGTATGTGTTTGCCCTGTTTGTTCAATTAACGGTTACAAGAGAGTCGCCGGTAGGGGCTTTAGGCTTGCCGGGTGCCAGTTTCTTTTTACCGTCCACTGTGTAATGGTAGGGATAGGTTCCGGGCAGGATATAGATGTCCGTTTTCCAGACCCCGTCTTTTTTCGTCATCTTCTTGTCTTTCCAGGAGGTGAAGCTGCCGGATATAAGTACCGACTTCGCGGCAGAGTCTTTGTATTCAAAAGCGGTTTTTACGGCCCGCATCCTGGGAACTTCTGTTTTGGCAGGGGTCCCTCTGCCGGCCTTGGCTTCTTCTTCTTTGTCTTCCTTTTCCGCCGCTTTAATTTTTTCAAGGGCGGATTTAGTATCGACTTTTTCTTCCTCTTGTTCCTCTGCTGCCGGCAGAGGTACAGGTTTCACCTCTATAGTGTCACCGGAAAAATGCAGCGCCACCCTGCCGTAGATGGAATAACCCGCGAAAACCATGAGGGCCAGGCTTATCAAAGCCGAGGCCGCCCAGAATGTTTTTGATTTTGTCATGAATTTATTAAGTTCGCCAGAACCGATTGATGACCGACTTTATTCGCCGAAAATACAGAGGCAGTGAGAAGTTCCAGAGACTCTTCAGAAAATGGAGCGGGCGACCTGCGAGCGTCAGCGAGCTTCCCCTTAAGGAATATTCCCATCGCCGGAAATACAGAGGCAGTGAGAAGTTCCAGAGACTCTTCAGAAAATGGAGCGGGCGATGGGAATCGGACCCACGTCTAATGCTTGGGAAGCACTCGTTCTACCATTGAACTACGCCCGCGCTATTGCGCCCTCCGCATAAGCGCGCGAAGGCAAATATAGCTTCAAAGAACAGAATACTCGTAAATTCTACTTAAAACCGGCTTTTAATACAATATATATTATCTCTTTATGAGGTTGAGGAATTCTTCCCTTACCCTGTTGTCGGTCTGGAAGACCCCGAGCATAGAACTGGTCATCGCGGAGGAGGTCTCGTTTTTTACCCCGCGCATGTTGATGCAGAGGTGCTGGGCTTCCAGAACTACCCCCACCCCGCGCGGCTTGAGCTTGTTGAAAAGGGTCAGGGCTATCTCGGAGGTCAGGCGCTCCTGTACCTGGAGCCGGCGGGCGAAGGCTTCTATCAGCCTGGGGATCTTGGAAAGGCCCACAATGCGGCCTTTCGGGATGTAAGCCACGTGGGCTTTGCCGAAAAAGGGAAGCATGTGGTGCTCGCAGAGTGAATAAAAAGAGATGTCCCTGACTATCACCATTTCCCGGTAATTAACCCTGAAGAAAGCGCCGTTGAAGACCTTGTCTATATCGGCGTTATAGCCGGAAGTTATTTCACGCAGGGCCCGCGCCGCGCGCCGCGGGGTTTTTTTCAGGCCTTCCCTTTGCGGGTCTTCCCCCAGGGATTTAATGATCTGCAGGGCGGCGGTTTCAAGCGGGTCTTTCATAAGTGTAATTTTACAATACTTATGCCGCAACAAAAAAATCCTCCGCCGGTACGCGGCAGAGGATTAGAAGAATAGAAGATTGGAAGACTGGCGGAATAAAGAGTTCCTTCTGGGCTAATCCTCAAATCCCCTGGTCTTTTACCTGGATGCGATGTATAGCCAGTTGCTGGTGGCGCTGAGGCCCCGCGAGGCCGCGCGCAGGTTCCTGGCCTCAGCCGCTAATTTATCCAAGGCTGTTTTCTCTTTAAGCAGCTGGGTGAGTTTTTTCCCGGGAGCTTTTTTGCCGGTTTTGCCTGAGGAAACGGCGTCGCGCATTCCGGCTTTCTTCTTACTGGCTGCCAGCTGTACAACAAGGCCGTTTACTTTCACCGCCTTGCGGTTAACTTTGCGGCTGTAGCTGAGTATGGCGTTGGTGTATTTGGAAAGATTGGAGCCGGGCTGCATGGTGGAAAACTCCGTTTTATTAAGGGCGGAAACCAGGTTCAGGTTTTTCGTTATGGATTTAAGGCTGAAGCCTAGCGTGGAAATGTCCTGCAGTCCTATGGGGCCTTCGGTGGAATTCA
>MNUR01000001.1 GCA_001871115.1 Elusimicrobia bacterium CG1_02_56_21 | reverse complement strand
GGTCGGCAGAACTCAGAAAAGCTGATCCTGCGGTCTTTTATCCACCTCCGTTCTTCTGCCTTTCCAGTCCTCTAGGAGCCTGTCCGACATAAGGCTTTCATGACGAAATTGTCTATTTTGGAGCCGAGCCGAAGCGCCGCGAGACGAGCACCCTCGACGGAGGTTGTGAGTTGAGCGGCGCGAAAGCGCAGGACAAAAGGGACAATTGCAGGCGAAATTGCTTATGCCGGACAGGCTCCTAGAGGAACACCTTTATAGCCCAGTCATAAAGATACAGGAGCGGAAAGAACACAAGCGTGGAAAAAAGTATGCTCTGGCTTACCAGGTCAGCGTCAAAGTCGAATTCCGCGGCTATCACATAATTGAGCACGGCCACCGGCATCACAATTTCGATAAAGGTCACTTTCGAGACGAAACCCTCGAACCCGAGAACCCGCGCTGACGCGATATAAAAAAACGGCAGCAAAAGCAGCTTGAAACCGCTGACCAGCGCTATGCGCGGCAGGTTATGAGCTATTCTCTTGCCGTACAGGCTGACTCCTATGGTAAAAAGAGACAGCGGCAGCGTAGTTTTACCTATGTCTGAAAGGACCTTATGCAGGAGTTCCGGCAGGCGGAGGCCGAAGGCTGACATAACCAGGCCCGCTACGGAGGACCAGAGAACCACGTTACGCCCGATGAGCCGCAGAAACCGTGAGGGAGGACAGGTTCCTTCATGAATTAGCGTCATCAGCACAAACCCAAAGGTGAAAATAAAGATATTCTGGATGGAGGTGGCTATCGCGGCGTAGCCTATCGCGTCCTCGCCAAAACGCATAACCGCAACCGGAAAGCCAAGATAAACAGTATTCCCCAGCACGGATACTATAAGCAGCAGCCGGGCGAAGCGCCAGTCCAGGGCATTGGCTTTCCAAAGGATCCAGATGACGGCCATTACAGCGGCCAGCGGCAGCGTATTGGCGGCCAAGAACCGCCAGCCCAGGCCGGAGAGGCCGGTGTCGGCGATCTTGAGGATGACCAGGGCCGGGAGGGCGAGGTAGTAAAGATACTGGTTAAAAGCCTTCTCCGCGCCTTCCTGAACGATACCGTACTTGCGAAACAGCCAGCCGGCCGCGAGCACTAAAGACAAATTGGCGATAATTACGGTCATCTTAGGAGGAGCATAGCCATTACCTGCGCGGAAATTACGCGCATGATCATTACAAGCGGATAAACCGTGGCATAGGACATGGCGGAAAGATTAGACGGGCTCATAGCGTTGGCGAAAGCCAGCGCGGGAGGATCGGTCATAGAGCCGGCCAGCGCGCCGCACAGCGCTACATAATTAAGTTTTAGCCTGGCCTTGGCCAATATTCCAAGTATCATTATCGGCAGTACGGTTACCAGGAAAGAGAACATCACAATACGGATACCGTTGCCGTTAAGCAGTGTTTCAAAGAACCTGCCCCCTGCCTTGAGGCCGACGCAGGAAAGGAACAGAACTATCCCCAGCTCGCGCAGCATAAGGTTGCCGGCGGGGGGGAGGTACCAGTTAAGCGGGCCGATATGCTGGACATAGCTAAGGACAATGGCCATGATAAGCGGCCCGCCGGCCAGGCCCAGTTTTATCGGCCCGGATAAACCGGGGAAAGAGATAGGGATAGAGCCCAGGAAGACGCCAGCCGCAATACCTATAAAAGCGGGGATCAGCTGCGGGTGGTTGAGGTCCTTGGGAGAGTTCCCCAGTATGGACGCAGCCTTGGCCACATCAGTTTCTTCTCCGACCAGGACCAGGTTATCAGCGAGCTGCAAAGTATAAGAGTCGGACACCAGAAACTCCACGTCCGCACGGGTCACACGCGTAGCCAGGACTCCGTACTTAGACTCAAGGTTCAGCTCGTCCAGGGTCTTTCCTATCACTTCTTTATGCGTTACTATAACACGGGAATGGATGATCCGGCTCGGCATCTTTTTCAGGTCGGCGTCGCTCTTTGAGCCGACTACAACCGTGAACTTGCGCACATTCTCGGCCAGCCCTACCGCCAGGAGGATATCCCCTGTATGGATAACGGTCTCGTCCCTGGCAATATAGATCTGTCCGCCGTGGCAAACGCGGGAAACCATCACTCCCAGCTCGTTCATGGCCGGGATATCCTTTATCCTCAAGCCCTCCAGATTCTTATTCTCCACGGTTATATTCGCATTAACCAGGGCGGACCCGGCTTTGTCCGCTTGCACCAGCAGCATATCCTGCGCGGCCTCCTCCCTGAACAGCCTGCGTATAAGCATCATAGTCAGGATAATCCCCACTATCGCGCCGGGATAGGCAAGAGCGTACCCTACCGAGGCGCTGTTGGCCGCCTCGGCACTGACAGCCCCGAGGGCCTGCTGCGCCGCTGCCAGTGAAGGGGTATTGGTAACCGCGCCGGAATACATCCCTACCGCGGTCGCGCTGTCGAAACCGCCGAATTTAACCGCCGCCAGAGTTGCAGCCACACCGCCCAGCACTACGGCTCCGGCAAACAGGTTAAGCTGCAGCCCCTGCTTGCGGAAAGCGGAGAAAAAACCGGGACCTACCTGCGTACCGATAGAATAGACAAAGAGTATGAGGCCGAAATCGCGCAGGAACTCCATAGTTTCACGATTGATATCCAGGCCCAGGTGGCCTGCCAGTATGCCGGAGAACAGGACCCCGGCTATGCCGAAGTTTATGCCGAAAACCTTAATATTGCCCAGGGCTAGCCCGGCGGAGGCTACCAGCATGATCACAAAAACCGACCAGGCTACGGATTGGGGGGAAAAAAGTAAAGAGAAGAGATCCATATAGTCATTTTAGCAAAATCAGGGCGCAGCACCCGCAAGGAGAAGGCAACGTTGCTCTTGTGTTTTCTCATATTTTTCATTGAACAGTCGGGCGGCAAAATATATCATTACTAATACGAACAGTTTAAACGATACGGAAACAACATGATAACTAAAGCAGAAAATAGAAATCCCTGGTCCTACGTACCCACTACCTATTTCGCTGAAGGCCTGCCGTACATGATAGTTAACGTGCTGCCCGTCATTATTTTCAAGAAAATGAGCGTCTCCAACGCGGAGATAGCCGCCTGGACCAGCCTGCTCTACCTGCCCTGGGCCATCAAGATGTTCTGGGGCCCGCTTATAGACATGTACTCCACCAAGCGGACCTGGATAAACACGACACAGGCCCTGATGGCCATCGGCCTGGTTGCCGCGGCCGTCTCCCTGCGGAGCCCGCACTTCCTGTATATCGCGACGGCCTGCTTCATGGTTATCGCCTTTATTTCAGCCACCCACGACATAGCCGTGGACGGCTTCTACATGCTCTCCATGAACGACAGCAAACAGGCGTTCTTTGTGGGGATAAGGGCGTTCTTCTACCGGATGGCCATGCTTTTCTGTACCGGCGGGCTGGTCATGATAGCGGGAAAGATAGAGACCGCCACCGGCGACATTACCCGCAGCTGGACCATTGCGCTCCTTATAGCCGCCGCCGTCATGGGATTGCTCTTCCTTTACCACCAGTTCTTCCTCCCTGCTCCCGCGGTGGACAAGCCGGACAGGACCAAGGGCATGATGTTCGCGGAGTTCGGGGAAATCTTCACGGCCTATTTCAAACTGGAAAATGTATGGATAGGCCTGGCCTTCATCCTTACCTACCGTTTCGGTGAGGCGATGCTGGGAAAACTAACCGCCCCGTTCATGCTGGATACCGCGCAGGCCGGCGGACTGGGCCTGGCGACGTACGATGTAGGCATGATTTACGGGACCATAGGACTGGGATCGCTGATAATAGGGGGCCTGCTGGGTGGCTGGATAATATCCAAATACGGCCTGCGGCGCACCATCTGGCCGCTGGCATTCATGCTTAACATTCCCGACCTCGCATATGTTTACATGTCATATGCCAAGCCGGCCCTCTCTTATGCCTCTTTCACCGTAGCAGGGCGCCAGTTCTCACTTGCAACGGGCCTGATACCGATGCTGGTGTCGATAGAGCAGTTCGGTTACGGTCTGGGGACCACGGCCTTCATGTTCTATATGATCACGCTGACCGGTGAGAAGTTCAAGACCGCCCATTTCGCCATCTCCACGGGCATAATGGCCTTCGGCATGATTCTCCCCGGCTTTGTAAGCGGGTTCCTCCAGCAGAAGGTAGGCTACCCCGAGTTCTTCATCATAGTCTGCCTGGCCACCCTGCCCGGCATGCTTCTCATCCCCTTCCTGAAGATAAAGGACGCCGTAAAAGCGGCCTGAGACAGAGCTAAGGCAAAAAAAACAGCCCGCACGAGCGGGCTGTTTCATTTTACTGATTAAGCGCTTACTCGCACTTAATGCACTGCACGGGGCAGTTGGTCGCTGCGGTTTTGCAGGACTCTTCCTTGTCGGCGGGCACGGGGGTGACTTTCACCGCGGCCTTGTCGGCAGGCATCTCGAAAACTTCGGGGCAGTCATTGGCGCACAGTCCGCAGCCTATGCAGGCATCCACGTCTATTGTAGCTATCATATTAATTCCTCCGTATTTTTACTTCTAAATCTTCCCCTTTAATTATACTTAAAGTTGTTCAGGGGACTCAATAACATCCCTGCCGTAAAAACTATCTACTCGCTTATCCGCTGCTCCGTAGCCTTGTCAAAAACGTGCATGTTCTGGTAGTTGAAGCACAGGCTTACCGCGCTGCCCGGGCTGCGGTTAAAGAAAGCTTCCACCGTAGCCAGGACGCGCTGGCCGCCCACCTTAAGGTAAAGGTTTTCCCTATGCCCCAGCAGTTCGCAAACCTCGAGCACGCCCTCTATTTTCCCGGAGCATTTCTCGCCCCCGGGGCGCTCCACCAGCACATCGTCGGGCCTGACGCCCAGAACTACCTCGCGGCCGTCCTGCGCCTCGCTTTGCGGCAGCACAAAAGCGGGGATGGGCATAGTAATAAATTTATTAAAGAAAACGGCTGTTCCGTTCTCCAGCTTAAGCCGGCCGGAGAGGAAATTCATGGTGGGGCTGCCGATAAACCCGGCCACGAACAGGTTTACGGGCTTCCTGTAGACCTCTATGGGGGAACCTACCTGCTGGACTATCCCGTGGTTCATTATAACTATCCGCCCGGCCAGCGTCATGGCCTCTACCTGGTCATGGGTTACATATAATATAGTGGCGTTCAGCCGCTGATAAAGCTTGGCTATCTCTACGCGCATCTCCTCGCGGAGTTTTGCGTCCAGGTTGGAAAGCGGCTCGTCGAATAGAAACACCTTGGGTTTGCGCACTATCGCCCGGCCTATGGCTACGCGCTGGCGCTGGCCGCCGGAGAGCTGCTTGGGCATCCGCTCCAGGAACTTGTTAAGCTGGAGGATATTAGCGGCTTCCTTAACGCGCCCGGCTATCTCGGCCTTGTCCATCTTGCGCAGCCGCAGGGCGAAATTCATATTCTGCTCCACCGTCATATGCGGGTAAAGGGCGTAATCCTGGAAAACCATGGCTATCTCGCGCTTTGAGGGGTGCAGCTCGTTTACGAGCAGATTGTCTATGAATATTTCACCGTCGGTGATCTCTTCCAGGCCGGCCAGCATCCTGAGCAGGGTGGTCTTGCCGCAGCCGGAAGGCCCGACGATGACCACGAACTCGTGGTCCTTTATCTCGACGTCTACGCCGTTAAGCACGAGGTTATCCCCGAATTTCTTCACTATTTTCTTAAATTGAACTGTAGCCATAAATTATCCTTTCACGCTGCCAAGCGTCAGACCGGAAATAAGCCATTTGGACGAATACAGGAACACGCACAATACCGGGATAGTGACCAGCATGGAGCCTGCGGCGAACATGCCCCACTGCGTTATATACTGGCCCTGAAGCTCGAAAAGACCGAGCGTCCAGGTGTACTGCTTGCTGCTGAACAGCACCACGCGGGCCACCAGGTATTCGTTCCAGGCGGTGGTAAAATTAAACAAGAAAGCTATGCTCAGCGCCGGGGTGGACAGCGGCAGTATGATGCGCCAGAAAGCGCCTACCTGGCTGGTTCCGTCCACCAGCGCGGCTTCCTCCAGCGAGCGGGGGATGGTGTCGTAGTAGCCCTTCAGTATCCAGATGCTGAAAGGCAGCGACGACACCGAGTAAGCGATGATCATCCCGAGATAAGTATTCATCAGTTTCAGCTTCATGATCATCAGGAAAAGGGGGAGTATCAGCATGCCCGCGGGTATCATCTGGCTGGAAAGAAGCAGGATCATCCCGGCCTTCTTCCCCGGGAAGCGGAAGCGGGAGAAAGCGTAAGCGGCGGTGGAGGCCAGGGAGACGCCTATAAAAGAGGTGGCCAGCGTGATGATAAGTGAGTTCCACAGCCAGCGGAGGAACATCGTATCACCCAGCAGGCGGGCATAGGAGACAAAGGTGGCGCCGGCCGGGATAAGCGAAAGGTCGGTGGAAAAAAGCTTATCCCCGGGACGGAGGGACACCGTGAGTATCCGGAGCAGCGGATACACGCAGGCGCCGGCAAAAAGAATAATGCCGGCATGTATAAAGAAATGCTGGAGCCGTTTTCTCTTTGCGGCCGCGGACAATTGTTTCTTCATATTATCTCTCATCCTTGGCGGCGTCAAATGTCTTTAGATAGAAAACAGAGAAGAAGAAGAGCATAGCGAACACCACTATGGCGAAGGCGGCCGAGTAACTGTACCGGTTATAGGTGAAGGCGGCCTTGTAGAGGGCGGAAACCAGGATATCCGCCTGCTCCGTGCCGCCGGCCTGGCCGGTGACCAGATAGATGACGTTTATATTATTGAAGGTCCACACCGTTCCCAGAGTAACGGCCGGCATAAGGACGGGCCGTATAAGCGGCAGGGTTATATAGCGCAGCTTCTGCAGATAGGAGGCCCCGTCTATATCGGCGGCGTCGTAATAAGAGCTTGAGATGGACTGGAGGCCGCCCAGGATCACAACCATCATAAAAGGTATACCCAGCCACACATTTATAAGGGTGCAGGTAAGCAGCGGATAATCGCTCAGCCACTGCACGGGGGCCACGCCCAGGCTGCCAAGGAAAGGCAGAGTATCGAGAAGCTTTGTAATAATGATATTTACAAACCCGTTCGTAGCATGGAACTCGCCGCGCATGGCGAGCACCGCCACCACCTGCGGCATGGCCCAGGGGATAACCAGCAGCGTGCGGTAGATTCCCTTAAACCGTATCTGGTTATTGAGCATCAGGGCCAGGATAAAGCCGCCGGTTACGTGAAAGAACACATTTGAGAAGGTCCAGACCAGCGTCCGGCCGAGCAGGGCCCAGAAAGTTATTTCCGAAAGGGGGGAAGTGGTGAAAACCTTTACATACTGGGAGATCCCCGCAAAAGGAAGCGTACCCGTATTCTTCCACATCATTATGGTGGTCAGTTTCAGGTCATGGAAGGAGAGATAGACCTCGAAGACGAACGGATAGACCAGCAGCAGGGCAAGGCCGACAAAAGCCGGGGCCAGGAGCATGAAAGGTACGGTATGGCGCCCCTTAACTGCAAAGCGGAAAAATAAAAGGATAAGAACTTCTGAAACCGCAAGCCAGGAATAGGAACCCGGAGCCGCGAGCCCGAAGGTTTTCAGCGCGAGCAGGCCGAGAAGGGGAAAAACTATAAGCGCTGAAACTTCGAACAGCGGTTTGCGGTAGAATTTAAAATGGGAGTATAGGTATCCTTCCAGCACGGCCACGCCGCCGGCTATCAGGAGGATAAACCAGGCTACTTCGTATATAGACTTTAAAATTTCCATCTTAGCTGTTACAGGTATTTACGCTTCCCGGCCCCGGCCTCTTACTCGTTCATCTCTTCTATCTTTTTCTCGGCATTCTCCTGCATCTTGCGGACGGCGGTATCCACGTCGAGCTTCCGGGTAGTAGCCATCCCCAGGTAATTGCGCGCCGAGTCCCAGACCGCGCGCATCTCCGTCGCCATAGGCATGGGCCGGCCTTTCAAGATCTGGTCCAGTGAGATACGGGAAACCTCGTCAGAGGTTATTTCCGGGGCTGAGCCGGCGGCTTTAAGCGCGGGCAGGCGGGTAAGGACCTGGTACTGCCTCACCTGGTTCTCTTTGGAGGTGTAAAATTCAAGCAAGCGCTTGAGCAGGGCCATCTTTTCGGGTTTGGCCCCGGCGCTGACCATGAAATATTTGCCGCTTACCATCGGGGAAGGATAGCGCCCGGTCCGTGAAAGTCTGGGGATGATACAAAGCCCGAAGTCTTTTTTAAAATGTTTCTGGTAGCCTGAAATGGCCCAGTCCCCGTTAATGATGAAAGCGGCCTTATTCTCCTTGAAAAGGGAGTCCATGCAGTTATAATCACATTCCATCGGCACGTATTTTTTGTCGTACTTCAGCTCCAGGTAGAAGTTCACCGTGTCGCGCATTGCCCGGGTGTCCAGGGTCGGCTTTTTACCGGCCATCGGCCAGCCGCCGAAAGCGCCCAGCCAGGGCATCAGCCAGAACGGCTCCCCCATGTCGAAGGCGATGCAGCGGTCAAGCTTGAGCGCTTTGGCCGGGCCCGCGCAGTAGGCAAAAAGCTCGTCCGTCGTCCCCGGGGGGGATTTGACTAATTTTTTGTTATAAAACATCATCAGGTGGTTGCCGTTAGAGACAGGCACGCCCCAGGAATGACCGTCCAGCGTAATAGCTTCTACGACCGGCGCATTATAGCGGGAAAAGTCGAAATGCCCGTCCAGCGGCATAATAAAACCGGAGACGGCGTAAAGCCCGGCGGTATCGGAAGGCCCGAGCAGGAGGTCCGGAGGAACGCCGGCCAGCGAAGCGGCCTGGAACTGAGAGCGCAGATCCTCGGTCTGGTAATGGGTGCGGGTTATTTCAATTCCGGCGTTCTCGGGCAGCTTTTTAAAAGCCTGAAAGACGGAATCTATATAGGGTGCGACCTGGGCGTCCTCCTGCTCCCAGACCACTATTTTTTTTGAATCATCGGGGACGGGGCGGGAGCAGGCTGAGAGGGAAAAAAGGAGCGGGATAAATAGACAGAGGCCCAGAGGCAGTATTGCGGAATATCTTTTATCAAAGTTGCGCTTTGTCATTATGCCCCGTTGCTTGCCTGCTTGAGAGTGAACTATTGACAATTAAGACGCTAAGTCAATTAAACTATAATAAGCGGCTCTAGGCAACACGTATGAAAACCATATGGAAACCACCCCTGAAAATCAAAAAGAGTTCTGGAACAGCCGGGCCCTCAGCTGCCCCCCGCCCTTTCAGCCGGCTACGCTTAAAAAGACCCGGCGTATCCTGCGCCTGCCGGCCCCCACGGGCGTTGAATTGAGACGGAAGGCTTTGCTGGACATTGGCTGCGGAACAGGGGGCTACGGACTCCCGCTTGCCGCGGCGGCAAAAAGCGTAATGCGCGTGGACTCTTCAGCCGCTATGCTGAAAATATTAAGGGCCGGTTGAGGGGGAAGGAGATCAGGAACACGGATCGCCTGCCCGCCGCCCGGGACAAAATCCCGGCCGGAAGCGTAAAAGGGAAATTCGATATAGCGCTGGCTTCCATACCGCGGCGATAAAGACAAAAAAACCTGGTTAAATGGAAGCCGCCGCTCCCGCTGCGTCTATATCGGCTGGGCCGGAGTCCGCGAGAACGCTTTGCTCGCGAAAATTTACGCAGAGCACGGTCTTAAATACGGAGCTCCGGAAGGGGCAGGCCGGATACTGGACCTGCCCGCCGGGCCGGGAAGAGCCCCTGCCGTGGGCTATATCGGGGACAGCTGGGAAAAGAAAGCCCGGTCGAAGAGATTCTTTCCGGGGTGGAGACAAGCATGCGTATAAACGGGGCCAGATTCTGGAGGGAGTGGACTGCGGAACTCTTAAAGGGCCCCGCCTACCGCGGGGCGGTGCGTCACATTACTAGAGCCAGAAAAGCCGCTATAAACTGGCGATCTCCGCAGTTTCCGGTCAGGCAAGGGAAGAGCTTAAGGACTTAAGTTGTTCAGGGGTTCCAAGGGCTACCAGGACATCCCCTTTTTTAAGGATAACGCCGGGCAAAGGGTTAAGCTCATAAGAATTATTGCCGGGTTTTTTAAGAGCTACCACCAGGGCTCCCTTGATATCGGCTCCTTTGAATTTCCCCAGTTCCCGGCCCTCGGCTCCCTGGCCCGCCGTTATATCCTCAAACCGCGCCCCGGCCTTCTGTCCCCGAAGCATAGAATCGAGGAACTTGACCGCAGCGGGACGGAGCATTTCGGAAGCCATGCGGAGCCCGCCGATATGGGAAGGGTTTATCACTATATCCGCCCCGGCCCTTGTCAGCTTATCCGTCATTTCCGTGTTATGCTCGTTCTGCACCGTTACTACCTTTATGCCCGGATTAAGGCCCTTCGCGGTGATGGCTATGAAAGCGTTGTCTTTATCGTTTGAAAGCGCGCAGAATATACCCAGGGCCTTCTTTATCCCGGAAGCCTCCAGCACGGCGCAGGAAGAGGCGTCGCCGCTTACAGAGCACCAGCCGCGCGCCATATACTTTTTAACTTCCCCGTCCTCAAGCACGACCAGCGAGAACGGCCTGCCCGTCTTGGACAATTCCTCGCAGACGCTCAGGCCCGGGCGGGTTGCGCCGCAGACTATATAATGGTTCGCCAGTCTTTCAAGTTTCCCCTGCATTTTAAACCTCCGGATAGCTTCTTTGAAACCGCCCTGCAGCAAAAGCTCGGTTATGCTTGTAAAGATGTACGTCATTACGCCTATGCCGCCGAGGATGAGGAAGATGGTGAAATACCTGCCCGCGGCGCTGAGCGGATGGGTTTCTCCGTAGCCGATGGTGGCCAGCGTAATTACCGTCATATAAAGGCTGTCGAGGAAGCCCCAGCCCTCTATTGAAGAATAGCCGCTTACTCCGGCCGCACAGAGCGCTATCAGCGCGGCGAGCGGCGTGAATATTTCGGAGCGGATATCTTTCATGGGTTCTAGCGGCGAGAGATGGCCGGCGGGTTGGCCTCTACCTTGAGCAGGGCCGGCTTCATGGCGCATTGTTTTGCAAAGGCTTCGTCCCGCAGTTTATTGCGGTAGGCGGTATCCTGGAAGGTGTAATGAAAGCGGGTATGAATATCGTAAGAGTCGTCGAGAAGCCCGGCCACGTCCTCTACGAACACCCTCTCTTCGTCGGTAGGAATGACGAGAACCTTGACCTTGGAGCCTTTGGCTGAAATATCGGTTTCGGCGTTGCGGGTTCTGGAGATCTTGTTGAGGCCGCTGTCGCATTTTATGCCCAGGAAATCCATATCCTGCAGCGCGCCGGCCCTGGTCACCGGGCCCATCTCTCCCACCCCTGCGGTGAATACCACCGCGTCAATTCCGCCTACCGCGGCGGCGTAGGCGCCTATATACTTCTTTATGCGGTAAGTTTCTATCTCGATAGCCAGCTTCGCGCGCTCGTCGCCATGCTCCGCGGCCGCTTCCACGTCGCGGCGGTCCGTATATTGCTCGGTGATGCCCAGAATGCCCGACTTCTTATTAAGCATCCCGTCCATTTCGCGCGGGGTCATGTTCTCGCGGGCCATGACATAAAGGGGGATAGCCGGGTCATGGTCGCCGGCGCGGGTTCCCATCACAAGTCCTTCCAGCGGGGTAAAGCCCATACTGGTATCGTAGGAAACCCCGTTCTTCACGGCATTAACCGAGGCGCCGTTGCCGATATGACAGATGACCACGCTGGTTTTGAAAGGATCTTTTTTCAGCAGCACGGCCGCGCGCTTCGCCACGTAGAGGAAAGACGTCCCGTGGAACCCGTAGCGGCGAATGCCGTACTTCCAGTACCATTTGCGCGGCAGGGCGTAAGTGTAGGAGGAGGGCGGCATTGTCTGGTGCCACGCGGTGTCCATGATCGCCATATGGGGGATCCTGGACATAAGTTCACGGGCGGCTACTATACCCTCGATATTGGGGGGGTTATGCAGCGGGGCGAGTGCGGAAAGTTCGCGAAAAGCTTCGAGGATCTTGTTGTCTATGATGACGGATTTAACGAATCTTTCTCCGCCGTGCACTACCCGGTGCCCCACGGCAGAGATCTCAGAGAGGCTGCCGAGAACGCCGGTATCAGGGCCTGTCAGCGTGGTCAGGATAAGCGCTATCGCTTCTTTATGGGTCTGGCAGTCTTTTTTAACTATGACCTTGTCCCGGCCCGAGGCCTCGTGGCTGATCGAAGAGCCCTCGATCCCGACCCGCTCGACGACGCCGGAGGCTAAAGGGGTTTTGGCCTGCCAGTCGAACAGAGAATACTTCACGGAAGAGCTTCCGCAGTTAAGGCACAATATGTTCATGATATAGATATAATCATAGCGCGGATTAGATCCCGATTGTAACCATTATAAATCAATTAACCGTATGATTTGCGGCAATAACCTGGCTGGAAGCCGGTGATATCGGGACAATCCTATTCTACTAAATTCCGCAGTCCATAGCATTTTTGATAGGATTTAGAGATGGAGGCGATATGCCGGTTTCTAAAAAAAAATTTTTAGCGCTTGCCGCGGTAATTACAGCCGGGACCTGGAGCGCTTACTTCATAAGCTACGGAATGCCCCCCGCTGATGTAGTGCGCAAGCTTTCGGGCCTGCGCCTGTCCCTTGAGCTATACCGCCAGCAATACAAGCGCCTGCCCGCTTCATTCGAAGAGACCCTGAGAGCCGGAACGCTGGAAGCGCCCCCGGAACTGAAGCTGTCGGGACATCTTAAGCGCGCCTCGGTAAAAGATACCGGCGCCATGGTGATCAAAGATACGGGGGGCTGGGCTTATGTCAACAATCCGCAGGACCCGGATTTCGGCCTGCTCTACATAGACTGCTCGCACAAGGATTTAAAAGGGAGGTTCTGGAGCGAATTCTGATCAGAAGATGCCGTGCGGGGGTTAAACCTGTTTTTGCAGGGAATCTTCGTAAAGGCGCTGCAGGATATTGCATACCACCGGCACCGACATATTGTTGTTTACATAGTCAAAAGCCATCTTTGACATATTATGGCAGGTAGCCGGCTCGCTGATAAGCCGTATCACCGCCCGGGCGCACGAGAGGGGGTCGCCCGGCTCGACAATAATCCCGTTGCGCTCATGCACCGTAAAATCACTTAGCCCTTTAAGCCTGGGGATAACGCAGGCCACGCCAGAAGCCTGCGCCTCGATCAAAGACATAGAAAGCCCTTCGCGCCTGGCCGTTTTTGCATAGATATGCATGATAGCCATGACCTCCGGGATATCGCTGCGCTCCCAGAGAATGTCCACCTTATGGCTTATCCCCAGCCCCCTGGCCAGTTCCCGGATTCTTTCGTCCCTGACCCCTACCACCATAAAATTGGTTTCCGGCAATACGTCCAGGACCTCTTTCGCCATCATCAGAAACAGTTCCTGCTCCTTAAGCGTAGTATCCATGCTGATGGTTCCGACCTTATAGGGGCGCTTTTTGAACATCGCCGGCTTTATCAGCATGGCGCTTTCCCAGCGGCCGATGTTTATGCCGGGTGGGACCATAAAGGTGCGGCAGGGCTCTATCCCGGCGATGGAAAACTCTTCCTGGACGGAGTTACAAGCCCCGATATAAAGGTCTACGTAAGGCTGGAGCTGGGCAAGTTTCTCAAAGGTCTTCGGGCTGCCGAGTTTTATCTGGGTGATAAAAATTCTGGAAACAGACCGGGCTTTCTTCAGGGAGAGCGGAGAGATGCCGGACGGATTATAAAAATGCACTATATCCCATCCGCCGGTCTCGAAAAAACCGAATTTGGACCCCAGATTAAGTGGCCGCGTTCCCACCTTAAGTTTAACGCACTCCGCGTGAAGCCTGGAATTCTTATGGCACAAGACCGCAGCGTTATGGCCCAGCCTCAGAAAGCGGGCCGCCGTATGCAGGGCCTGGTAGGCTACCAGATCCCAGGAAGAAGAGTCGCAGACGTTAAGGATGTTCATTTGGGGGGGATTTCATGCCTGCTTAGAAGCTCGAGCTGTTTCCTGGCATTATTCACATAGGCCTCGTCGTGGGAGGTCGCCAGGATATCGGCGTAAATTGCGGCGGCCAGGGCGTAATTCCCCTGTTTTTTATTAAGAAATGCCGCCTGCTGCTTAAGCATTACGGGGCAGTCCGGGTCTTTCAGAAGGGGAGCAATGGCTTGCGCCACCGCAGCCGGGTTGTCGGCCTTGCTGTAGCCTATGGCCGCCAGCACGCTGAGATACTTCCACTCCCGCGGAGAATACCTGAGGCCGTAGCGCAGCAGTTCTTCCGCTTCCCCGGCCCGCTGCATGTTGAAAGCCAGAGAGGCCGCTCCGTAAAGTCCTGCCGCGACAAAAGAATGGTCTACTTCAAGCACATGTCGCGCGCGGGAAAAGAACTCGGGGTAATTTCCCGTTCCGAATTCCCCATGCTCATGATGATGCCCTTCGTGGCCGGCGGGCTCTGCAGCTCCGCGGGCCTGCGGTTCTTTGTCGTCGTGCACCTCGACAGTGCCGTAATACTGCATCAGGCGGATGAACCAGACATCGGAAAAAAGGCGCCTGGCGCCCAGAGCGAGAGCGAGCATGTCCCCTGTAGCCCCGGCGGCGGGGACCCGCATTTCCGAAGGAGGAGGAAAAGGACTCCTGAAGTTACGGGCTGCAAAACCGCCGGCCCCCCAGGTCAGGGCGGCGGCGGCTAAAAGGTGCAGGCCGCGCCCGCGCATCAGAACTCCTTCCGCGAAAGCATCCAAAGGGCGGCCAGATAGGACGCGGCGACCCAGGCGGCGGCTGAAAAGAATACGGCCGGTCCGAGAGCGCAGGCAGCGCCTGCCGAATCACGGGCGTTAAAAATCTGGAGGTTGGGAATAAGCCAAAGCAAAATTTTAAAAGCTGCGCCTTTAAGCCCCGGGGCCTGCTCGGCCAGAAAGCGGGTCTCCGCCGCGAAATGCCCGAGAGTCCACATTACCGAGGAAATAACCAGGGTAGAAACGGCCGAAGTGGAAAACAGAGAGACAAAAAATGCGAAAGAGATTATGACGGCCAGCTTAAGGAAAGTTCCCGCCAGCGCCCAGGCATAACAGTCCGGCAGACCGAAGTCCCTGAAAGCGAGGAGAGAAAGATGTATCCCGCCCATTACGATAAGCATAAGTGCGGCCGTAAGAAGCGCCCCCGCCAGCTTGCCGGCAAGATAAGCCCAGCGCGGGACCGGGCGGGAGAACACCAGGTAGATGGTTTTAGTTTCCGCCTCTTTAAGCAAGGCCGAGGAAGCGCTGAAGAGAGCGTAGGCCAGCGCGGTAAGTTCTATCAGGGCCAGCCCGAAATCGGCCAGCACCCGGGCCTCCTGGTCTACGGCCATAACTCCGGCCAGCAATGAGGCGTAGACAGCGGTAAAGGCGAATACGGCGAAAAGAGTGAAAAACCGGTTGCGCACGCTTTCAAAGAACGAATTGAACGCGACGGCCCTGATCAGGTAAATAATATTCATTTCACTGCCTCGACAAATATCTTTTCAAGCCCGCCGGGAGAGGACTCCCAGTGCTCCCTGGTTACGGTGGCGGCGAGGGAGCCTCTCACCATTATCAGCACCCTCGAGCACAGCTTCTCGGCCTCGGAAATGCTGTGAGAAGAAATAAAGATAGCGCGCCCTTCGGAGTTAAGGCCGGCCAGGAGAGCGCGGATATCATGGATGGCAAGAGGATCGAGGCCGCTGACGGGCTCGTCGAGCACGAGCAGCTCCGGCTTGTGGAGCAGGGCCTGGGCAAGCCCCAGGCGCTGAAGCATTCCTTTTGAGAATTCGGAAATCCGCTTGCCGGCATGCGGCTTCAGACCGGTCTTCTCCATAGAGGAATCTACGGCCGGGGCTAATTCTGCGCCAGCCATGCCTGAAAGCCGGCCGTAATAGAAAAGCGCTTCTCCGGGCTTTATCTGCGGGGGGAAATAAGGCAGCTCGGGGAGAAAACCCACCCTGGCCTTGGCCGCGCTGTCGGCAGGTGAATGTCCGAAAACCCTCACAATTCCCGCGGTGGGGAAAAGCAGGCCGGTTATCAGCTTCATTATAGTGGTTTTGCCGGCCCCGTTAAGGCCCAGAAGGCCGGTGACTTCCCCGGCCTTAATTTCAAAAGAAAGGCCTTTTAAGGCAGCGTGATATTCCGCTCCCAGCAGCCTGGGCCGTTTATAGGTTTTCTCAACATCTGTAAATAAAACTGCGGGTACGGTCATCTTATTATCTTGTTCTCCTCCCGCTTCAGCCTCTTCATCTCCTCCTGTATCCGGTCGATGGGGATCTCGCCCATCTTCAGGAAGATAGTATGGAATTTACGCAGGTCGAAGTATTTGGCCTCGGTGCGCTCGTAATATTTGCGCATTTCGAGGATGCGGTCCATACCCAGTATGAAGCTGAATCCCTCGGTAGGCGCCAGAGAGAGCTTAAGCACCTCGGAGTCAGCCTGGGCTTTGGACATATAAAGATTGTCCTGGAAGAACCGGGAAGCCTGGGCAGCGTCCCATTTTTTAGTATGAAGGGCGGTATCAGCGTAGGACCTGGCCGCGCGGAGCGCGCGCACGTAGCAGCGCAGAAAGCGGGACCAATAGGAGGAATAATATCCCATCTCTTCCGCCAGCAGTTCCGCATAGCAGGCCCAGCCGTTGGTCACCACGGGCTGGCGGGAGATACGGCGTATGCGCGAGCGGTTGGAAGAAGCCTCAAAACTGCGCAGATGCATGCCGGGCATTATCGAATAGGCGACAAGCAGCTCTATCTGGGCGTAATTAAAACCTGAGGAAAGGATTCTCTCCCGGGCCGCCTCGGGAGCATTGTCAGGGGGGAGCAGAACAAAAAGCTCGGAAACGCGGGTATCGTCGAGCGCAAAGGGGGGGGCGTAATACACGTAGGGCAGCACAGAGGTCATGAAGCCGGGCATCCTCTTGATAAGAAGACGCTGCCGCGGGAATTCCACAACCTTGTGTTCGTCAAAGTGCTGGTAAGCGCGGTCCATCTCGTCCTGAAAGACCTTCAGGACCTCTCCGGGCTGCGGGTGTTCTTTCGGAAGCTTGTCCATAACGCCTTTCCAGCCTTTCTCTTTGGCCAGCATTGCGTCGATGGTCAGCGCCTCCTTCCGGAGGTTTTGCATGGCCTTTTTATAGGATTTCCTGGAGTAGCTGTAGGCGGAGCCGGGAGTCAGGTCGAGAGCGTGCAGGCGCTCAAGGTAAAAGCCGTAGGTATAGGTTCCCGCTCTGAAATCCCCGTCGGAATTGGGCAGGACGTCTTTTTTCAGGAATTCGGAATAGCGGACCAGGGAAGCCTTCACTTTTCCCAGGGTTTCTTCTACCTGTACTTTCAGGGTCGGGTCGTACTGGATATAACCCCTGAAGACAGGGATGAAATCCGAAACGAAATTCAGGGCGTCATCGGCCTGCCTTATTGCCTGCCGGGTCCAGATTTCGGGGGGCCGGGAAAGGTTACGCTCGGCCTGTTCAAGGACGGCAGGGAACTGCTTGAGGCGGGAAATGGCGTTGGAAGCGCGGGTATTATAATCTTCATAGTCGCTGCTCATCATCTCGTAAACAAGGAAGAGCGGCTCGAGATACTGCTGGGGGCGCAGGGCCAGGAGTCCCAGCTTCTCCATCTCGTAAATGTCGACCTCCAGCATATGGTCTAAAGCTTCATAGTCCACCCTGAGGCCGGAGTACATAGAATCTTTATTTATCTCTCTGAGCTTGCCGCGCAGCCGCTTGATGGCCTCGAGCTCGCGGGCAACCCGCTCCTGCGAGCGGGAGGTCAGTTTGCTGTCGGAGCCGTGCAGCCCCAGCAGGGTCGCTTTCTCCGGGTCGTACATCTGTATGGTGGCAAGGTATTGGGAGAAGACTTCGTTGAGCTTGCTGCCCTCGAGCGAGCCTTCCATTTCAGAGGTGGTCAGCTGGTCTTCATAGGAGAAGGCCGGCGGAGGCAAAACAGCAGGGGACAGGAAACAGGCTATAAGAATTGCCGGGAGGTAAAACTTTCGCCGATAAAGCAAAGTCTTCATGTTCTGTCACCTCGTTAAGGTATGAACCGCGGGAAATATTACCCACGGCTTTTAACTTTTTTTTCCCCGCGGGCCTTGGCTTTCTTTCCGGAGCGGGAGGCCTCCAGGGCCAGTTCAAGGACTTCCTCCATCCTCTCTACCGGATGCAGGCGCATCTTGGCGCGTATCTCTGAAGGGATTTCCTCCAGGTCCTTAAGGTTGGCGCGCGGGAAGATCACCGTGTTTATTTCGTCGCGGAACGAAGCTATGACCTTTTCTTTAAGCCCGCCTATAGCAAGCACCCTGCCGGTCAAAGTCAGTTCGCCCGTCATCGACAGGTTCTGCTTAACGGCCCGGCCGGAGAAAAGGCTGGCCAGCGCGGCAGCCAGGGTGATGCCGGCTGAGGGGCCGTCCTTGGGAATGGCGCCTTCCGGGACATGCACGTGGAAGTTATGCGAACTAACGAAGGAAGCCGGGGCAAGTTCCTTTGACCGGATATAAGAGAATGCCGCCTGAGCGGACTCTTTCATCACGTCTCCGAGCTTGCCGGTAAGCGTGAGCGCGCCCTTTCCGGGGACGGCCACGGCCTCTACCGCCAGGACCTCGCCGCCGTTCTCGGTCCACGCCAGCCCGGTGGCCATTCCTACCGCGTTATAGGAAACCCTGGCTGCCTGGAATTTGGGAATCCCGAGGTAGTCGCCCAGGTTTTCGGTGGTGACTTCCACCGCGGAGAGATTCTTCTCCACTATCATCCTGGCGGCCCTGCGGCACATGGAGGCGAACTCCCGCTCGAGGTTGCGCACGCCCGCCTCACGGGTATAGCCGCGGATGACGGCGTCTATGCCCTTTGCGTCTATCTTAAGCGAGCCTTCCTTGATCCCGTGCTCCCTGAGCTGGCGGGGGATAAGGAACTTCTTGGCGATCTCGATCTTCTCGTCGTGGGTATAACCGCTGAAGTCGATTATCTCCATGCGGTCGCGCAGGCTGACGGGGATGCCCCACAGCGTGTTGGCCGTAGCGATGAACATGACCTTTGAGATATCGTAAGGGACGTCCAGGAAATGGTCGCTGAACTCGGTATTCTGTTCCGGGTCCAGGACCTCCAGCAACGCCGCCGCGGGATCGCCGCGCCAGTCCGAGCCCATCTTGTCTATCTCGTCCATAAGGAAGACCGGATTGCGGCTCTTGGCCTTCTTCATGCTCTGTATTATGCGCCCGGGCATGGAAGCCACGTAGGTGCGGCGGTGGCCGCGGATCTCGGACTCGTCGCGCACGCCGCCCAGGGACATCCGCACGAAATTGCGGCCCATAGAGCGCGCTATGGAGCGGGCGATGGAGGTTTTTCCCACGCCCGGAGGCCCTACGAAACAGAGTATGGGGCCTTTAAGCTTTTCGGTAAGTTTGCAGACGGCCAGATATTCCAGCACGCGCTCTTTCGGCTTCTTCAGGCCGAAATGATCGGCGTCCAGGATCTTCTTGGCGGCTATAAGGTCTATCTCGTCTTTGGTCTCCACCGACCACGGCAGCGAGGTGAGCCAGTCGAGGTAGGTACGACTGACCGTGGATTCGGGGGAGAAAGGCATCATCTTCGACAGGCGGGCGAGTTCTTTTTCTGCCGCGGCCTCCGCTTCCCTGGGCATCTTCGCGGCCTTGATCTTTTTTTTGATCTCGTCCACTTCCTTGGAGAAGTCGTCCTTCTGATGGAGTTCTTTCTGTATCGCCTTCATCTGCTCGTTAAGGTAATACTCCTTCTGGGACTTCTCTATCTGGGTTTTAACGCGCCCGTGTATCTTCTGCTCGATATCAAGGATCTCAACTTCCTTGGCCAGGAATTTTATAAGTTTCTCCAGGCGCTCCCTGGGGTTTTCGGTCTCGAGGACTTCCTGCCTGTCGGCCAGGCTGAACATCGAGTTAGCGGCTATAGTGTCGGCAAGTTTCCGGGGGTTGTCGAGCTGCTGGAGGAAGGCGGTGGAATCGAGAGTAATCCGGGTGCTGAGCTTGACATAAGCCTCAAAGATCTCGCCGGCATGGCGCATCAGGGCTATAAGCTCCGCGCTCTTCTCCGCGGTTTCCTCGGGGTACTCCACTTCGGCCAGCAGGTACGCCCGGCCTTTATCCAGGTCAAGCTTGCGCACCCGGGCGCGGCGCCTGCCCTCAAGGAAGACCCGCATGGTTCCGTCGGGCATCTTCAGCGACTGGGAGATAGAACTTACTACTCCGTAGTCGTACAGGTCGGCGGGAGAGGGATCGTCGACCCCGGGCTTGCGCTGGGCCAGCGCCAGTATGAATTTACCGGCGGCGAGCCCCGCCTCTATGGCGGCTACTGATTTAGGCCGGTCCACGGAAAGCGGGAGGGCCATATAGGGGAACATGACGACGTCCCTGATCGCTATAGCGGGCAGGGACGCTGGGTAGGCAATCTCGGCAGGTAACTTTTCTTGCATGGTTTATTTCCTGGTTAATTTATTTTTTAAACGACCCTGAACCCCGAAAAAAGACCCCGCGCGGCCCCCGCTTTACAGGCGGGGCCGCGCAGTCTTGCTTTGCTATTTGCGGTGCTCAAGCACTGAGTCTATAATGCCGTAATCTTTGGCCTGGACCGATGAGAGGTAAAAATTCCTTTCCATATCCGCGCGGACCTTTTCGGGTTTCTGGCCGGTATGCTTTGCCATGATATCGATAAGCCGGGTCTTGCTCTCCTGCATTTCCCTGCTCTCTATCTCGATATCCGTGGCCTGGCCGGAGATCCCGCCGCCCCAGATCAGGGGCTGGTGGATCATGATGCGGGAATTGGGGAGCGCATAGCGCTTGCCCTTGGAGCCGGCGGCCAGCAGCACCGCGCCGAAGCTCATCGCCATGCCCATGCAGATAGTGGAGATAGGGGCCTTGATGAACTGCATCGTGTCGTAAACCGCGAGGCCGGCGGTCACCATGCCGCCCGGGGAATTGATGTAGAGGTTTATTTCTTTTTCGGGGTCCTCGGCGTCGAGGTAAAGGAGCTGGGCTATGACGGTATTGGCGGAAGCGGTGGAAACCGCGCCTTCCGGATCTCCGAAGAAGATTATCCGGTCTTTAAGCAGGCGCGAAAAGATGTCATAGGACACCATCGAGCCCTGATTCCATTTTTCCAGAATTGTGGGTATTATCATTTTTCCTCCTAAGATTTCAGAAACCGTCCGCTGCAAGCCGCTGTCCGGGGGCGTTTTACGCCTTCTCTTCCTTTATTACGGCTTTTTCCTTAACGAGGGTCATGGTCTTGTTCTCCACCATGGAGGCCCTTATGTATTCCTTGCGCTTCTCAAAAAGATCCCTGCCCTTGGCCTTCTCTTCCTCGGTATTAAGACGGGCCATGACCTTTTCCAGTTCTGCGTCCAGCTCGGAGTCAGTCGCCTGTATATTTTCCTTCTTGGCGATATGGTGCAGTATGTAGGTGAGGGAAAGGTTGCGCTCCGCAACAGGTCTGAGCCGCTCTATAAGGGACTCGTCCGGGAGATGCTGCTCTACCGGCGCGCGCTTCTTGAAGAGTTCAAGCAGTTCCTGCGTTTCTTCTTTCACCACGGTAGGGGGGAGAGCGAGAGGGTTATTCTTGATAAGAGCTTCCTCAAGCTGGCCCAGCATATCCTTCTCGGTTTTCTCCGCCGCTCCCTGTTCCAGGAGTTTCCTTACGTTCCCCTTGAGCTCTTCTACGGTCTTCACTCCGGCCTCCTTCAGGAAGTTCTCGTCGAGCCCGGGAACTATTTTCTGCTTTATCTCGGTTACAGTAACCTTGAAATGCATTTTCTTATCGCCGAACGGCGCGTCGAATTCGCGGCTCTCGCCTTTTTTAGCCCCGGTTACGGCGTCCGCCAGGCCGGCTATGGTCTGCGGGCTGGAAAGGTCTACGATCTCTCCCTTAACTGCGGCGTCGGCTACAGGAACGCCGTTCTCGAAGGTGTCATAATCCACGATAACAAAATGATTCTTTGCCGCGGCCTCGCCCTCAGCGGCGGGCTTAAGGTATGCGTTATATTCCCGCACCTGGTTTATATATTTATCAACCTCTGCGTCGGTTATATTATGCACCTTGCGGGTGGCGGCTATCTTCTCGTAGCCTTTAGGCTCCAGGGTGGGGGAACACTCGAACTGTATTTCAAAATAGAGCGACTTGGCGGGCTCGTAGCTCACGTTCTTGAGCAGCGGGGCCACGACAGGGTTGAGCTGTGAACCTTTGAATATTTCAGGCAGCGAGGCCTTGGCGGCGATGTCCAGGACTTCGTCCTTGACCATTGAGGGGAACTGCGCCTTTATCATCGCCAGCGGGACCTTGCCGACGCGGAAACCGGGCAGACTTACCACGCTCTGAAGACGCACCAGAGCTTCCTGCGCGGCTTCATCGAGGGCCTTGGAATCAAGGCTGACTCCGAAAAGATGTACGCAACCCTCCTGCTTTATCTTTTTAATTTTATCTCCGTAGCCTAATGTAATGTTCATATTGTCCTCCGCGATGTTATTTAAATCCGCCGTATACCGGCCCCGGCGCCGCGCCAGACTCGCGGCCGGGCAGCCCCTGTGTGCCGCGGGCTGCTGCTAACTGTCGGGACGGGGACTTGAACCCCGACGGGAATTACCCCACATGGTCCTAAGCCATGCGCGTCTGCCAATTCCGCCATCCCGACACAAAGCAAACATTTCAAATAGCGCGGCCAAAAAAAAGAGTAACGAGTAAGAGCGTTGAACAAACCGGGGAAGCATCGTCTTCACCCCTTTACTCTACTGCGTTACTCATTACTCCGGCTGTCGCCTGCTGCCTGTTGCCGTTTAATGAGCAGCGCTCATAACGGCCAAATTGAAGTGGGCCATACGGGATTTGAACCTGTAACCTTACGCTTAAGAGGCGTCTGCTCTACCGTTGAGCTAATGGCCCGTCGCTACTTATTATACATAAACATGAATTAATTTCAAAATGTTTTCCTTAATTTACGCCCCGGAAACTTCCATTTGCCCATTATAATTGCTAAATTTGTCTCTATGCTAAGTAACTTCCTGCGGCTGCGTTCCCTTATACTCCTGCTGCCCGGCCTGGCGCTTCTCTGCTCCGCGTCCCCGGCCAAAGCCGAAGAGGACCTTGCTAAAATATATTCGGACGCTTCCGCGCAGTGGATGGACGGACGGCCTGAAGACGCGGCCGAGGCGTTCAAATACGTAATCTACCGCTCCTCCGACCAGGTCCTTAACGCCGCCGCCCTGCGCGACCTCGCAGTACTGCTGGCCGAAGCGGGAAAGAACGGAGAGGCCCTCGCCTACCTTATGAAGGGCGAAATACTCAGCCCCGGGGATTTCTATATCCACTTTGAAAAAGGCTGGAACCTGCTCAGCCTGGAAAAATACCAGGACGCCAGGGCGGCTTTCGAGAAGGCGCTGACCCTGACGGCGGACCAGGACCTCGCGAACCAGGCGCGCTTCTCCATGGCCATGGCCGAGGCCGAGCTTGGCGGGCCGGCGGCTGCCATAGAGGACCTGCGCTCGGTATACACCCGCTACCCGTACCTGCTCTCCCCGACCGCGCAGCTTATCAGCGAAAACCTTGTACGGATCAAAAAGAGGCCGCACGCGGTCAATTTTATCAAGGAAGCACTCACTTACGACCAGCGCAATATCCAGGCGGAAATAGACCTGGCCAGGATATACGAGGACTCTGATTTCAACGTGCCGGCCTGGCAGACCTATTACACGCTCTCGGACCTGGACCCGGAAGAGAACTTTTTTGTCAAAAAAGAAAAGAAGCTGCGCAAATACGTTAAGGGCAAATTAGACAATATGCTCTACTGGTCCCGCATGGCCTGGCCGGCCCATAAAGACCCCCTGCCGGTTGATTCGGGTCCCAGGACTAAAGTCGGGCTTTACTCGGCAAAGAACGGCGTGCCCTCGCTGGTAAAAAGCTTCAGCTTTATCGCAGCTACGGACTTCGACCTGGTCGACACGCGCCTCGGAAACATTTCCTCGGGCAGGAGCGGCATGCAGTGGACGGTCACTTACAACGAAATGAACCGCATCTACGAGATCCGCGACAGCATGGGCTCCACGGCCCATACCACCACCAACAGCGTGCGGATAGTGCCAAAGGTCCCGGGCGGAGCAATACTCATTAAGAACCCGCAGCTTCCCGAAGCCCGCGGGGTAAACCGCGGGGACAAAGAAGTCTCCGGAGAGCTCCTCGCGCTGGTCAGGGAAAAAGGCTTCTGGCTTATAAACGAAACCCCGCTCGAGAACCTGGTAAGCCCTATAACCGCCAAATTGGCCGACGGCTCCCGGCTTCCTGAAAACCTGAAAGCTCTGGCAGTGACCGTCCGCACCCGCCTCGGACGCCTTTCAAAACTGATCTCCCACGAAAGCCGGGAGTATCACCTCTGCGATTCTTCCCACTGCATGCCCTTCGCCGGGCTGCAGACGGAAAACGGGCCGTCAGCGGCCGCCGCCGCCCAGACGAAGGGCGAAACCCTCACGGCAGGCGCCGGCCAGGCTCCGGCTAATTTCCACCGCGCCTGCGGGGGCTTCACCGCGAACGGCGCGGACGACGGCGGAAGGCCGCTGCCGCACATGACCCCTTTCAGCTTCTACTCGCATACCCTGCTGGGACCGCCGGAAAGACTCCTCTGCCTTGCCGAGGACAAGACAACCGCTTCTGACGTTTACTGGACCCTGCTCCTGGACCCTCACTGGATAGAGTCGCGCCTGAACCGCACAAAGAAAATAGGCTATATCCGGGCCATAATACCCCTGGCCCGCAGCGCGGCCGGCAGGCTGAAATCCATAAGGGTGGACGGAACGGCCGGTTCGGTAGTTATACAGGGCGAGGAACCCATAGCCGCCGCCCTCGGGGCAGGCGCACTGCGCTCCACTCTTTTCAGCATACGCCCTATCTTTAAAGGCAGGAACCCGAAACTTTTTATATTGCGCGGGATCGGGACCGGCGACGGGGACGGGCTCTGCCTTCTGGGCGCCAGGGGAATGGCCAAAGCCAGAGGATCGAAGTACCGCGACATCCTCAAACATTACTTCCCCTTATATAAGGTAAGCAAGGCTCGCTGATCAATGGTTAAAGTAGCGCACATAATAACACGGCTTGATTTCGGCGGCGCGCAGGCCAACACCCTTTATACGGCCTCCGCCCTGGACCGCGCACGCTTTGACGCGCTTATCCTCTCGGGACCCGGAGGGCTCCTCGAAAGCAAGGCCGAAGCCGGCCGGCTGATACCCGTCCGCTGCCTGGCGCGCGAGATCGACCCTTTTAAAGACACGGCCGCTTTCTTTGAACTTTCTGCCCTCCTCCGCGGGATGGGCGCCGCCATAGTTCACACCCATTCCTCCAAGGCCGGCATTCTCGGCCGCCTCGCCGCCGCCGCCGCCGGCGTTCCCGTTATAGTGCATACATTCCACGGTTTCGGCTTCCACCCGCGCCAGAACTTTTTCAAACGCCGCACCTATATTCTCCTTGAAAAAATATGCGCCCGGTTTACAGACGCTCTGGTTTTTGTTTCCAGGTCAAACATGCGGACCGCGCTGGAGGCCGGCATCGGCTCCCCTGAAAAATACCGCCTTATCAGGAGCGGCGTAAAACTCTCCGGGTACCCGGCAGTTGTGGACCGCCCGGCCAAAAGGGAAGAGCTGGGGCTGTCAACCGGGGACACCGTAGTGCTCAGCATAGGCAACGCCAAGCCGCAGAAGAACCCGTGGCATTTTCTCGAGGCGGCCGCCCGCCTCTCGCCGCTCCATCCGTCAGCCAGGTTTGTCTTTGTGGGCGGGGGGGAACAGCTTGAAAAACTGCGCGCCGCGGCCCGCGACAGGGGCCTTGAGAAAACCTGCCTTTTTACCGGCTGGCGCAAGGACTCCGCCGAACTCCTCGCCGCCTCCGACATCTTCGTTCTTACGTCCCTGTGGGAAGGCCTTCCGCGCAGCCTGGTGGAAGCTTTCAAGACCGGCCTGCCGGCGGTCTGCTACAGCACGGACGGAGTTACGGATATCCTGAAAGACGGCGTAAACGGCTTCTGCCCCGGGCAGGGGAACCTGGACGCCTTCTGCTCCGCACTTTCCTCGCTGCTGGGAGACCCTGAGCTGCGCCGCCGCCTCGCCGCAGGCGCCGCCGCCACTGATCTGCGCGAATTCGAGATAGACTATATGGTAAAACAGCAGGAGGAGCTCTACGAAGAACTGCTTAGCCCTGGCAAAAGGACTAAAAAATGATCCCCGTACTTTCCGCACTGGTTCCCGTTTTTAACGAGAAAGAAAACCTGCCCGGCTTTAAAAAAGAGCTTACCGGCGTTCTGGCCGGGATGAAGCTTCCGTTCGAGATCATCTGGATAGACGACGGAAGCAGCGACGGCTCGTTCGGCGAGCTTGTAAAATTCTCCTCCGGCCAGGAGCAGCGCATACTGCGGCTCTCAAAGAATTACGGACAGACCGCCGCGCTGGCCGCCGGGATAGCCGCCTCCCGCGGAGAATGGATAGTAGCCATAGACGCCGACGGGCAGAACGACCCGGAAGATATCCCGCGCCTGTTCGCCGCCGCCGCCGCGGGAGTGGATGTGGTCAGCGGGTGGCGCAAGAACCGGCAGGACGATTTTTTCTCGCGGATACTCCCGTCCCGCGCCGCGAATTATATAATCTCCGCGGTGACGGGCGTTAAGCTTCACGACTTCGGCTGCACCCTGAAGATCTACAGAGCGGCCATGCTCAAGACCGTCGACCTGTACGGAGAAATGCACCGCTTTCTTCCGGCCATACTCGGCTATGCCGGGGCCACGGTAACGGAACTGGCCGTAAACCACAGGCCGCGCAGGGCCGGAAAATCCAAGTACGGCATAGCGCGGACTTTTAAGGTAGTACTGGACCTATTCACGGTAAAGTTTATGGGGGATTTTATTACCAAGCCGATCTACCTGTTCGGCGGCCTGAGCCTGGCAATGATCGCGGCGGCGGGCCTGATGGCCGGCTGGACTCTCTACAATAAGTTCTTCAACGGAATCTTCGTTAAGGACCAGCCTCTTTTCCTGATCGCCATCTTCCTGGGGCTCGTTGCGGTACAGTTCGCTTTCATGGGCCTGATCGCGGAAGTCCTGATACGCACCTACCACAGCGCCAACCGAAAGCCTCCCTATACCGTAGCGGAAAGAGTCAACTGCACTTAGTACGCGGCGCTACAGCTCCCTCCAAAAAACGCCTCCCGGCACCGCGGACCGCGTTAGCGGCGCCCCCCGGGCTCATTGACTATTCTCCTGTATAGTTGATATCTTATTGTTCTTATGAAGGAAGAAACCCCCCTTGTTTTTAATTATGCCGATATCAGGACCGAAGGCGGCCTCAGCCTAAAACTGTCGCCTTCCCCGGCAGACTACGCCGACGCTTTCGACAAGGCGGCGACACTTAAAAAGATCGACCTGGAACTGGATTTCTCCGTCGGGGGGGACTCGATACTGCTGGAAGGGCGCGTGAGCGCGGAACTGGAGCTGCAGTGCGCCCGCTGCGCGGAGCCGCTGACCCTCCCGTTCGAGGACACTTTTGACGAGGTCTACCCGGATACAGTAGAATATATAGATACGCGCGAAGTTATAAGGGAGACAGTCGCCCTGCTCGCGCCATTAAAGGTTCTGTGTTCCGAGGCCTGTAAAGGACGCTGCCTTGTCTGCGGGATAAACCGCAACGTACAGGTTTGCGCCTGCAGGGCCGAAAAGGCCAGCACGTTCGAAGGCCTGAAAGGGCTTAAGATCAAAGATCTGAAGAACCCCGGGAACAATAAGCTTTAAGTTAATTAAAGAGGTGCTACAACAACATGCCTAATCCTAAACGTAAACATACCCCGATGCGCAGGGACAAACGCCGGTCGCAGAACTGGAAGCTCGAAGTGAAATCACTCTCGGCCTGCAACCAGTGCGGAGCTCTCCGCCTGCCCCACCGCGTCTGCCCTTCATGCGGATTCTATAACGGGAAGATTGAAGTTGCCCCGAAGGCCCCCAAGGGCGAAGAAGGCAAGGAACAGAAATAACCGCCTGGAGCAACGATGCGAATAGCGCTTGACGCTCACGGCGGAGATTTCGGCCTGAGGCCGAATATTGAAGGGGCTTTACTGGCCGCTAAGACGCTCTCCCATGAGATAATACTCGTGGGGAAAGACCCTGAAATCCGCGAAGAACTACGCCGGCTCGGCGCTGAAGATCCGGAAAGGATATCCATAGTCCACGCCCCGCAGGTGGTGGGCATGGGAAGCGAACCGGTAGAGGAATGCCGCTCAAAGCCCGACTCGTCTTTAATGGTGGGCGCCGGACTTATCCGCGAGGGCAAAGCCGACGCCTTCATCTCGGCCGGCAATTCCGGCGCGATAATGGTAGCCGCGCTGCTCAAACTGAAAAGAATCCCGGGCGTGATCCGCCCTGCCATAGCCGCCCCGCTGCCCACGCTCAGGGGAACCACCGTACTTCTGGACGCGGGAGCCAATATGGACTGCAAGCCCTGGCATCTCGCGCAATTCGCCGTGATGGGCGCCATCTACATGAAGTCACTTTTTAAGATCGAGAATCCTTCGGTGGGCCTTCTCTCCATAGGAGAGGAAGAGTCAAAAGGAAACACCCTCGTGCAGGAAACGCTGCCGCTTATCAAGAACATGGGCGTAAATTTCCACGGTCCCGTGGAAGGGCGCGACATCCCCGAGGGACTCACCGACGTAGTGGTAGCCGACGGTTTTGTAGGCAACGTAGCGCTAAAGCTTTACGAGGGAGCGGCCAAAGTAGTTTTCAAAATGCTTAAAGAGCGGATAATGCGCAGGATCGCTTACAAACTCGGCGCCCTGCTTATGAGCAGTCTTTTCTCGGAGATGAAGACAAAGATGACAGTGGACGTATACGGCGGCGCGCCCCTGCTGGGCGTTAACGGGGTAGTGCTGATCTGCCACGGCCGGGTAACGGCCAACGCAATTTTCAACGCGGTCCGCGTCAGCGGGGACCTGGCCGCTTCCGGGATGGTCAACCATATCAAAACACGGATGGAACAGATAAAAGACAGGATTTCAGCAGCCAAGGAGGCCGAATGAAGCGCCTCGAAGGCAAAACCGCCGTTATTACGGGCGCCGCGCGCGGAATAGGCCTTGAGATAGCAGCGGCCTTCGCGGCCGAAGGCGCCTCGGTAACCATCGCCGATCTGTCCCTGCAGGACTCCGAAGCTGCGGCAGCGGACATAGCGGCAAGGACGGGGGCCGGGACGCTGGGCCTGGCGCTGGACGTTTCAAAAGAAGCGGACTGCGAAAAGGCGGTCGCAGATACAGTAGCCGCGTTCGGCAAGGTAGATATCCTGGTCAACAATGCCGGCATCACCAAAGACGGCCTCGTGCTCCGCATGAAAGAAACCGATTTCGACTCGGTTATCAGCGTCAACCTGAAAGGCGCCTTCCTCATGTCCAAAGCCGTTTCGAAGTTCATGCTTAAGGCCCGCTCAGGCCGCATAGTCAATATTTCTTCGATAGTAGGCCTGACAGGCCAGGCCGGGCAGGCGAACTACTCCGCCTCCAAAGCCGGCCTGATCGGGCTGACAAAATCCCTGGCCCGGGAATTTGCGCCGCGGCAGGTCCTGGTAAACGCGGTCGCCCCCGGCTTTATACGCACCCGCATGACCGAGGACCTCAAAGACGAGGCCAAAGCGAAGATTTCAGAACTTATCCCGCTGGGCCGTATCGGGGAACCCGGCGATGTAGCTAAGGCCGCGCTGTTTCTGGCCGGCGGAGATTCGGTTTACATAACCGGGCAGGTGCTCTCCGTGAACGGCGGGCTCTACATGTGATCCGGCAGCATAAATTTGACGTTTCAGCGATTCACAGATAATCCAGGAGGAAAAGCAATGGCAGTCACAGAAAACCTTGAAGAGAGAGTAAAGAAAATAATAATCGAGCAGCTGGCCGTAGACGCAGCTGAAGTCACCACGCAGGCCCAGTTCGTACAGGACCTCGGCGCCGACTCGCTCGACACCGTGGAACTTGTGATGGCGCTCGAAGAAGAGTTCGACATCGAGATCCCCGACGAAGACGCGGAAAAGATAAAGACCGTCGGCGAAGCCGTCAGCTATATCACGGACAAATCCGGCAAGAAAGACTAGCCAATCTAAGTGCCCCAGCGCAAATTATGCCCGGATAAAGCCTGCCCCGCCGCAAGCGGGCCTGCTTTTTCCAGAACTGTCCAAAACGGAACCAGGGGCATAAGCAGCCTATCAGCACGGCACTAAACGGGAATGTCTTCTCTAGAAGAAGTAATAGGATACAAATTCAGGGACAAAGAGCTCCTTTTGGAAGCGCTTACCCACAAGTCGCACGCGACCGAGCGGGGCGTCCTCCGGCACAATGAGCGTCTTGAATTCCTGGGCGACAGCGTCCTGGGCCTGGTTGTATCCTATTATCTTTTCCTCAAGAACCCCGCTGAAGACGAGGGGTTCCTTTCAAAAACCAAATCCGCCCTGGTCTCGCGCGCCAACCTGGCCCGCTGGGCGGAGGGGATAGGGCTCGGCCACCATATACACCTGGGCGCGGGCGAACACTTAAGCGGGGGCAGCAAGCGCCACAGCATCCTCGCCAACGCGATGGAAGCCGTACTCGGGGCGGTCTACCTGGACGGGGGACTCCCTAACGCTGAAAAGCTGGTCATCCCCTGGCTGGAAAGCCAGGCCCCGGAAGAACTGGACATAGACCATAAAAGCATCCTCCAGGAAACCATACAGAAAACGCATAAACGCCCGCCCGACTACGAACTTATGGGCGAAACCGGCCCCGAGCACGAGAAACTTTTTACCGTGCGCGTCTATCTCGGCAAAAAAACCCTGGGACTGGGCTCCGGCAAGAACAAGAAAGAGGCCCAGCAGGCGGCCGCCAAGAACGCGCTGGATTACCTGGCCACCCACAACGTTCACAAACATGAGTGCTGACGCCGATACTGCAGCCGCCCGCGAGGCAATAAACCGCCGGAAAGGGATATCAAATGAAGGAAATTAAAACCAAAGCGGATTTTGAAGCTGAAATAAAGACCGGCCCGGCCAGACTTATTCTTTTCTATTCCGGATGGTGCCATTTCTGCAGCGATTTCATGCCGGCTTTTGAAAAGATTTCAGCCGCGACCCCTGCAGCGTTCATTAAAATATGCGTTGACGACCTTCCTGAAATTGAGAGCGCGTTCGCGGTGGAAGTGGTGCCCACCGTTCTTTTCTTTAAGGACGGAAAACTCTCCAACAGGCTGGACGGCGTGCTCGGGAGGGGGATCTCGGAAGAGAAGATGCTGGCCTTCTCCGCCGCCTGCGGCGTAAAAACCTCCTAGGGGGCCGAATGACAACGCTCAGCCGCAAAATTGCTGCCGGACAGAAACAGGCGCCGCTCCTGCCAAGCGTAATAACCCGCATAAAGCAGCGGACCGGAGCCGGCAGATCCACCCTGGCTATCTTCGACCTCGACGGTACGCTGTTCGACAACCGCACCCGGACCATCTTTATCCTGCGCGAAATTTCAGAGAAGTTCGACCGCAGTACCCCGCAGCTGGCCGCGGCCTTCGAGAATTTCCAGAACCTTTCCGTCATAGACTACAGCCTGGACGTGACGCTTAAGCGTCTCGGGGTACGGAGCCGGGCTGAGGCCGCGCTCATAAGAGCCGAATGGGCTAAAAGATTTTTCTCCGACGAGTACCAGAAATACGATATGCCGATACCCGGGGCCAAGCAGTACGTGGAAAGAGTCCACAAGGCCGGGGCCACTGTAATTTACCTGACCGGAAGGGACGTCGGCCGCATGCTGGTAGGCACCACCGAGGTCCTGCGCCTTTACGGCTTCCCCGTCGGCGTGGCCGGGACAATGACGATAGTAAAAAAAGAATTCGGGCAGGACGACGAGATATTCAAGAAGGAAGTCAGCGGCTACATAGACCGCCTGGGCGAAGTGGTGGCGGTTTTTGAGAACGAGCCCGCCAACTCCAATATACTGCACGCCAGGTTCCCGGACGCCGCCTCCTTCTTTGTGCTTACCCAGCACAAGCCCGGAGCCCCTGCCCTGGAGCCAGGCATCCGCCGGATAAAGGATTTCAGGCAATGCAAACCCCGCTCAAAATAATACTCGTCAGGCCGCGCAACCCCGACAATATCGGCGCGGCGGCGCGGGCGATGGCTAATTTCGGCCTGTCGGACCTCGCCCTGGTAGCCCCTTTCGATTCGGACTGGCAGGAAGCCGTGAGCGTCTGGAAGGGGGAAGCCTCGGTCTCCGCCATAGACTCGATGGACGTCATAAACTCGGCACGGATCTACGGCAGCATATCCGAAGCGGCCGAAGATTGCGCCATACTGCTCGGAACTTCCTCGCTCCACAGGGCTAAGCCCGGGCGCGATGTGATACTGCTCTCGGGGACCCAGGAGTATCTCTCGGCGACGCAGGGGAAGGCCGGGATACTTTTCGGCCCGGAAAAGACCGGGCTCACAAAAGAAGACCTTTCTTACTGTAAAGCTTTAATAAATATTCCAACGCGGGAGAGACAGCCCTCGATGAACCTGGGCCAGTCGGTAGCGGTAATCGCCTACGAACTGGCAGCCCGGAGGGTCGCGCTTAAACCGGCGGTACAGCGGGAAGCGCGGGAGCAGGAACCCAAGGAAATTGAGCGCGCCGTGCGGTTGATATCGGAAAAACTCAGGCGTGAAGCGGGGCCCCATTGGGCCGGCGAAGCGCAGGTGCGGGCCATCCGCCAGGGACTTACTGACGCCCGGCTAACTAAAGCGGCCATGAACGCCCTTAACCTGCTGCTTAAACAACGCTCATGAAAGAAATAAAAAGATGCCCGTGGGCTTACGGCTCAAGCCCTCTTTATGTCCCCTATCACGATACAGAGTGGGGGGTCCCGGCCTATGACGACCGGTTACAGTTCGAATTCCTTACGCTCGAGAGCGCGCAGGCCGGCCTCAGCTGGTCCACTGTGCTCAACAAGCGCGAAGGCTACCGGCGGGCCTTTAAAGGTTTCGACCCCGTGAAGGTTGCGAAGTTTACCCCGGAAAAGATAGAGTCCCTGCTTAAGGATCCGGCCATCATACGCAACCGCCTTAAGGTGAAGGCCGCCGTCAGCAATGCGCGGCGCTTCCTGGAGGTACAAAAAGAGTTCGGGACCTTCTCAAAATATATCTGGGGTTTTGTCGGGGGGAAACAAATAAACAACCGCTGGTCCGGGCTCAGCCAGCTGCCGGCTTCTTCAAAAGAGTCTGACGCGCTCAGCTCCGACCTCCGGGCGCGCGGCTTCAAATTCGTCGGGACAACAATAATTTACGCGCATATGCAGGCCATCGGCCTGGTAAACGATCACCTGATCACCTGCTTCAGGCATAAAGCCTGCGCGCATGCAGCAAAAAAAAACTGGCTTTCCGCCCGGCCCGGGCGCGCCCGGAAATAAAAGACATCATCCGCCCCGCCCGGGGCCAAAAGCGTCCCGGATTCCGCCCAATATCTCCTTTACTCCGGGATACCGCCCTGAAGGAGAATTGGGACCGGCGAGCATAAGATACTGCTCCCTGGTCATAGGGGGCTGCGGGAAGAGCGAGAAAAGCGGCAGGAGTGGGTAAAAAAATATCCTGGGCAGGCCGAGTACCGGGCGGTTTATCCCGCAATATTCCAGAGCAAGCCTGAAAATATCCTTAAAGCTCATCTCTTCCGTTCCGGCCAGTTCATAGATACCTTCGCCCAGTCCGCCCAGGGCGGCGGAGGCGAAACAATCGGCCACATCCTCCAGGCCGACCGGAGTGGCGAGCGCGTCCGAAGGGACCGGGAAAAAAGGCGAATAAGCCGCAAGTTTCCTGAGATCCGAAAACATTTTCTGTCCCGGCCCTATTATCAGGGAAGGCCTGAAAATCACATGATCCAGGCCCGAATTCTGAAGATACTCCTCGGCCCTGGCTTTGCTGGACAGGTAGCGGGAGGGGGAGGCGGCCGAGGCGCCGAGCGCGGACATCTGGATAAAGCGCCTTACCCCGTACTTTCCGGCGCCGTCAACAAGGCGGCGGGTATATTCAAAATGAACCTTTTCGAAGGTTTCTCCGCCTGATTCGTTTAATATCCCCAGCAGGTTTATTATGATCTCCGGCCTGTGCCCGGCCACAAGCGCCTCCAGGTCTTCTGTAAACTCCGGCGCTATCTGTCCTGCAGGGCCGGCTATGTTTTGCCGCCGCCTGGAAGGCAGAACAAGATCGTGGGCAGAAAGCCTTTTTAAAATGGCTGTGCCGACAAAACCCCCGGCCCCGGTTACCAGTATTCGCATTTGAAGATTATAGTAATATTCATGCGCCCCGATTACGGCCCGGAGCAGCCCCTCAACCGCCTCCGGCTAACAGGTTCAGTCTCGGTGAGGCTTTCTCTACCCTGAAGGGGTGCCGGACTCCGGTATGTATTTTATCAAGAAACAATATGCATAAAAACATGGGACTGCGGCTTGCGATATATAGTAAAATTTAATTAATGCGCCAATACCTCGCCTTGATTATGACAACGGGATTCGGGCTGGCGGTAGCCGCCGGGATGCTGATCCTTTCCGTCATGTTCGGGCCTAAAAAGAAAACCGCCGTAAAGCAGGAATCCTTTGAATGCGGTATGCCGCCGGCCATGCAGCCGCGCGGGATTGCGCGCGTAAATTTCTACCTTGTCGCGGTCCTGTTCGTAATGTTCGACATAGAGATAGTGTTCCTTTACCCCTGGGCCGTATCTTTCAGGGCGCTCGGCCCCGTCGCTTTCTACGCGATGGCGGCCTTCCTGTCCGTCCTTTTCGCAGGCCTTATTTACGTCGTAAAGAAAGGAGCCCTGGAATGGGACTAGAAACCGTATTCGGGCACTCCTACCTCACCACCCGCCTCGACGAGGCGGTTAACTGGGGCCGTAAGTACTCGTTCTTCAATTATCCCTTTGTCACCGCCTGCTGCGGTATGGAGTTCATGTCGGCGTGGGCCTCCACCTACGACATAGCCCGCTTCGGAGCGGAATATCCCCGCTTCTCCCCGCGCCAGGCCGACGTGCTTTTTGTAGTCGGGACGGTAAATGAGAAACTGGCACCGGTTTTAAAGCGAGTCTACGACCAGATGTGCGAACCCAAATGGGTGGTCTCTTTCGGGGTCTGCGCCACCTCCGGCGGATTCTACGACAATTACGCCACCGTACAGGGCATAGACAAGATTATCCCGGTGGATATTTATATCCCCGGCTGCCCTCCGCGCCCCGAGGCTATCCTGGACGCGCTGGTAAAGCTGCAGGAGAAAGTCTCGAAAGAGTCCGTCCTGGACCGCAAAGCGACCGGCAGCGCCGCGACAGGGCCTATGGCCTTAAAGGCGGACAGATACAAATGACCGGCTACCTGCTGGAAACCCTTAGGTCAAAATTTCCCGAAGAGGTGCTGGAGACGCACTCTTTCCGCGGGGACGACACCGTCCTCCTCAAGAAAGAGGCGCTGCTCAAGACAGCCGCTTTCCTCAAAGACGAACTGGGTTTTGATTTCCTGATGGACCTCACCGCGGTAGACTATCTTCCGCGCGAACCCCGCTTTGAGCTGGTCTGCCATTTTTATTCATCAAAACACAACTACCGCCTGCGGCTTAAATGCCCCGTGCAGGAAACCGAAGCCAGCGTGGCTTCCCTTACGCCTCTGTGGTCCGCCGCCAACTGGTTCGAGCGCGAGGCTTACGATATGTACGGGATAAATTTCACCGGCCACCCGGACCTGCGGCGGATACTTATGTACGAAGGCTTCGAAGGCCACCCGCTGCGCAAAGACTACCCGCTTAAAAAAAGACAGCCCAGGATCCCCCACAGGGACTAGCAACAGGCTGGCGGGGAAGAAACGACGGATCAGCAACTCATGACTGAAAAGAAGAACGCAGAAACCCATAAGAACTGGAACCTGGAAACCCTCGAGGACGGGCGGATGGTTCTCAATATGGGACCGTCCCACCCGGCTATGCACGGCATAGTCAGGGTACTGCTGACCGTGCAGGGCGAGCGCGTCGCCGACGCTGACGTTGAGATCGGCTACCTGCACCGCGGCTTTGAAAAAACCTGCGAGAATGTCACCTATAACCAGTGTGTGCCGTACACAGACCGCCTTAACTACGTATCACCTTTTATAAACAATGCCGGCTTCGCGCTGACGGTGGAGAAACTGATGGGGATAGAAACCCCGCTCCGCTGCCAGTACATCCGCGTTATAATGAGCGAGTTCTCCCGCCTGACCGACCACCTTACCTGCATAGGCGCCAACGCAATGGAACTGGGAGCCTTCACGGTCTACTTCTACCTCATAAACGCCCGCGAAGCGCTGTACCGCCTGACCGACGCGGTAGCCGGCGGCCGCGTCACGCCCGCCTATACCCGGGTGGGGGGCCTTACGCGGGACCTGCCGCCTGACTTCAGGCAGATGACGGCCGAGGTGTTTAAAACGGTGCGCAAAAATATCTCAGACGCGGACAAGCTGCTGACCCGCAACCGGATCTTCTACGACCGCCTCCACAATACAGGAAACATCTCCAAGGAAGACGCGATCGCCCTTTCCTTCACCGGCCCGGCCCTGCGCTCCACCGGGATGCCACTGGACGTGCGCAAAGCCACCCCGTACCTGGTCTACGACCGCTTCGATTTCGACATCCCGGTAGGCTCTAACGGGGATAATTACGACCGCTACCTGGTCCGCATGGAAGAGATGAACCAGAGCATGCGCATTGTCGAGCAGGCGCTGGCGCAGCTGCCCGAGGGGCCCATAAACCACCCGGGCTACAATGTGATACTCCCGCCCAAGGAAGAAGTCAGCGGCAATATCGAAGCCCTGATGGCTCATTTTAAACTCACCTTCGAGGGAGTAAAGCCCCCGAAAGGCGAAGTCTACCAGGCAGTGGAAGGCGGCAACGGCGAACTAGGCTTCTATATTGTAAGCGACGGCACAGGCAGCCCCTGGCGGATGCGGGTGCGCCCCCCGTGCTTTGCGCTTACCGGCGGGCTTAAGCAAATGATAAAGGGCGGCTATATAGCGGACATTATTTCCACCTTCGGCCAGATAAACATGATCGGCGGAGAGCTGGAGAGGTGAACGGAGAGACCTCTTAATCCATGGCTTTTATACTCAGCGAAGAATTCAAAGCAAGAGCGGCAAAGATCTGCGCGCGGTACCCGCGCGCGGACGCGGCCCTTATTCCTCTCCTGCTTGAACTTCAGAAAGAAGCGGGCTATGTCGCGGAGGAGGGGATGGACGCGCTGGCCCAGCTCCTGGAACTGCCGTATTCGCGCGTAAAAGCGGTGACGACTTTTTATACTATGTTCAAGCGGGAGCCGGCGGGCAAATACCATCTGCAGGTCTGCCGCAATATTTCCTGCCACATGGCCGGGGCCGCCGGGCTGCTCGACGGCTTGAAAAAGAAACTGGCCATTGAAGAGGGAGAAACCACGAAAGACGGAATATTCACCCTCTCCTCCGTGGAATGCCTGGGCGCCTGCGGTTCGGCGCCGGTGATGCAGGTGAACGAGCACTACTTTGAAAATCTTAATGAAGAGAAGCTGGACGCCTTGCTCGAAGAACTAAAGCACGGCCGCCTGCCGCGGCATTGAGAATTTAATGGAAAACATCCTTCTTAAAGATAATGTCGCCGACCTGGAGGCGTATTTTGCGAGCGGCGGCTATAGGCCGCTGAAAAAGGCTCTGTCTCTGAAGCCGGCCGAGATTATTGATGAAGTTAAAAAATCCAACCTGAGGGGCCGCGGCGGCGCGGGCTTCCCGGCCGGTCTCAAATGGTCTTTTATTCCCAAGGACGCACCCGGCCCCCGCTACCTGGTCTGCAACGCCGATGAAGGAGAACCAGGTACCTACAAGGACAGGGAACTGATAATCAAAAACCCCCACGCGCTGCTGGAGGGAATGGCCATAGCCGGCTTCGCCATAGGGGCCGGGCACGGTTATATTTATATCCGCGGCGAATTCGCCGCAGAAACGGAACTCCTGGACAAAGCCATCGCCGCCGCGCGCGCCAAGGGCTTTATAGGCAAGAACATCCTGGGCTCCGGCTTCGATTTTGAGATTTTCACGCACCGCGGAGCGGGAGCCTATATCTGCGGCGAAGAAACCGCCCTCCTTGAATCCCTGGAAGGCCACAAAGGCCAGCCGCGCCTTAAACCGCCTTTCCCTGCAGTAAAAGGCCTGTTCGGCTGCCCCACCGTAATGAACAACGTAGAGACTCTGGCGGCGATCCCCGCTATAATAGATAAAGGCGGAGAGTGGTACGCGTCCATCGGGATAGGCAAGAGCGCCGGAACAAAGCTGTTCTGCGTCAGCGGGCCGGTAAACAAACCTGGCGTCTACGAGCTTCCGCTCGGCACGCCGCTCATGGAGCTGATAGAAAAGAACTGCGGTGGACTGAAGCCCGGCAAAAAGCTCAAAGCGGTGATTCCCGGCGGCTCCTCCACTCCGGTACTGACGGCCTCGGAAGCCGGAGCAGTAAACCTGGATTATGAATCTCTCGCGGCCGCGGGCTCCATGCTGGGGTCCGGAGCCGTAATAGTAATAGATGACAGCCAGTGCATGGTTAAGCTCCTGCAGGTCCTGGCCCGCTTCTATCACCACGAATCCTGCGGACAGTGCACCCCCTGCCGCGAAGGCTGCGGCTGGATAGAGAAGATCCTGAACAGGTTCGAGGCAGGCGCAGCGGACGAGAAGGAAATAGACACGCTTTACTCCGTGGCGGACGGAATGATGGGCCGCACCATCTGCCCCCTGGCCGACGCTATGGCCATGCCGGTAATAAGTTTTGTAAAAAAGTTCCGCGCCGAATTCGAGGCGCACGCCCGGGGAGAAACCTGCGGGAAGGGGAGAGGGCTAGAGGACCAGAGGACCGGAGGATCAGCCCTAAGGTCCGTCTAATAACCGTAATACTTCGCCGGCTGCTATTTACTAACGATGCCTAAACTTACAATAGACGGGAAAAGCATAGAAGTAGAAAAAGGGACGACGCTGCTCGCGGCGGCCCAGCAGCTTGGCGTCTATATCCCCCGCTATTGCTACCACCCGAAGCTTTCCATTTCCGGCAATTGCCGGATGTGCATGGTGGAAGTTGAAAAAGCCCCCAAGCTTTTAACCGCCTGCTCCACCGAAGCCGCCGAGGGGATGATAGTGAGCACAACCTCGGACAAGGTAAAAGCCGCCCGCCGTGACGTGCTGGAATTCCTGCTTATAAACCACCCGCTGGACTGCCCCATCTGCGACCAGGCGGGGGAATGCGGCCTCCAGGACTACTACATGGACTACAGCCTGGCCCCCAGCCGTTTCAGGATGGCCGACAAAGTCCGCCGCGAAAAGCGCCGGCCCGTAGGCCCGCACCTGGTGCTTGATAAAGAGCGCTGCATACTCTGCACCCGCTGCGTCCGCTTCTGCTCCGAGGTCACTAAAACCTCCGAGCTGGAAGTGATGGAGCGCGCCGACCATTCCTATATAGGTCTGAAGGAAGGAAAAGCCCTGGACAACGGGTATTCGCTGAACATAGCCGATATCTGCCCCGTAGGCGCTTTCACTTCCCGCGATTTCCGCTTCAAATCCCGGGTCTGGTTCCTTAAAAAAGTTCCTACTGTTTGCCTCGGCTGCGCCACGGGCTGCCTAATTGAAGCGCACCATAACGAAAATATTATCTACCGCCTGGTCCCAAGGCCTAACCCGGATACTAACACCTGGCTTTGCGACCACGGCCGCCTTACCTACAAGTCCGTCCAGGCCGGAGACAGGCTTTCTAAAGGCGTGATCAAGAACGGGCTCATAGACCTGGAACCGGCCCTCCGCGAAGTCGCCAGCCGCATAGACGAAGCACGGACTTCCGTCGCAATACTGGGTTCACCCTGGCTTTCCATAGAGGACAACGCCGCGCTGGCCCGCCTTGCCAAAGACGGGGTAAAAACCGGGAGCTATTGCTTCGACTTCAATTCAGAGCAGGGGATAAAAGACGGAATACTCATTAACAAAGACTCCGCCCCCAACACCTCCGGCGTAAAGGCCGTAGGCGCGGCCCACGGCGGAATAAAGCTCGCGGAACTCTCGCGCCGCATCACGGCAGGAGAAATAAAACTGGTTCTGACCGAAGCGCGCGCGGCCGGGCTGATAAAGCAGGCCCTTAAGTCCGCCGGAACCCGGCTTATCGTTTTTGCGGCCAACAGAGGGGAAATACCGCCAGATACTTATGCCACGCTTCCCTACGCCTCTTACTTTGAGACCCCCGGAACTTTCATTAACTACCAGGGCCTGCGCCGCCGCACCGAACCGCCCGTAAAGGCGCCGGAAGGAGTAAAGCCTCTTTGGGCCGTAGTAAACAAGCTCGCGGCCTACAGCGGGGATTCCCTGAGACTGGAATCCGCGGAAGACGCTCTTGAGGGAATAGAACTTAAATAATGGAATTTTTCGAGGCTAATAAGGATATCCTGCTCTTCACCGGAATCGCCGGCGCGAAGATACTCGCCTTCCTTGGAGCCGTGATGGGCTTTACCGCCCTGATGACGCTGGCCGAGCGGAAAGTAAGTTCGCTGATGCAGGACCGCATCGGGCCCAACCGGGCTTCCGTATTCGGCTTCTCTTTCAACGGGCTCTTCCACCCGATAGCGGACGCGATCAAGATGATCATGAAGGAGGATTTCGTTCCCGGCCGGGCGCAGAAACTGCTTTTCACCCTCGCGCCTTTCTTCGCCCTGGTGCCAGTGCTGGCGCTGTTCGCCGTTATTCCCTTCGGCGACTACGTGATGATCTACGGCTACCAGGTGGAGCTCCAGATCGCCGACCTGCCCCTCGGACTTTTCTTCATACTGGCCTTGTCGGGCCTGGCCATCTACGGGGTTTTCCTGGGAGGCTGGGCCTCAAAGAGCAATTTCGCCCTGCTCGGCGCAATGCGCGGAGCCGCGCAGATGGTTTCCTATGAAGTAGTGCTCGGCCTGACGCTGGTCGGCCTTATGATGATATACGGCACGGCCAGCCTGCAGGACATGGTCCGCGCGCAGGGCAGCCTGCTGCTGGGCTTTATCCCGGCCTGGGGCATTATATACCAGCCTTTCGCCTTTATCCTTTTTATGACCGCTGCTATCGCGGAGAACAAGAGAACCCCCTTCGACCTGGTAGAGGGAGAGTCTGAAATAATCGGCTATTTCATGGAATACAGTTCGATGCGCTTCGCGGCTTTCATGTTCGCCGAGTTCATAGAGATAGTTCTGATCTCAATGCTGGCGGCAACGCTGTTCTTCGGCGGCTGGCAGGTACCTTATCTCTACGATACCGGCTTCCTGTTCCCGGGCGGGCCGGCTTTACCGATGAACCACTACCTGGTCGCAGCCCTGCAGGCAGGCGCTTTCACCGCCAAGACCGTATTTTTCTGCTGGTTCCTGCTGATAGTGCGCTGGACCCTGCCGCGCTTCCGCTTTGACCAGCTGATGGGGCTCTGCTGGAAAGCTCTGCTGCCGCTGGCACTGCTCAACATCCTTATAACCGGGGCCGTACTGACGATACTGGCCAGGTAGCCGGCCGAAGATTTCAACTATGATAAGCGTAAAGAAAGTAAACAACAAGCCGCTGAACCTGCTGGAGAGAATCTATCTCCGGGAGATAGCCCGCGGCATAGCCGTAACCACCCGGCATTTTTTCACGAACCTTTTAAACCCCAAGGGCATGCCTACAATACGGTACCCGGAACAGACGCGCCCGCTGCCCGGCAACGCCAATCTCCGCACCAGGCACCGCCTTAAAATGCGCTCGGACGGCTCTCCCAAATGCGTAGCCTGCTTCATGTGCCAGACCGCCTGCCCCGCCTACTGCATACACATAGAAGCCGCCGAATACACGGAGAACACTGTTGAGAAATACCCGGCCGTTTTCGATATCGACCTGTCCCGCTGCGTAATGTGCGGCATGTGCGTTGAAGCCTGCCCCGAAGACGCGATAGCCATGGACACCCGTGAAATCCCCGGCGGTGCCTTAACCAGGGAAGAAATGATCATGACCAAAGAAAGCCTGCTCCGCAACCTGCCGGACGGCTCCGCCCACGCACAAAGCGGAAATGCACGGTCCGGATACGATTTAACAACCCCTTCGGAAGAAGAACCGTCCCGCAAAGGCGCGGCAAACCGCCTGGCCAACGAGTATCTTAAGTCGCGGGGGGAAGAATGATCATCAACGCCGCGATATATCTCTTCGGAGGCCTGGCCGCCCTTGCCACGCTCCTGATGATCTTCCAGCGCGAGCCCGTAAAAGCCGCCATGCTCATGCTGGCCGCACTTCTTTCAACAGCGGGCCTTTACCTGGCGCTCAGCGCGCAGCTTCTGGCCGCGCTTCAGATAATACTCTACGCGGGCGCAATAATGACGCTATTTATAGTAGCGCTCACCGCCACCCCGGCCGCCTGGCGCGACAAGCCCTCAAAGAGCCGCTTTATAAAAATGCTGGGCCTGGCCGCCGCCGCCGTAATACTTACGGAACTGCTCAAAGTTTCAGCCTTGCTTAAGCAAACGGTGTTCTCTCCCGAATTTTCAGAAACCGGGACCCTGGACCTGGCCCGCGCTCTGTTCGGGCAGTTCACCTTTCAGTTCGAACTCCTGTCGCTCGTAATACTGGCGTCCATAGTGGGCGCCGTAACCCTGGCCGCCGGGAAGAGGTCCTCATGAGCGCCTACTCTCTCGCGGGCATCGCCTTCGTTCTCTTCTCCCTGGCCGCGGCCGGCTTCCTCACCTGCGGCAGCCTTGTGCGCATGCTCATGTTCCTTGAGCTCATGCTCAACGCCGCTAATATAGCGCTGGTAGCCCTCTCGCCCGGGACTGTTTCACAGGCTTACGCCCTGATGCTTTTTGCAATAGCCGCTGCCGAGGCCGGCGTCGGCCTGGCGCTTATAATAACCCTGGCCTCGGTTTTTAAAACACTGGAGGCGGAGAACATTAAAGAATTAAAAGGATAGCTGCAGCCGGCTAAACTGGACGAAACGGATTTTAACACATGGAAGGAAATTATTACCCTCTGCTGAAATGGATACTCCTGGCCCCGCTGGCGGGCTTCGTGCTCAATGGTCTCCTGGGCAAGAAGTTCCTGGGCGACAGGGCGGGCGGCTTACTCGGCGCCCTGGCCATTTTCATTTCTTTCGTTTTCGCCGCCCTCTCTTTTTCGGACCTTCTGAACCTGCCTGTTGAAAACCGGCTGCTCAGGGACACGCTTTACAACTGGATCTCGGCCGGCAGCTTCAGCGTGGACGCTGCGCTGCGCTTCGACCCGCTTTCGGCCGTAATGGCGCTGGTAGTTACCGGGGTCAGTTTCCTCATACACGTTTATTCCATCGGCTATATGAAGGGCGACTCCGGATTTAACCGCTACTTCGCCTATCTCAACCTGTTCGTTTTCTTCATGCTCACCCTGGTCCTGGCCGACAACCCGCTTATCATGTTCGTAGGCTGGGAGGGCGTGGGCCTCTGCTCCTTCCTTTTAATAGGCTTCTGGCACGAAGATCCGGAAAAAGCCTCGGCCGGCAAAAAAGCTTTTATAACCAACCGCGTCGGCGACGCCGGCTTCCTGCTGGGCCTGATGCTCCTTTTCGCGCTGCTCTCTATGCAGGGAGCGGTAGAGATGGACTTCGCCTCGCTGGAAAAGAACGCCTCACTTTTAACCTCCGCCACGGTGCTCGGTATGGCCGCGCCTACCCTGATCTGCCTGCTCCTCTTTTTCGGCGCTACCGGGAAATCGGCCCAGTTCCCTCTCCATGTCTGGCTGCCGGACGCTATGGCCGGCCCCACCCCGGTCTCGGCCCTGATCCACGCGGCCACCATGGTCACAGCCGGCGTCTATATGCTGGCCCGCCTGCATTTCCTTTATGAACTGGCGCCGAAAGCCCTTGAAGTGGTTATGCTTACCGGCTGCTTTACGGCTTTCTTCGCGGCGGTGATAGCCATGCTCCAGAAAGACATCAAAAAGGTCCTGGCTTATTCCACCGTCAGCCAGCTGGGCTATATGTTCATGGCCGCCGGAGCCGGGGCTTTCTCGGCCTCCGTCTTCCACCTGGCCACGCACGCTTTCTTCAAAGCGCTGCTGTTCCTGGGCGCCGGCTCGGTAATACACGGGATGAGCGGGGAGCAGGACATGTTCAAGATGGGGGGGCTCAAGCGGGAAATGCCTTTCACTTTCCTGCTGATGGCAGCCGGCTGGCTGGCCATCGCCGGAGTTCCCGGCCTTTCCGGCTTCTATTCCAAAGACCTGATACTTGAAAAAGTTTTCGAGCACGGCGGGATCTTTGTCTGGGGCACGGGAGTCCTGACAGCGGCTCTTACCGCTTTCTATACCACCCGCCTGGTCATTCTCACTTTCCTCAGGGACAAGCGGAGCCGGACCCACGCCCACGAATCGCCTCTTTTAATGACCCTGCCGATGGCTGCCCTGGGTTTGCTGGCGCTGGCCGGCGGCTTCCTGCTTAAAGAGCGGCTCTTTATCTTCCTGGAACCCTTCGCCGCGCACGGCGCAGAGCATAACCCGGTAGCTGCCCGCCTTATGATGATCTCGGTAGCGGCAGGGTTCTCCGGCATAGCGGCGGCCTTCCTGCTGACCCTGCCCCGTACCGCGGCCGCGCTCAAAGTCGCCCTGCCCCGAATCCACTCCCTGGTCTGCCACAAATTCTATGTGGACGAGATCTACATTTCCCTTATCATAAAGCCGCTGCGGTTTGTCTCCGTCAAAATCATGTACCAGCTGGTGGACGCCGGCCTTATTGACGGCCTGCTGGTGAACGGCTCGGCGAACGCCTCCTATACTGCGGGCAAAGCCCTGGCCCGGGCGCAGGGCGGACGCCTGGATATTTACGCGCTGGTATTCGCCATAGGCGTAGCGCTGATGCTTTATTGGATAATATAAATGGAATTCATAACCAACCCTCTTTCTTTTCTTATAATACTGCCTATCGTTACGGGCCTGGTCCTGCTGGCAGTCCCGCCGGAAAAAGACAATATTATTAAGGATTTGGCACTGGCCGGCGCGCTGTGGACCTTCATAGTTTCACTTACGCTTTACAGAGGCTTCGACCCGGCTCAAACCGCCATGCAATTTCAATTTACCAGGCCGTGGCTGCCCTCCTTCGGCATAAACTATTTCCTCGGCATTGACGGCATCGGCCTGCTGATGATAATGCTCACCGCCCTCCTTATGCCTGTAGCCGTGCTGGCCTCTTTCAGCTATATAAAAGAAAGCCGCCGCGCTTATTACGCTACCCTGATGTTCCTGGAAGCCTCGATGATAGGCGTTTTCGCGGCCCTGGACCTGTTCGTGTTCTACATTTTCTGGGAGGGGATGCTTATCCCAATGTACTTCCTGATAGGCATCTGGGGCGGGCCGCGGCGCATTTACGCCGCGCTCAAGTTCTTTATCTACACCATGGCCGGCTCGGTACTGATGCTGGTAGCTATTTTATGGGTGGTCTCCGCACATCACGCGGCTACCGGCGCGTGGACCTTCTCGCTGCCGGCTCTCTACGGCGGGGCTTTGACCGCCCAGGCGCAGTTCTGGCTGTTCGCGGCTTTTGCCCTGGCTTTTGCCGTCAAAGTCCCGCTTTTCCCTTTTCATACCTGGCTGCCTGACGCTCACGTAGAAGCTCCTACCGCCGGCAGCGTGCTTCTGGCCGGCGTGCTCCTTAAAATGGGCGTCTACGGCTATCTCCGCCTTGCTGTCCCGCTGTTCCCTGACGCAGCCAGGGCTTTCGCGCCCTGGCTGGCCGGCCTGGGGGTGATCGGCATCATTTACGGCTCGCTAGTTGCCTGGAGCCAGCATGACATAAAAAAAATGGTCGCCTATTCCTCGGTTGCCCACCTGGGAATCATAATACTCGGCATCATGTCTTTCGAGCCGGCAGCCGTATCCGGAGCCGTGCTTCAGATGGTAAACCACGGGCTATCGACCGGAGCGCTGTTCCTGCTGGTCGGCGTGCTTTATGAACGCCGTCATACCAGGATAATAGAGGATTACGGCGGCCTGGCAAAAGTGATGCCGGCCTTCTCGGCAGTGTTTATGATAGTCACCCTTTCCTCAATAGGCCTTCCCGGGCTCAACGGGTTTATCGGAGAAGTCCTGGTTCTTTTCGGCTCTTTCAAAGTTTACCCCTGGCTCGCGGGAGCGGCGGTAACCGGAATCATTCTTTCCGCCGTGTATATGCTCGGCATGTACCAGGCCGTGATTTTCGGCCCTCTGCGACATACCGAGAACAAGGTTCTGCCGGACCTTTGCCTGAGAGAATGGCTGTACCTGGCCCCTATTCTGGTTTTCATAGTACTGATAGGCGTCTGGCCCAACCCCTTCCTTAAAAGGGCGCTGCCGGCCGTGAACAACTATATCGCTCTATCCCAGCAGCGCACCGCGCCGTCCCCGGCGGAAGTAAAGATAGTGCTGGGCGGGGAGAAAAACGAATGATACCCGACCCTCTCGGCTACGCCGCCTCCGCCCTTTCCGGCCCCCTGCTGCTGATACTGGCCGGTTTCGGCTGCCTGCTTCTGCCTATTTTCCTTAAGCAGCTGCGCGGGGCGCAGGGACTTATAGCCCTGGGCGCTGTCCTGGTCTTAATAACATTCTTCAGAAGAGCTCCTTCGGCGGAACTCGCAATGTTCAACGGCGCGCTGCTCCTCTCTCCGCTATCGGCCTACCTGTGGGCTTTCTCCCTGGCTGTGCTGCTTCTGATAATAAT